>NZ_JBNQFT010000012.1:0-32076 GCF_050321925.1 Rhodococcus sp. IEGM1339
GAGCGGTTCCGGCGTGCGCCTCGTGCGCCGGAACTGCCCGGGTCTACAGGGATCAACATCCACCACCTGTCTCAGACAGGTTGACAACTACCGAATTGCCATAGCGGACGGCAAGAGCGGTAGCGAATGCTCGAGGCAAGGACTGTTCGGTCGATCCGCACCGCTCACCCGGAATCCGGGCCCGCACCCGTGGCGAGCGTCCTACGGTTGTCGGCATGGGCACGCCCGGCATCGACCAGTGGGTCCTTCACGTCGACCTCGACCAGTTCATCGCCGCGGTCGAGGTTCTGCGCAATCCGGAATTGGCGGGCCGGCCGGTGGTGGTCGGCGGTCGCGGCGATCCCACCGCGCGCGGAGTGGTCTCCACCGCCTCCTACGAGGCGCGCGAGCACGGGGTGGGATCGGGGATGCCACTGCGGGTCGCCGTGCGCAAGATCCCCGACGCGGGAACGTGCGGTCGCACTAGCGGCTGGCAGACTGGACCCGGTGCGATCGGTGACCAGGACACGGGGACCTCTACGACCACCGGAGGCCGCCGCAGCGGCGGTCTTCGGGACGTTGACGGCTGTGCTGTCGGTCGTCGCGGGACTGATACCCGTCGGTGTCGCCCAGGTGCTCGTGGCGCTCCCCGTCGCCTTCCTCGGCGCCACCGGCCGCCTGCGCGCGATCGTCGCTGCGACGGTCGCCGCCGGTGTCGTGGCGCTCGTGGCCGGTGGGCCGTTCGCCGTCGCCGCGGTCGTCGTCCTCTCCGGGATCGGAACGCTCGTCGGGTTCGCGCACAGGCGGTGGGGTCACGCGGCGGTGCTCGCGGTGCTGGCCGGATCCATCCCGGCCGGGCTGCTGCTCGCGGCCGCCGCCTGCGGTCTGCTGTTGCTGTTCGACCGGACCCGGGTGCTGCTGCTCGAGGCACTGGAAGCCTCGATGCGCGGCACGCTCCGGGCGTTCGAGGCAGCGGGGGCCGGCCAGCAGTTCGTCGACACCTGGGACCGGACCCTCGAGATCATGGTGCGGCTGTGGTGGGTGTGGATCGGTGGCGCAGTGCTGGTCGGGACCGTGGGCACCGCACTGCTGTGCTTCGGGATCTTCCGGGTGGTCGCCCTGCGCAGTACGTGGGCGACCCGATCGATCGATTGGCCCGAGCAGGACCCCACAGCCGACCCGGCTCCGCTGCCCGTCGCACTGCGTCTGGTCGGTTACCGGTATCCGGGAACCGAGCGCGACGCCCTGTCGGACATCGACCTCACGATCGAACCGGGAGAGTTCGTCGCGATCGTCGGCGGCAACGGCTCGGGCAAGTCGACACTCGTGCGGCTGCTCGCGGGACTCGAGCCGACCGTCGGCCTGGTCGACCGGCCCGGACCCGTCGGGCCGGGACGACCCGGTGGCACCGCGATGATCCTGCAGCATCCCGAGAGCCAGGTGCTCGGCCGCACCGTCGCCGAGGACCTGCGGTGGGGGATCGACGACGTCGACGTCGACGATCTGCTCGCCCGCGTCGGCCTGGTCGGAATGGAGGATCGCGCCACGGAGGATCTGTCCGGCGGGCAACTGCAGCGACTGGCACTGGCGGGCGCACTCGCCCGGCGACCCGCACTGCTCATCGCCGACGAGATCACCGCGATGGTCGACGCCGACAGCCGCGCGGACCTAATCCGCCTGCTTGCCGACGTCGCGCGGGAGGGCACCGCGGTCGTGCTCGTCACCCACCTCGACGACGAGGCCCGCGCCGCCGACCGGATCGTGCACATCGCCGACGGCCGGATCGTCCCGCGGGTCGCGGCGCCGCCACCCCCGGCGCCGGTGCCTGCTACCGTCCCGTCCTTCCCGCAGCCGATCCTCGAACTGCGCGACGTCACGCACATCTACGCGGCCGGCACACCCTGGGCACACACCGCGCTGCGCGAGGTGTCGCTGACGATCTGCCGCGGTGAAGGGGTACTGGTCGTCGGGGAGAACGGTTCGGGCAAGTCCACGCTCGCGTGGATCGTCGCCGGACTGATGCGCCCCACGCGCGGAACGGCCGTGCTGCACGACACCCCGACGGCCGATCTGCACGGAGAAGTGGGCATGGTCTTCCAGCAGGCACGGCTGCAATTGCAACGACCGACCGTGGCCCAGGAGATCTCCGAGGTGGCCGGGCTTCCGCACACCGACCGCGGCTACGTCGCCGCCGTCCTGCACCGGGTGGGTCTGCGTCCCGAACTGATCGACCGGCCGATCGACCGGCTCAGCGGAGGCGAGATGCGGCGGGTCGCGATCGCCGCCCAACTCGCCCGCACCCCGCGGGTGCTCGTGCTCGACGAACCGCTGGCCGGACTGGACCTGCAGGGCCGCCGCGAGGTCGTGTCGATCCTCGCCCATCTACGCGCGGTCGAGCACGTCACCGTCGTCGTCATCTCCCACGACCTGCACGGAATGGAAGAGGTGTGTTCACGCACCGTGGTACTCGAGGACGGACGCATCGTGGAGCAGACGGGAGCGGTGATCGCATGAGTCGCACACGCACACGCACGCGCACACGCCAGCGGCGCCCGATCATCCTGCTGCGGCCCGTGCCTCGGGAGACACCCCTGCACCGGGTGTGGGCCGGCACGAAGGTCCTGTCGGCAGCGGCGCTGTCGGTGGCGGCGAGCTTCGCTCCGAGCTGGACCGGACTCGGCATCCTGCTCAGCGTGCTGGTCGTGGGTGTGCTCGTCGCACGGATCCCGCGCGGGGTGGTCCCGACGATTCCGTGGTGGGTGTTCGCGGTCCTCGCCGTCGGCCTGGTCCTCAACGCCGCCGGCGGCGGACTCACCGCCTACGTCCGGACGATCCTGCTCGGCGTGGGTTTGCTGGTCCTTGCGTCGCTGGTCGGGTGGACGACGCGACTGTCCGACCTCGTCGACGCCCTGCCCGTGTTGTTCGCCCCGCTGCGACTGTTACGGCTACCCGTCGACGAATGGGTGACGGTGTGCGCGCTGGCGCTGCGGATGCTGCCGACCGTTCGCGCCGAGATGCGGGTGCTGTTCGCCGCGCGCAAGGTCCGCGGCCGGCCCGGCATCCGCACTCCGGCGGGATGGTGGCAGGAGGTGGCCGACTCCGTCGGCGCGGTGGTGTCGGTGTCGATGCGGCAGGTCCGCGATCTCGGCGATGCGCTGTCGGTGCGGGGTCCTCGATCGGCGACCCGCCGGGGTCCTCGATCGGCGACCCGCCCGCCACTGCGACTGCGGCTTGGAGACGTCGTCACCGTCCTGGTCGTCGCAGGCGCGTGCACGGCGATCACCGTGTGGGGTTGACCCGTCAGTTGCGGTTGTGCGAAGCGGTGTCCTTCGAACGCGAGCGGATGCGCCGGACGATCCCGTAGCCGATCACCGCCACGACGACGGCGATCACGACGTACTGCAGCGCCGAGGCATACGGTTCCACGGCGCTCCAGTTCTCGCCGAGCTGATAACCGGCCAGCACGAAGATCGAGTTCCAGATGAGGCTGCCCGCGGTGGTGAACGCGAGGAACTGCCAGATCGGCATCCGTGTGACACCGGCGGGGATGGAGATGAGGCTCCGGAAGACGGGCACCATCCGGCCGAAGAAGACGGCCTTGCGTCCGTGCCGCTGGAACCAGGCGGTCGAACGGTCGAGGTCCTCGACATCGACGAGTGGAAGCTTCCGCACGACCGCGCGAATCCTGTCCTCACCCACCCAACGGCCGATCGAATAGAGACCGAGAGCGCCGACCACGGAACCGAGGGTCGTCCAGAACAGCGCACCGAACAGGGTGAAACTGCCCAGGCTCGCGGCGAACCCGGCGAGCGGCAGGATGACCTCGCTGGGAAGCGGCGGAAAGAAGTTCTCGAGAGCGATCGCGATGCCGGCGCCGACACCGCCGAGGCGATCCATCAACTCGAGCGCCCATCCTGCGAGACCGTCCGTGGGGGCTGACTGTGAATCCGCGACACTCATCCACCCGACCCTACCGAGGGGTCGTCGAGGTTTCCGCTCGTACGGATCGAAACAGTTCCGGTCTGCTCGATCGGCGAGAAGGATGGCGGCGAATGTCGCTCTCCACCCCGAGGGCCGATCCGGAAGGTGATCTCCAGTGACGATCGTTGTCGTCGCGGGCAACCCGAAGCTCGCGTCCCGCACCCTCGACGCCGGAGCCCGCCTCGCCACGGCCCTCACCGGACGAGAGCCCGATCACGTTGTGGATGTGATCACACTCGGTGGTAGAACTGGGGCGCTATGCCCAGCCCCCGGCCTGTATCTTCACGATTCGACCTACACAACCGAGATCCGTATTGCGGACTACGCCGAACGCTGGTCGTCGGTGCTGTCCGCCGCACTTCGAAACGAGGCCGCCTCATGACCACTCTCGACGGACCGTCTCTGCGCCAGGCATTCGCGCACGTCCCCTCGGGCGTCGTCGCGATCTGCGCGGAGATGGACGGAGAGCGGATCGGGATGGCGGCGAGCACTTTCGTGCCGGTGTCGCTCGATCCGCCGCTCGTCTCGTTCTGCGTACAGAACACCTCGACCACATGGCCGCGTCTGGCGTCGCTCCCGCATCTCGGCATCAGCGTGCTGAGCGAGGAGCACGACGGTGCCGCGCGGGTGCTCGCCGCGAAGAACGGCGATCGCTTCGCCGGGATCGACATCGAGAGCCGCGAAGGCGGCGCGCTGTTCGTCTCGGGCACGAGCGTGCGCATGGACGTGACTGTGCAGCAGGAGGTTCCGGCGGGCGACCACGCGATCGTCGTACTGCGCATCAACGAACTGCTCACCGACGCCGATGTCGAACCCATCGTGTTCCACCGCAGTTCGTTCCGTCGACTGCTCGCGTCCTGACCTGCATACGATCGATTTCGGTGGTTCCACCCCCGCTCAGCGCGGGTGGAACCACCGAAGTTCTCTAGGGCGGTGGTGTTCCGACCGATCGTCGCGGCAGCCGTCCGGTTCCGAACAGCGCCGCGATCGCGAGGAGCGCTGTCACAGCGAACGCGGCGCGTAGCCCTTCGAGTCGAGCGTCGGCGTTGACCGCGACGAGTGCTTCCGTTGTGGACGGGTCGACACCCGCCTCGTCGAGCCCGGCCCGCAACTGGGTCGTGGACAGGAACGGCACACCGGAGGCCAGCTCGGTCGTCGCCTGCTGCTGCACCGACGGCGGGATGTCGGAGTTGTCCTCGATTCCGGCAACGACCGATGTGGTGAGGGTGGCGATCAGGATCGATCCGATCAGTGCGGTGCCCAGCGACGCCCCGAGATTCGTTGCGGTGTTCTGCACACCGCCGACTTCGGCGCTCTGGGAATCCGGTACCGACGAGACCGTGATCGCGCCGAGCTGGGACGCCAACGCTCCCAGGCCGAGACCCATCAACAACATCGGTATCGACACCACGGCCGCATCGGCACCCGGGTCCATACCGGCAACGAGGATCAGGATCCCCAGGATCATCGAACCCAGACCCATACGCACCACGCGTCGGGGATCGGCGTGGGGTCGCACTTTCGGGATCACCGTTGCGGCCAGCACCAGCGCGATCGACAACGGCAGGATCCGCACACCTGTCTGGACTGCGCTGAGTTCGAGTACGACCGACAGGAAGAGAGGGACGGAGAAGAAGACTCCGGCCTGCACCGCGAACTGTGCGAAGAACATCGTCAGACCACCGACGAGCTGTCGGTTGGCGAACAGCCCCGGATCGATCAGCGGGTCGCGACCCTTGCTGACGAGAGCGCTCTGCCATCGCATGAATGCATAGAGCACCAGCGAGCCCGCGACGAGAAGCCAGATGACCGGGGACAGACCCAGTACGGCGGGTGCGCCCGGCTCGGCCCGCACCCAGCCCCATTCGCTCGAACGCAGGACGCCGTAGACGACGGATCCCAGACCGAGTACGGACAGTGCGGATCCCACGAGGTCGAGGTGGACGCGGTGAGGGGGAACGTCCTCGATGCGGCGCAGCACCAGCAGGATCAGCACCACCAGGACGACCTCGCCGAAGAAGACGTAGCGCCACGACGCGAACGTCGTGACGGCCCCGCCCAGCAACGGACCCACGGCCACGGCCGATGCACCGGCCGCCGCGACCAGACCGTACGCTGCGGAACGTCGCTCGGGAGCGAAGTTGGCCGCGACGAGCGAGACGATCGCCGGCATGATCAGGGCCGCGCCGATGCCTTCGAGCAACGACCAGCCCACCAGTAGGACCGCGAGGTTCGGGGCGAGTCCGGTGGTGAACGAGCCGATGCCGTAGATGACCAGTCCGACACCGAACGCGCACGTCGACCGAGGATCGTGCCGACCTTCCCGCCGGTGATCATCAAGGATGCCATCACGAGGGTGTAGAGGGTGATCGCGGTCTGGATGCCGGTGATCGTGGTGCCGACGTCCTGCGCGACGGTCGCCATCGACACGTTCATCACCGAGCTGTCGAGCGTCATCAGGAACTGGCCCGACGCCAGCACTGCGAGTACCAGTGTCGAACCCGAGCGGACCTCCGGCTGCGACGACACCTGTCCGTCCTTCGGCTCAGGTCGCCGGCAACGGCCGACAGGAGCTACTGCCGCTACCGGTGGGCACCGGCATCCGCTGCGACATGACTTCTATTCTTCGCGTTCGAACGTCACGAGCATTCCCTCGACGCCACCGGGACCGATCCGTCCCTTGATGTCGGCGGAGGTGATCGCCTTCAGGCGCCACCCATCTCGGGCATGATCGTTGAGGATCTTCTCGAGCTTGCCGCCGGACATCTTCCCGCCGAGCATGCCCTCGCGGATCTCGATCACCTTGTACGAGTACACCCGTTCAGCTTACGGTCGTCCCGCGAGAATCTCGTCGAAATCCGACGGCTGTACGTGACACTGGAAGGTGACGTTTTCGGAACCCGGAGGCAGCAGTGGAGACGATGCCGGACCGTCGGACTCTCGAGTCGGCAGTTGCGCTCGCGAGTCGATCGCCGTCGCTTCACAACAGTCAGCCGTGGCGGTGGACTCTGGACGCGGACGAGCTTGCGCTGTTCAGCGACAGTGATCGCATCCTTCCGGCCACCGATCCGTCCGGTCGTCAGATGGTGTTGTCCTGTGGAGCAGTGCTGCACCATCTGCGGGTGGCGCTCACCGCCCGGCACTGGGCCACGGTGGTCGAACGGATGCCGGACGCGACGAATCGTCGTTGTCTCGCGACGCTGCGCTTCCGCCGAGTTGACGCGGTGACCGACACCGACCTCCGGATGGCAGAGGCGATCGGCCGCCGACGTACCGAGCGGTTACCGATGGGGGCTCCGCAGGAGTGGGCTCGGACCGAGAGCGCTCTGCAGATGTTCGCCGAGCCCGCGGGTGTCCGCCTGAGTGCCATCGCCGAACACGAGCGACCTGCACTGGAAGAGTTGTCCCGTCGCATCGGCGGTCAGCGTCGCTCCGATGCGGCCTACCAGACGGAACTTTCCTGGTGGGCCGGGCACGGGATGCACCCGGACGGAATACCTCCGGACGCACTCCCACCGGGACGGCGCACGGTAGCGACGGAGCGGGAGTTCCCTCCCGGCAACGCGACCGGCGAGTCGGCAGAGACGGAGGACCGAGCCGCGATACTTCTCCTGTCGACCACGACGGACACGCGGCTCGACTGGCTGCGGAGCGGTGAAGCCCTATCGGCCGTGCTCCTCGCGTGCACCGCCCGTGGACTGGCCACCTGCTCCGTCACGCACCTGACGGAATCCGAATCCTCACGTGCGTTCCTGCGGGAAACGGCCCGCATCGAGGGCGTGCCGCAAGTGATGATCCGGGTCGGTGTACGCGCGGGACCGGGTCCGGATGCGGCGACGCCGCGCCGTCCGACTTCCGCGATTCTGTTCCGCAAGCAATCCTGATCCCGAACTTCGGTGTTCCCGACCGAGCTCAGCGACGTCGAAACCACCAGAATCGTTCGAGGACAACAAAAGTCCGGATCAGCGGGCGGTGCCGTAGAAGCGGGAGACCCGTACACGCAGCAGCAACCTGCGATCGGCGACCATCGCGGCCCGGAAGTCGTCCCAGTCCGGATGCTCGCCCTGCACCGCTCGATACAACTCGACGAGCTGCTCGACGGTGTCGTCGTGGGGGTCCGCGGCCACCGGCGTCAGCTCGGCCTCGCCCTCCGCGACGGCGTAGGACCACTTGTCGTCGGAGTCGACGAACAGGCTCACACGCGGGTCGCGGCGCACGTTCCGGGTCTTTGCCCGGTCGTCGGTGATGGAGACGGAGAACGTGCGGGTCGCGGGCTCGTACCGGTAGGTGACGTTCGACAACTGGGGTCGCCCGTCGCGCTTGATCGTCGCGAGCACAGCGACACCGGTGGGAGGGAACAGGGCTTCGAGTGCGCTCTCGTCGGCCGGCATGGCGCCCAGCCTACGGCCGACCGTGCAGAATCGGGGCGGGTATCGGGCCGAGTACGAAGGGTAGGCATGCTGGACTACGCGCGTTACTGCGGAGAGATCGTCGAACAGACGGAACTGCTGGTGGACTCACTGGCCGGGCAGGACATGACCACACCGGTGCCGTCGTGCCCGGGATGGAACCTCGGTCAGCTCGCCCGACACATCGGCTACGGCCACCGCTGGGCGAGCGAGGCGGTCCGCGGTGAAGGGTCGATGCCGCGCACCGACCGCGCGATGCGGGAGTTGGCGGACTACGTCGACGAGGATCCGGACGAGCTGATTCCGTGGTTACGGGAAGGAGCGCGCGAATTCGGGGCCGCGTTGCGGGAGGTCGGTCCGAACATGCGGGTGTGGACACCGATCCCGGGTGGCAAGAAGACCCCGGAGTTCTTCGCCCGACGCTTCGCCCACGAGACCGTGGTGCATCGCGCCGACGCTGCACTCGCACTGGGAGCGGACTTCGAGCCGGCCCACGATCTTGCGGTGGACTGCGTGGACGAATGGCTCGACCTGGCGGTCGTCACCTGGCCACGACTCGATGTCGAACGGCACCGCGCGTTGCACGGACCCGACCGGACGCTGCATTTCCACGCGACGGACACGTCGGCGGAATGGGTCGTGGACCTGTCCGGCGAGGACTTCGCGTGGCGGCATACCCACGAGAAGAGTGCCGTGGCGGTACGCGGCCCGCTGACGGAACTGCTGTTGGTGCTCTATCGTCGGCGCGCTGTGGGCGCAGCCGACGTGGAGGTCTTCGGCGACTCCGGGTTCCTGGCGTCCTGGCTCGACGTCAGTCCCTTCGGATAGAACGCACAGCGGGTGGCCGCACCGCGACGGGCCCGAGTGGTCGCACCGCGACGGGCCCGAGTAGTCGCACCGCGACGGCGAGACGCGGCCCCCACCTATGAACTAGACCGACAGGCGCGAGGCCGAGTACGCGTGGCGGATCGCGTCGAGTGCGCTGGTGCAGGGAATATGAGCTTCCTGCAGCGAATGGATCACCTCGGCGATCGGTCCGGACTGCTCGAAGGCGCTACCGGCGGCGACGGCCCAGGCGACTTCGCCGGGCTCGAACGTCCGGGTGGGCTTCCATCCTCGCTGAGGAGCGAGCTCGCGCAGAGTGCTCCAGTGTGCGACCTCGTCCGCATCCGGACGTCCGATGAAAAGTAGGCGGTCGTGTCCCACGGTGAACCCCTTCGTTCCTTCTCGTGCTTCGACAGGTAGGTCGTCTTCACTGTGCGCTTCGTTACATTCACCTGATCGAGAAGCGTCGCAGGTTTAGGACCTTCCACTATGTGGTACACCCGCCCGAATCCGACGGACCTGTCGGACAAGGGCGATCATCCACCGCCGTAGCGAGCCGCGAACGCGCCCGGCGTCATGCCCATGACCCTCGCGAAATCACGTACGAAATGCGGCTGGTCGGCGTAACCGAGGACCGCGGCGACCTCCGACAACGAACCGGGTTTCTCGCGCAGGCGACCGGCGGCCTCCTGCAGTCGCCGCCGCTGGATCAGCCACTTCGGGGTCAGCCCGATCCGTCGCTGGACGAGGCGTTGCAGCGCGCGCTCGCCGAGACCGAACTCCGCGCGCACCTGCTCGACCCGCAGGACGTCGGAGTTCTCCTCGACGAACGCCACCACCCGGTTGACCAGTCGCCCCTCCTCATCGATCGGCAGATGGGCGCGCAGCACGTCGTCGAACGCCTCCGTCGCGGCGCGGTGCGACTCGCGAGAGTCCGGGCCGTGTGCCATCGCCTCCCGAACCCGCGTGATCAGACGCGCGCCGGCATCGCCGAGGACATCGGTGAGGTCGACGGCCCGGTCGGTGAACGCCGCGAGCGAGGTGCCCGTGATCAGTGCCCCGGCCGCCGGGCTGAGCATGGACCCGACCGCCCAGCCCTCGCCGGTGAGGGTGACCGTGGACAGTCCGTGTTCGACACCGTAGAAGCGCGCGTAATCGTGCGCAACCACCAGTTGGCAGACCGGATAGCGCAGCACCCGCTGGGGTGCCTCCCGCCCGGCCGGCACCGACCACACGGGAATCCAGTACCGCTGCATCAGATCCGTGAGGTCGGAAGCGGCGGGATAACGGTGGATGGTGTGCGAGGCGTCGTGCGGATCCTTCAGGTGGGCACGTTCGATGTCGTCGCGACCGCCGACGCGGTCGGTGTCGTCGCGACCGCCGACACGGTCGGTGTCGTCGTGACCGCCGAGGGGGTCGCCGCCGTCGGGTTTCATCAATACCTCACGCTCGCCGGTCGTCAGTATCGAGTCATGAATACAACAGCACTGCGACACGCAGAGGCCGACAAGCCGCTCACCGACGTGATCTCGTCGCTCCGCGGCACCGACTGGGATGCGCAGTCGCCGTGTGAGGGGTGGACGGCGCGCGACGTCCTGGCCCACGTCATCGACACGCAGCGGGACTTCTTCGCCGGACGCGGCGTCGAGATGGGGGAGCGGCCCGAGACCGACCGTCCTGTCGAGGCGTGGAGGACGCACACGGCACGGATCGCCGAGATCCTCGCGGACGACTCGTTCGTCTCGACGACATACGACGGATACTTCGGGCCGACCACGGTGGGTGCGACCTTCGAACAGTTCTACCTCTGGGACATGCTCGTGCATCGCTGGGACATCGCACGCAGCGCGGGGGTCGATGTGACCTTCTCGGACGCCGAACTCGACCGGATGGAGGCCGGCGCCGACAGTTTCGGCGACGCGCTCTACATGGACGGTGTCTGTGCTCCGGCGGTGCCGGTTCCCGAGGACGCAGACCGCACGGCCCGGATCCTCGCGAAGATGGGACGTCGCACGGCCGCGTCGATCGGTTAGGCCGCGTTATCGTCGGTCGTATGAGCGAAACGATCCGCGTCGCGGACTACGTGCGCGAAGCGATCGCGGCCGGACGGCCGGTCGTGGCGCTCGAATCGACGATCTTCACACACGGCCTCACCCGGCCACGCAACGTCGAGGTCGCCCTCGAGGCCGAGAAATGTCTGCGCGATTCCGGGGTGCTGCCCGCGACCATCGGGGTTGTCGACGGCACGCCGACGGTCGGTTTGTCGGAACAGCAGATCCGCATGCTCGGTGCCGAGGACGTCCCGGTCGTCAAGCTCGGTAGCCGCGACCTGCCGGTCGCGGCGGCGAAGGGATTGCACGGGGGGACCACGGTGTCGGCGACGGCGCTGCTCGCGCATCGCGCCGGGATCGACGTATTCGCCACCGGCGGCCTGGGCGGCGTGCATCGGGGGGCTTCGTCGACCTTCGACGAGAGCGCGGATCTCGTTGCGCTGTCGACACTTCCGATCCTCGTGGTGAGCGGCGGCGTCAAATCCGTCCTCGACATCCCTGCCACACTCGAACGGCTCGAGACGCTCGGGGTGGTCGTGGTCGGCTATCGGACCACGCGTTCTCCCGGCTTCTATGTGCGCGACAGCGGCTGCGATGTCGACGAGGTGGAGTCGGCGGAGCAGGCCGCGGCGGTGGCGCGGGCGCGGGACGGGCTGGGTCTGCGGGCGGCGGTGCTCGTCGGGAATCCGGTGGCGGCCGAGGCTCAGATCGATCCGGAACTGCACGATCGCGTGCTCGCCGAGGCCGAACACGCCGCAGCCGAGGCCGGGACACGCGGCAAGGCGATCACCCCGTTCCTGCTCGAACACATGCACCGGGCCACCGAGGGGCGCTCGCTCGAGACGAATTTCGCGGTCTATCGCGGGAACGTCGCGGTCGCCGCGGAGATCGCGCACGCGCTGGCGTCCTGATTCTTCATTGCAGGCCGACGGCCTGATTTCTCACTGCAGGAGGAAGGCGGCGGTGGACGACGGCAGGGGAGTGCCGCGCCGGCGGTAGATCTCGGCGGGCCGGCCCGTGCCCTCCCTGTGCAGTTCGCCGGTGGGTTCGAGGCCGTGCAGCAGGTGCCGGCGGAAGGTGTCCTTGGGATAGCTGCGGGCATAGACGGTCTCGTACAGCAGCCGCAGGTCGAGCACGGTGAACTGCTCGCCGAGGAAGTTGCCGGGGTCGACCTCGGCGGAGTACCTGCGTCGCAGGTCGGCGACGGCCAGGTCGACGATCTCGGCATGGTCGAAGGCGAGGTCGGAGGTCTCGGTGGTCGGCACGAGATACGCCTCGGCGGGGATCTCGGCGACCGGCACCGCGGCGCCGTGGGCCATCGACAGCACCCACCCGCGGTCGTCGCGCTCGGGATCGTCGAGCATGGCCAGCTGGTGGAAGTCGACACCCGTGAGTCCGGCCTTGTCGCGCAGGGCGCGTTCGGCGGCCTCGGCGAGTCGCTCACCGGGGTGCAGGAAGGTGCCCGGCAGGGCGAAGGTCCCGTCGGGACGTTCGACGACCAGTACCTTCAGTACTTCGTCGATGGTGAGGACGGCGACGTCCACGGCCACCGAGGGGCGCGGGTAGTCGGTGAGCGACCTGCCGGTCGAGTCGGTCGGTGTACCCATGATGGACATTCAATCATTGATGCGCTAACTTTAGCGCAGACTTGATCGAATAGAGGGGTTCATGGAAACAACCGCAGCACAGAACGACCGGGCAGCCGGAGTCCTGCTCGCCACCGCAGCAGGCGACGCACTCGGGGCCGGATACGAATTCACGTATCCGACGGACACCACGCCCATCGACATGATCGGCGGCGGACTCGGGCCGTTCGCGCCCGGTGAGTGGACCGACGACACCTCCATGGCCCTCGCGATCGCCGAGGTCTCGGCGACCGGCGTCGACATCGGTGAGGGCGCCGGACTCGACGCGGTCGCGGCGCAGTTCCTCCGCTGGTACGCCACGAACCCCAAGGACATCGGCAACCAGACGCGTGCCGTCCTGCGCGAGGCGAGCCCCACCGCCGTCACCATGACGGCGCGCGCCCGCAGCCTCCCCGGACGCACCGGTGGCAACGGATCGCTCATGCGCACCGCACCCGTCGGGCTCGCCTACCTCGACGACGCCGAGCGGTGCCTGTCCACGGCGCATGCGATCAGCAGCCTCACCCACGCGGACGAGCAGGCATCCGAGGCATGCCGACTGTGGTCGTTCGCGATCCGTCACGCCGTCCTCCACGGCACCTTCGACGGGGTGCGGGTCGCCCTGTCCTGCCTGTCCCAGCCCGCCGCACAGCAGTGGACGGCGCTGCTGGACGAGGCGGAGACCGCGCCGAGTCCGCGCGTGTTCGACAACAACGGCTGGGTCGTCCACGCCCTGCAGGCGGCGTGGTGGGCGATCACGCACGCCCGCACCGACGGCCCCGGACACCTGCCGGAGGCGCTCGAACTGGCCGTGCGCGCAGGCAACGACACCGACACGGTCGCGGCCATCGCGGGCGGACTGCTCGGCGCCCGGTGGGGTGCGTCCGCGGTGCCGGAACGGTGGCGTCGCATGCTGCACGGATGGCCCGGTTACCGCGCGGACGACCTCGAGCGCCTCGGGCTGCTCACCGCGCGGAAGGGCTCCGGGGCAGGCGGGGATGTACTACGGGTCGTCCAGAGCTGAGACTCCCCGAGATCCGCCGGATGTCTCCACTCGCGGTTGTGATGCGGTAGACACGACCCGTCCGACGGATACTCGAGGAGGGATCGCACGTGGCTTCCATCGCACTTCCACGCATCATGCGCGTCGGCGGGGGCGCCGTCGAGGAGATCGGTGAGGTAGTCGCCGGACTCGGACTCGCCCGGCCCCTGGTGGTGACCGACAAATTCCTGGTCGGCACCGGTGCGGTGGATCGGATGGTCGCGCAGCTCGAGGCCGCCGGACTGCGGCCGGCAGTCTTCGCCGAGACCGTTCCCGACCCCACCACCGCCTCGCTCGACGCGGGTGCCGCAGCGGTCGCCGAGCACGACGCCGACTGTGTGATCGGGTTCGGTGGAGGAAGCCCGATGGACACGGCCAAGGCCCTCGGCCTGCTCGCCCGGAAGGGCGGTCACATGCGCGACTACAAGGTGCCGCGCGACAACATCGGCCCGGCGCTACCGGTGATCGCCGTGCCGACCACGGCGGGAAGCGGCTCGGAGGCAACCCAGTTCACGATCATCAGCGACAGCGAGTCCGACGAGAAGATGCTGTGCACGGGCCAGGCCTTCCTGCCGGTCGCTGCGATCGTCGACTATCGGCTCACCATGACGATGCCCCCGCGCCTGACGGCGGACACCGGCGTGGATGCACTCACCCATGCCATCGAGGCCTATGTCAGCAGGAAGGCGAACCCGTTCTCCGACAGCCTCGCGCTCGTCGCGATCGACACCATCGGACAGGTACTGCGGCGCGTCTACGCGGACGGGCAGGACGCCGAGGCGCGCGAGCGGATGATGCTGGCCGCCACGCAGGCGGGCATCGCGTTCTCCAACTCCAGCGTCGCGCTCGTGCACGGCATGAGCCGTCCGATCGGGGCGCACTTCCATGTTGCGCACGGACTGTCGAACGCGATGCTGTTCCCGGCGGTCACCGAGTTCTCGGTGGATGCCGCCGAGTCCCGCTATGCCGACTGCGCCCGCGCGCTCGGCGCGGCCTCGGCGGACGCCTCGGATGCGACCGCCGCCGCAGACCTGGTCGTCGCGCTGAAGGAACTGTGCCGCGACGTGGAGGTGCCGACACCGAAGTCGTACGGCATCGACAAGCAGACCTGGGACGAGAGGCTCCCGGTCATGGCCGAGCAGGCGCTGGCGTCGGGATCCCCGAACAACAACCCGAGGATCCCGACGGCCGAGGAGATCCGCGATCTCTACGGGCGGATCTACGCCTGAGGCCGGCTCATTCGGGAGCCTGATCGTCGGGCTCGACCTTCTCCGTCCTCACCCGGTCCGTGACGTTGCCGGGCGCACCCTCCTCCTCGCGTTCCTTCTCGACCTTCTGCTCGAGCTTGTCGACGAGATGTTTGATCTTCTGCCCGGTGAGGTCGTCGTTGTCCTCTGGGCGGCCCGAACCGTGCTTGGGGGCGTTGTCCATCGACGTCCGTCCTTCGTTCGTAGGGTGCAGGGGAGCGGTACCCGAGCGCCGGAACGGTCAAACGGGCAACGGTTCTGCTCACACCGATCACCACCGGCAAGCTCGATGAGACCGTTCCCGCCGCCTAGCTCATCCCGCCCGCTCGGCTGCGGCGGCGATGTCGGCGAGGTCCTGTTCGAGGGCCTTGCGGGTCGCGCGTTTCGCGAGCGGCGCGAACAGGGTCATCGCAAGCTGCGCGAAGGCGCCGAGGGGTCCGCTCTCGCCGGAGAACTCCACGGACAGATCCGTGCCGCCCGCCGAGGGGATCAGATCGAAGACGGTCCGGTAGCGGGCGCCGCGGGATTCGGCGACGACGACGGTGCGCCGCTCCGGAGCCGCCTCGGCGACCTGCATCTCCTCGGTCGCCGACTGCCCGAACATCACGCGGGTCTCCCGCCACCGTGTGCCCACCTCGTAGCCGGTGCCGTCCAGTCGTTCCACGGCCTTCACCGCACGCAGGGTGGTGGGCGCCTCGTCCAGCGCGGTGAGCACCCGCCACACCGCGGATGGTGGTGCGGCGATGTTGCGCGAGACCTCGATGCGTTGTTCCACTTCTCTCCTCGTGATCGTTCGGGTCAGAGCGGGAGCTCGGTCTCCTGCAGCCCGGGCGGAACACCGCGGCGCCGGAACCATTCGACACCGAAGGCGGCCCGCAGGTGTTCCTCGGGCATGTTCAGCATCGGCCCGAAGTCTCCGATCTGCGACTCATAGCCGATCATGGCAGCGCGTTTGGCGGCCAGCGCCGTCGACACGTCCACCGCGGTGGTCAGTTCCGATTCCGGTAGGCCGAACGTCTCGAGGTCCGGTGGGCGTACGTCCTCGGGGGTGTCCGGCAGCGCCGAGAGCAGCCGCATAAGGTGGTCCCGGTTGCTCGATGCCTCGTAGACGGCGTCGTGTCCGGTGATCCGTTCGGCATGGATCCCGGCCCGGTGGACCTGGACGTGATCGGGATGGCCGTAGCCGCCGTGCTCGTCGTAGATCGTGACGACATCGGCGCGTTCCTGCTCGATCACGGCGGCCAGTCTGGCTCCCACCTCGCTCGGATCGGCGTTGGCGAAGGCATTCGGGTCGTGGTTGCCGGCGGTGCCGGCCATCCCCGAATCGCCGTAGCCGAAGGGCACCACCCTCGCCGCACCCAGCGCCCGGGCGGATTCCTCCAGCTCCTTCGCGCGCCGGGCGGCGAGGGATTCGCCGGGCGCGAGCAAACCGTCGGGATACTCGCCGCGGGCACCGTCGGTGGCGACGACGAGGACGACGCGATGCCCGGCGTCGGCGGCTCGGCGCATCACGCCACCGGTGAGGAACACCTCGTCGTCGGGGTGTGCGTGAAAGCACAGCAGAACGCTCATGGCGTTCATGCTGACACGCTGCTCGTGCGGTGCAGCGGTCAGTCCGACTCGCCGTAGCGGGCCGCGAGATTCTCGGGCATCGGTTCGTGCCGCAGATACTGGCGGGCGAAATCGGCGGTGCCCTGCGTGATGGCCCGCAGTTCCACCGGATAGCGGCCGAGTTCGAGCTCGGGAACCTCCGCGCGCAACAGGGCGATACCCGGCTCGGGGGATTCGGTGCCGAGCACCCGTCCGCGTCGGGCCGACAGATCGCCGAGGACCGCGCCGAGATGCTCCTCCGGCACGATCACCCGCACGGCGGCGACCGGTTCGAGTACGCGAACGGTGCTGTGTGAGGCCGCATCCCGCAGGGCCAGCCCGGCGGCGGCCTGGAAGGCCGCGTCGGACGAATCCACCGAGTGGGCCTTGCCGTCGACGAGGGTGACTTGCACGTCGACGAGCGGATATCCCGTCGTCACGCCCTTCTCGGCCTGCGCGTACACGCCCTTCTCCACGGACGGGATGAACTGGCGCGGAACCGCACCGCCCACCACCTTCTCGGCGAACACCACCCCGCTGCCCACCGGCAGTGGTTCGACCTCGACGTCGACGACCGCGTACTGACCGTGCCCGCCGGATTGTTTGACGAGCCTGCCGTGGCCTTTCGCGGGGCCGGCGAAGGTCTCCTCGAGCGGCACCCGATGCTCGACCGTGTCGACCTGGACACCGTGCCGGGTGCGCAACCGTTCGAGGACCAGTTCGGCGTGCGCTTCACCCGTGCACCACAGCACGAGCTGATGGGTCTCGGGATTCTGCTCGACGCGCAGCGCGGGATCCTCGGAGGCGAGGCGCGACAGGGCCTGGGACAGCTTGTCGTCGTCGGTGCGGGTGTGTGCGTCGATCGCGACGGGGAGCAGGGGAGTCGGGGTGGGCCACCGGTCGAGCGGGACCGGATGGTCGGGGTCGTACAGGACGTCACCGGGTTGTGCCGTCGCGAGCTTCCCGACGGAGGCGATGTCTCCCGCCACGGCTTCACCGACCGGGCGCTGTTGCTTGCCGAACGGGCTCGTCAGGGCGGGAATGCGTTCGCGGCTGTCGCGGTCGCCGTCGGCCAGCGCGACGATCGTGTCGGGTCGCAGCGTGCCGGAGTACACGCGCACCAGGCTGATCCGCCCGACATAGGAGTCGCCGGCCACGCGCACGACCTGCGCGGCGAGCGGACCGTCCGGATCGCACGGCGGTGCACCACGACCGCGCTGCGTCGGTGCGGGGAATCCGGTGGTGATCAATTCGAGCAGTTCGACGGCACCGATCCCCGTCTCGTCGGCGGGAACGGCCGGGTGCAGGGTGCACGCCAGGATCTCGCGGGTGAGTCCTTCCTGCAGGGAGGCCGTGTCGAGTTGCTCGCCGGCGATGAACCGCTCCATGAGCGTGTCGTCCTGGCCGGAGATGGCCTCCACGAGGCTCTCGCGCGCTTCGGTGGACACCGGGCACGGACCGGGTTCGCCGTAGCTGCGGCCCGTCAGCAGACCCATCGACCCGATCGGGCGGTCGCCGTCGTAGACGGGATAGAACATGGCCCTCAGGGTGTCCGGTCCCAATCCGAAGGCGACGTGACAGTCGGTGAGCATGTCGTCGAAGCTGTGCCGGGCGACATCGAGTTTGTTCACCACGATCGCGCGGGGGATCGCCTCGTCGTCGCATTCGCGCCAGAGCGCGCGGGTCGCTGCGCTGATGGGATCGGTGGCGGAGACGACGAAGATCGCCGCGTCGGCCGCGTGCAGGGCTGCGCGGACCTCGGCGTCGAAGTCGGGGTGTCCCGGCGTGTCGATCAGGTTGATCTTGATGTCGTTCCATTCGAGGGGGACGACGGACAGCTGCACCGACCTGCGGTGGCGCTGCTCGATCCCCTCGTAGTCGGACACCGTGGTGCCCTCTGCCACGCGCCCGGCGCGCCCGACGGCGCCCGCTGCGACGGCGAGGGATTCGGTCAGGGTGGTTTTCCCGGAGCCGCTGCACCCCACCAGGGCAACGTTGCGGATCCGGTCGGGACTGTCGGCGGTCGGTGCCTGCCGGCTGCGTGCTGCGGAGCGATCGGGCATCGAGCTACTCCCTCGTGTGACCTGCATCACAGTCTAAGGCATTCCGATGGTGCCTCCGGGGAGGTTCGCAACACGCGCTCGGGGCTCGCAACGCCACCGGTGACCGATGGTGTTGCGAGCCTCGCGGCGGCGGTGCGTACCCCCGGCCTGCTCAGTACACGTCGCGCACGTACCGCTTCTCGCGCTTGAGGGTGGTGACGTACTCCGCGGCCTGCTCGTCGTTCATGCCGCCGTGCTCGGCGACGATCTCGTGCAGCGCACGGTCGACGTCCTTCGCCATCCGCGACGCGTCGCCGCAGATGTAGAAGTGTCCACCCTCCTCGAGCCACGCGAACAGTTCCGCGCCGTGCTCCTTCATGCGGGTCTGCACGTAGATCTTCTCGGCCTGATCGCGGGAGAACGCCAGGTCCAGGCGCGTGAGCACACCCGAGTCGGCGAACTCGGCCAACTCCTGTTCGTAGATGTAGTCGCAGCCGCGCTTCTGGTCGCCGAAGAACAGCCAGTTCTTCCCCGTCGCACCCCGTGCGCGACGTTCCTGCAGGAAGCCGCGGAAGGGTGCGATGCCGGTGCCCGGACCGACCATGATCATCGGTGCGGTGTCGTCGGCGGGCACGCGGAAGGCCTTGTTCTTCGATACGAAGATGCCGACCTTGCCTTCACCGACACGATCGGCGAGGAAGGTCGAGCACACCCCGCGACGCTCGCGGCCGTCGGTGCCGTAGCGCACCGCCGCGACCGTCAGGTGCACCGAACCGTCGCACGCGTTCGGGCTCGACGAGATCGAGTACGCCCGGTGCTGCAGCGGACGCAACAGCGCCAGGAACTGCTCGGCCGACAGCTCGGGCGCGGGATCGAGCAGGAGCACGTCGAGAATGTCGCGGCCCCACAACCATTCGTCGAGCGCGGCCTTGTCGCCGTGCCGCAGCACATAGGTGAGTTCCTCGTTACCCGTGTGTTTCTCGATCTCCTCGAGGAGATCGACGGACGGAGCGGTGATCTCGTAGTTGTAGGTGAGGAGGTGCTCGAGCGTGTCGTCGTGACTCTCGGGGACGGTCGCGCCGTCGAGACCGAGCCGACCGAGGATCGCGTGCACGAGTTCGGTGTCGTTGACGGGCACCACGTTCAGCGCGTCGCCCGCTTCGTATTCGAGACCGGAATCGGCGAGCGCGAACTCGTAGTGCCGAATCTCCTTGGCCGAGTCCTCCCCGGACAGGAGCACGTTCGACGTCAGCACCGCCGGATAGGGATTCTTGCGGGTCCACTGCGGCTTCGCCCGGGCCGGTGCCGCCGGTGCCGCGGGAGCGGGAGCACCATCGCCCACGATGCCCTCGACGGCCGCGACGAGCGGCAGCGTCTCCGCGATCCACGTCGCGGCGAGCTCCTCGAACTCGACGTCGCAGTCCACCCGCGGCACGATGCGCTGCGCACCGAGCTGCTCGAGACGCATGTCGATGAGCTTGCCGGCCTGGCAGAACCCGTCGTAACCGGTGTCGCCGAGGGCGAGCACCGCGAAGTTCATGCCGTCGAGGCGCGGCGCGCTCTCGGCCGACAGCGCATCCCAGAACAGCTCGGCGTTGTCGGGCATCTCGCCCTCGCCGTAGGTGGATGTGACGATCAGGACCTGGCCCAGGCCGGCGAACCGGTCGAGGTCCATGTCGTCGAGAGCGCACACGACGGGCGCGAAGCCCTGGGTGCGCGCTGCAGCCGCGGCGTCCTCGGCGACGGCTTCGGCATTGCCGGTCTGCGAGCCGTAGAGCACGTGCAGAGCAGGCGCCGAGCCGACGGTCCCGGCATCGGCGGCGGGGCCACCGGAGAACAGGCGGGTCTGCATCCCGGCGACGAAGCCGGAGAGCCACGACCGCTGATCGGCGGTGAACGGAGCGTCGAGGGGAATGAACGGGCCGGTGGTGGTCACGCGGAGACTCCCATCGTGGAGGTGAGGACGTTCGGGACGGCGTTGCGTGCGAACAGTTCCTCGTAACCGGGCAGGCGACCTGCGGCGTCGAGATTCTTGCGGCTCTGCAAGAGGATCCAGCCGTAGGTACCCGGCGCATCGACCGAGCGGACGTTGCGCAGGGCCAGGGCCTGCTTGTAGTCGTTCAGGCGCTTGTCGGCGACCAGCGCCGCGAGCTGCTCGTCGGTGTGATCGGCGATCGCCGCGAGGGCGTAGCGCTCGAGCTTCGCGACGAGGAAGAAGTCCTCGGTGAGCAGCAGATTGCGAGCGGTCTTCTGTACCGCCGGATCCGACACGTCGGTGGCGCCGGGGACCTTCTGCAGCGCCATCTCCTGCGCGGCGACGAGCACCGTGTAGTTGTTGAGCAGCGCGTACATGGCCTCGGTGTCGGTCGCGTCCGGGGTGACACCACCGGCGACGGGAACACCCGAGCGGTAGTTCTCCTTGAACTTGCGCACCTGGTGCGCGACCAGCGCCGTGGCGACCTCGGCGGCGAGGTCCTTGCGCGACGCTGCGGCGAGGATCTCGTCGAGGTCCTGGTACTGCAGCAGCGCGCGCGGCATGCCGTACGCGAAGCGGTGCTGCTCGACCTGCCAGTTGTCGATCAGGAAGCGGGCCTTCACCGAGCCGGTCGCCTCGACGTGCAGGTGCAGCAGCTGCAGCACGGCGGCGTTGTGGATCGCGGCCTGCGGGTCGTCACCGGTGATCGACCCGAGGACGATCGAGTCGGCGCTGGCCTTGCGGGGGAGCAGGCCCTCGGGGTCGTACTGGTAGACGAACCCGCCCGACATGCCGTTGCCGAAGCCCTTGCCGAACTCGCCGATGTTGAGCACCGCGCCGTTGGTCATGTACTCGCAGGCGAACTCGCCGACACCCTCGACGACGGCGGTGGCGCCGGAGTTGCGCACCGCGAAGCGGTCGCCGGCCTCACCCTCGACGAACAGGCGACCACCGGTCGCACCGAAGAGCGCGAAGTTGCCGATGAGCACGTTGCCGCCGCGTCGGTCGCTGCCGCCGCCGGGGGAGTGCAGCACGATCTGCCCGCCGCACTGGCCCTTGCCGACGCCGTCGTTGGCGGTACCGGTGTGCTCGATGCGCATGCCGTCGTTGCAGAACGCCCCGAAGGACAGGCCCGCCGAACCGGAGGTGGTGATGGTGACGGTGCCGTCGCGCAGCCACCGGCGTCCGCGCTCGTCGTCGAGCACGGCCGGCAGGGCGCCGAGATCCTCGTGGTTGAGCATGCGCTCGATGTCGATCGCCAGCTGCGCGCCGACGCTCTTGTTGTTGTTCGTCAGCTGCACGCCGTCGCCGAGCGAGACGGTGAGCTCCTTCGCATCGACGAGGGCCTCGCGCAGCCGGGCCACCCACGCCTCGTCGAGCGAGTAGTCCTTCTCCATGTAGACCGGATTGTCGATGTGCACCTCGGGCAGCACCGCGAGCATCGCCCGCAGGTCCAGCCGGCCCACGCTCGACGGGTGGTCGAGCAGGTGCAGCAGGTCGGCGCGGCCACGCGCGTCGCGCAGCGACCGCAGACCCAGGCGGGCGAGCAGCTCTCGGGTCTCGTGCGCGACGTTGAGCAGGTACTGGGCCATCGCCCGCGGATCGCCGTTGAACACTTCGGGATTCGTGGTCAGACCTGCCGGGCACTTGACGTTGCAGTTCTTCGCCATGACGCAGCCGAGCATCATCAGCGCGGTGGTGCCGAACTCGAAGCTGTCGGCGCCGAGCAGCCCGGAGACGATGACGTCCGACGCCGTCTGGTGCGCACCCGAGCAGCGCAGCACGACCTTGTCGCGCAGACCGTTGGCCGTGAGGGCCTGGTGGACCTCGGCCACACCGATCTCCGCGGACCGGCCCGCGTACTTCAGCGAGGTCACCGAGGCGGCACCCGTGCCGCCGGTGTTGCCGGCGACGTTGATGACGTCGGCGCCGGCCTTCGCGACACCCACGGCGATCGTGCCGATACCCTCCGAGGAGACGAGCTTGACGATCACCCGCACCCGCGCCGCCTTGGCGTCGTGGATGAGCTGGGCGAGGTCCTCGATGGAGTAGGTGTCGTGGTGCGGCGGCGGCGAGACCAGCTCGACGCCCGGGGTCGCACCGCGCGCCGCGGCGATCTCCACCGTGACCTTCTTGGCGGGCAACTGGCCGCCCTCACCGGGCTTCGCGCCCTGCGCGATCTTGATCTCGATCTCCTCGAGCATCGGATCGGCGAGATAACCGGCCCACACACCGAAGCGGCCGGACGCGAACTGCTTGATGCGCGACCCGCGGATGGTGCCGTAGCGGGAGATGTGCTCGCCGCCCTCACCGCAGTTCGACATGCCGCCGACCATGTTGGTGCCGTGGGCGACGGCCTCGTGGGCGTTGGAGTTGAGCGCGCCATGGCTCATCGCACCCGACGCGAGCGCCGGGGTGATCTCGTGCGCCGGCTGCACCCGGTCGAGCCGCACGCTCAGCGGGGCCTGGCGGACCTGCTCGAGATAGCGCGCGGCGTCACCGATCGCGTGCACGGTCAGGGTGTCGCCGTAGCAACGGTGCGAGACGATGCCGTCACCGAAGCGCGCGACGAGCGAGGCCGCGAGCGCATCGGGACGACGGTGGTCGTCTGCGAGCGGACCGGTCAGACGCAGGACGAATTCGCTCTCACCGACCCGCGCCGCGGAGATCCCGCGCACGAGCATCGAGTTGTTGCCGAACCGCGCGAAGCGGCCCATCTCCTTGGTGAAGTCCTCGGCGGTGACGGCGTAGGTGACGTCGGCGGGCAGGGCGAGCACGTCGCGCAGCGCCGCGGGACGCTGTGTGCGCTCGTCGGCCATCGTGCGGGCGAACGCGCGGTAACCCGGGGTGATCTCGAAGGCATCGATCTCGGCGGGTGTCAGGGCGCGGAAGCCGCCGTAGCGGTACGACGCGTCGTCGAGACCGTGCGCGTCGGAGAGCCGGTGCAGCGGTAGCAGACGCAGCGCGTCGGTCAGATCCGGCTCGGCCTCCTTCTCCACGGGCAGCGCGAAGGGCTCCTCGGTCATGTCCACGAAGCCGCGCACGGCGGTCGTGCCGAACGAGTGACCGGCGCCCCCGGCGCGCTCCTTGAACAGACCCAGCAGCGGGACGTCCTTCTCCGTCTCCACGGTGAGAGCGCGACGGTGCCAGTCGGCGACGGCCTGCGCGAGGGTGGTGAAACCGACACCGCCGACCGGGGACTTCACGTTCGGGAACCAGCGCGCGAGCACCTCGTCACTCGTGTCGAGATAGCTCGGCTCGAAGAACTCACCGCCGATGTACGACTCGACGGTGCACAGGCCGACGCGTCCCATCGTCTTCATGAGCGACTTCTCGGCCGCCTTGCGGAACTTCAGGAACGCGGCGTCGGCATCGTCGCCGAACTTCTCCTCGGCGCGCATCTGCACCGTGAGCGGATACACCGCAGCGGCACCGAAACCGAGGGTCGCGGCGATGTGATGCGACGAGAACAGCTGTCCGGATTCGACGATGACGGACACGCGCAGACGCAATCCCTCGTCGATCAGGCGCTGGTTGACCGCGGCGACGGTGAGCACCATCGGCAGTCCGGCGCGGTCGGTGGAGACGTGGCGGTCGGTGAGCACGGCGATGCCACCGGATTCGCGGGCGAAATCGGCAATGGCCTCGGCCGTACCGTCGATCGCGGCGGCGAGCGCGGCCGCGTTCGCCTTGGCGTCGTCGAAGACGGGGGAGTACAGCATCTCGAAACGCCGCACCGGGGTGTCGGACTGCTCGCGGATACGCAGCATGTCGAGGTGCGTGAGGATCGGGGTGGGCACCACGATCTGGGTCGCGGACGAGACGGGAGCACCGCTACCGGGGCGAGCACCGAGCGCGACGCGCAGGGTCATGCCGTCCGCTTCGCGGATCGAGTCCAGCGACGGGTTGGTGACCTGGGCGAAGCGCTGCGAGAAGTACTTGGCCACACCGCCTTCCTGATCCGACAGCGCGTTGATGGCGTTGCCGTAACCCATCGCGGAGATGCGCTCCTGACCCGACGCGAGCATCGGGTCGAGCATGAACCGGAAGGATTCCTGGTTGATGCTGTAGGACACGTAGCGCTGGTAACGCTCGAGATCGCCGTTGTAGCGCAGCGGGGAACCGGCCTTCTCGGCGGGAACCTCGGGCAGGGCATCGAGATTGCGGCGGGCCTCGTCGACGAGCGACGCGTAATTCTGCCGGGCAGCAAGAAGTTCGAGCGCCTCATCCGCTCCGTAGGAGCGGCGCGTGCGGTGATCGAAGTACAGCATGCCACCGGCCTCGATGCGGCCGCGACGCAGCACGGTCTCGGGCGCGAAGTCGAACTGGCCGGCCTCGGAGGTGACGGCGAGGTACTCTTCGGTCTCCACGGTGCGCAGCGGACGCAGGCCGAGGCGGTCGAGGCGCGCGCCGACGACGGTGCCGTTGCCGAAGACCAGCGCCGCGGGGCCGTCGTTCTTCTCCTCGTACAGGGAGAAGAACTCGAGCATCGCGCGGACCTGTGGCGACAGCTCGGTGTCGTTCTCCCAGGCAGGCGGCATCATCTGCACGACGGCGGTGACGAGGTCGAGTTCGTTGTGGGCGATACGCGAGGCCAAGGTCTGGTCGAAGCGGCAGCTGTCGGACTGTCCCGGCGGGCGAATGATGTCACGGCCCATCGCGCGGGCGAGGGCGCCCTCGAACAGCCGGTTCTTGCGATCGGTGTTCAGCTCACCGTTGTGCGCTATGAGGCGGAACGGCTGCGCCATCGTCGGATGCGGATCGGTGTTCGTCGAGAACCGGGTGTGGAAGAACAGGGTGTGCACCGCGTGCCGCGGATCGGTGAGATCGAGGAAGTACGGGATGACCTCGTGAGAGTTCAAGCGGTTCTTGAGAACCTGCGTGCGCGCACTGAGCGAGAGCGGGTACAGCCCGCCCAGTTCCGGCTCGGTGTAGGCGCGGGCCTCGACCTCGAGGAGCACGCCGTGCAGCAGTCGGTCGAACTCGTCGACGGAGTCGCACGCGTCGGGCCGCGTGAAGATCCACTGACGGATCGGCAGCTGGTATTTCGTTGCGGCAGGACGCAACACGCTGTCGTCGACGGGGACGTCGCGCATCGTGAGCACGGTGACCCCGGCTCCGGCGAGTGCCGACGAGACGAGTTCCTCGGCATCGGCATGCGCCGCGGGATCGGTGGGGAGGAAGAAGTTTCCGACACCGAAGTGCCCTTCCTGCAATGGTTTTCCGGTGATCTCGGAGAAGAAGGCGACCGACAGGTCCACGTTGATGCCGGCTCCGTCGCCGACACCCTCGGCGGACATGCCACCGCGGTGCGGCACGACGCACAGGGCCTCGTGACCGCGGGTGAGCACGTCGTGGGTCTGCACGCCGTCCTTGCGGGTGATGAAACCGACACCACAACTGCTCTTGTCCAGCGTGCTGTCGTACAGGCCGGTGTCACTGGCGTGCGTCACGGACGTCCTCCTCGGTGCATCGAATTCGACGTCGACCGGCAGTGACGATGCGAAGAAGGGGAACGCGTGGGAAGGCGCAGCTCCTGAGGTGCATAGACGTGTGCCGGAGACGATGTGTGTGTGAATGCAGACGTCTTTGTCCGAATGCGCCGTGCGTTGCGACGGTGGAGCGCGCGAGCAGCAATGGCAAGTGTAGCGCACGTGTTAACTCCGGTGACGGCGGGATACATCACAACCCGCCGGGAGTAAACGCTTTATTGCGGGAGGGTCTTCGCTACGCTCGCGCCCAACGGCGTCGACAGGCCGGACTACGAGCAGGGAGAGCGATATGACCGACATTCTCGACCGCACGAAGATCTACATCGACGGGCAGTGGGTGGACTCCGACGGCGCCGGCCGCATCGAGGTCGTGAACCCGACGACCGAAGAGGTCGTCGCCGCGGTCGCCGAGGGTGCCGCCTCCGATGTCGATCGGGCGGTCGCCGCAGCGAAGGCGGCCTTCCCGGCCTGGTCCGCGCTCAGTGGTGCGTCGCGCGCCGCCTACCTGGAGAAGGTCTCCTCGCTGGCGAACGAGCGTGCCGACGAACTCACGAGCGTCGTCTCCCAGGACATGGGGATGCCCGCTCACTTCGCGCGTGCCATCCAGGTCGGGATGCCGCTGAAGAATATTGCCGCCTATGCGTCGCTGGCCGGAACGTACGACTTCGACGACCAGGAGATCGGCAACGCCCTGGTCGTACGCGAACCCATCGGGGTCGTCGGGGCGATCACCCCGTGGAACTACCCGCTGCACCAGGTGGTGCTCAAGGTGTTCGCCGCGCTCGCCGCCGGGTGCACCGTGGTGCTCAAGCCCACCGAGGTCGCGCCGCTGGTGACCTACGCGCTCGTCGACATCGTCGACGAGGCCGGCCTGCCGCCGGGCGTGTTCAACCTCGTCAGCGGTTACGGACCGGTCGTCGGCGAGGCCATCGCCGCACACCCCGACGTCGACATGGTGTCGTTCACGGGCTCGACGCGTGCCGGCAAGCGCGTCTCGGTCGTCGCTGCGGAGACGGTGAAGAAGGTCGCGCTCGAACTCGGCGGCAAGTCGGCCAACATCATCCTCGACGATGCCGACCTCACCGCCGCCGTCACCGAGGGTGTCGGCAAGTGCTTCCTCAACTCCGGCCAGACCTGCACCGCCCTGACCCGCATGCTCGTCCCCGCCGACCGTCTGCAGGAGGCCACCGCCGTCGCCGAGCAGGTCGCGCGGGCCTACACCGTCGGGCTGCCCGACGATCCGTCGTCGAAGCTGGGCCCGCTCGTCAGCGGCACGCAGCAGGCCCGCGTGAAGGCGTACATCGACAAGGGCGTCGAGGAGGGGGCCGAACTGGTGCTCGACGGACGCGAAACCGAGTTCACCACCGGCTACTTCGTCGGCCCGACCGTGTTCACGAACGTCGCGCCGGAGATGACGATCGCCCGCGAGGAGATCTTCGGGCCGGTGCTGTCGATCATCGGATACCAGGACGAGGACGATGCGGTGCGCATTGCCAACGACAGCGAGTACGGCCTGTCCGGTGGGGTCTGGTCGGCCGACCCAGCGCGAGCGGAGGCCGTGGCCCGCCGTATGCGCACCGGTCAGGTCTACATCAACGGCGGCGCCTTCAACACCGACGCACCTTTCGGTGGTTACAAGCAGTCGGGTATCGGACGCGAGGCCGGTGTCTTCGGGCTCGAGGAGTTCCTGGAGATCAAAACGATCTTGCGCTGACGGCGGTGCCGTCGAATCTTGCGCTGACGGCGGTGCCGTCGAATCTCACGCTGACGGCGGTGCCGTATCGTTTCGTCGGACCGGTCAGTAGTAGACCGCGCCGGGTACGCCGCCGCCCACGGCGATCGCATCGCCGGTGATGCCGATGCTGCGCGGGCTCGCGAGGAACGCGACGACGTCGGCGACCTCGCTCGCGTCGATGAGGCGGTTCACGGAGTTCTTCGCGATCTGCTGTTCCAGTTCGGCTATCGGCGTGCCCGTCTCGGCGGACTCCTCGGCCAGTCGCGCCGCCAGCCGTTCTGTGCGGGTGCGGCCTGGGTGGACCACGGTGACGTTGATGCCGTGCGGGCCGAGTTCGTCGGCGAGGTTCTTCGTCACGGCTGCAACGCTGACGTTCCGGACCGTCTGGGCGATGGAGTTCGCGCTGCGCGCGCCGAGCCCGCTGATGTTGATGATCCGGCCCCAGCCCTGCTCGATCAGGTAGGGGGCGACGGCGCGTGCGGTGCGCAGACAGCCGAGGACCTTGATCTCGACTTCGTTGCGAAGGATGTCGTCGGTGGTCGCGGCGAAACTCGTCGGCTTGTCGGCGCTCCAGGGTGTGGCGGCGGAGTTGACGAGGATGTCGACGCCACCGAGTTCGGCGACGGCCCGCGCGACGAGTGCGTCGACCGAGGCCTGGTCGCTGGTGTCGGTGGGCACGGGAACGATTCGTCGCCCGGTCTCCTCCGAGAGGGTCTTCGCCGCGATGTCGAGATCGGCCGCGGTACGGGCCGCGATCACCACGTCGGCACCTTCGGTGGCCAGTGCCCGCGCGATGGCGTAGCCGATGCCGCGGCTACCGCCGGTGACGATGGACCGCTTGGCAGCGAGTCCGAGATCCATGCTGCCTTGTCCGTTCTTCGGGGATGTCCCGACGGTATGCCGACAGGGGAGCGGGCGGCCACATTTGCGACCGGCGTGATGCGAAGCGGTGGACGGCGACGGCCCCCGCACCATGTGGTGCGGGGGCCGTCGGTGGTAGGTCTCAGGCCTTGCGGGTGCGGCCGAGGCGCAGCAGCGTCATCGCGAGCGTGCTGCCGTCGGTGCCGAGTTCGGCGAAGCGTCCCATGACGGCCATTTCCTCGGCCTGTGCTTCGCGGCTGGCGTCGGTGCCCTTCGCGGATGCTCCGGCGCGCTGAACGAGCTCCGAACGCCGCTTGATCACCGCAAGCAGCTGAGCGTCGAGCTCCTTGATCTGCTCGAACAGCTCCCCGAGCTCTGCCTCGGCCGACGAAGCTTCGCCGACGGACGCAAGGCCAGGCGAATCAAGCTGGACAGTCATGCAGAATCCTCCGGTCTCGTCTGAATCGTCACAGATTGTGTCGTGCTCACGCCTATAGGTGTTACCGACACGTAGGGAAAAATTCTCGCGAGATTCTCCCATGTGCGTCCTGTTCCTTCATAAACGGCCGTGACCTGGTTCAACACCCCGATGACCGAGGGGTATGTTAATTGTCACACCGACCGGTGCCAACTCGTGTGCCCGTCGGTGACGTCGCACCCGAAGGGTCCGCATCGGGTCCGCCGCTCGAGGTAGCGTTCCGGCCGACCGGCAGGGCCGAGGACGTCGGGGCTCCTCGGTACACCTGGAGGGGAGACCGATGCGACGACCTGTTGTCCCGTGGGGTGGGCGCGGCACGGAGGCTGCGACTTCCGGTGCCGAACCGACTTCCGGTGCCGAACCGACATCCCACATCGAACCGCCGAGCGAATGGCAGCACGGCACGCGCAATCTGCACGTGTACGCAGCGGCCGGTGCGGCGGTGCTCGTGGCGATTTTCGCCGCGGCCCGCGGAGCGAGCGCGTGGGGCACCGATTCGGTGGGCGCCGACCGCTTCTATTCGATCCTGGCGGTGCTGATGCTGCTGACGGCGGCCTTCGGCGCCACCTTCTGGTGGCCTGCCGGATCTGGGGCCCGGCGACCGTCGCCGTGGCCTCCGAGCCGCACCCCGCGGTTCCGGTACGTCGAGACGGCCGATCGCGGCAGTACCGAGATCGCGGGCCGTCGCCCCGTCTTCGGTCTGCTGCTCGCGATGGTGCTGTGCGGGACGTTCCTCTCGCTCGGCGCAGCTGTGGAGATCGTGGTCGGGAACGAGGGTTTACCTCTCGTGGCGCTGGTGCTGGCGCTCGTCGCCGGGGTGTGTCTGGCCTTCCTCGTGGAGGTGGCACTCGGGCGCATCCGGGCCGGTTCGCTGGTTCTCGGGCCGGACGGGATCAGGCTGCGCGGCTGGTTCGTGGAGTCCTATCTGCCGTGGGTGTCGGTGCGGGGTCTTCGTGCGGTCGACCGGGGGTTCCCGGAGATCTGGATCGAGGGGCACGGGTCGGCGGCGTGGGCGCGTCGGCGCACGAGTCGGGTGTTCCCCTTCGAGCGCCTGCCGTCCGAGCCCCGGATCGAGGTGGACTCACGGCATCTGGCCGTCGATCCGGTGCAGTTGTACCGTTTCCTCGAGTTCTACGTGGAGCACCCTCGCCACCGCCGTGAACTGGGCACACCGGCGGCTGCGGAACGTCTCGCGGAGGGTCCTCCGTTCACCGTCGACGCCGAGTGAAAATAACGTAGTCCGTATTGCAGAATGGCGTTTCCGTTTCCGTTCCTGCAACTCGTGTTCGGACCTTCGCAAGTGCGGCACTCGGTGCCGTAGCATCGAGTCAGACGCTTCGGGAGGACGCCTTCCCGAAGATCTGTGCGCTCGGCGGTGCCGGCGCGTGGACCCCAGGTGTTCGACCAGATTGGACGAGAAATGACCGCTCCGGAACGCATCGTCATCGTCGACGGCGCACGCACCCCCGTCGGCAGCTTCGGCGGCGCACTCAAGGACGTACCCGCGCACGAACTCGGCGCCACCGCAGTCCGCGAGGCGCTGCAGCGCGCGGGTGTCGCAGGTGAGGACATCGACGAGGTTGTCATGGGTTGCATCGGCCAGGTCGGTGCCGACGCCTACAACGCCCGTCGCGTCACCCTCGCCGCCGGACTTCCCGTCTCCACCCCGGCCCTCACCGTCAACCGCCTGTGCGGCTCGGGTCTGCAGGCCGTGTGGTCCGCCGCCCAGGAGATCCGTTGGGGTGCCGCGGAGATCACCGTCGCCGGTGGCGACGAGAGCATGTCGCGCATGCCGTTCTACGACTTCGGTGCCCGCAACGGTTACAAGCTCGGCAACCGCGAACTCGTCGATGGCACCGTCGGCATGCTCACCGATCCGTTCAGCGGACTGCACATGGGCGTCACGGCCGAGAACGTCGCCCGCGAGTACGGCGTCAGCCGCGAGCAGCAGGACGAGTTCGCCCTCGAATCGCAGCGCCGCGCCGCCACCGACGCCGCGAAGGCCGCCTTCGCCGAGGAGATCACCCCGGTCGAGATCGGTGGCCGCAAGCCCGTCACCGTCACCGAGGACGAGCACCCCAAGCCCGACACCACACTCGAGGTGCTCGGCAAGCTGCGCTCGGCGTTCATCAAGGACGGCACCGTCACCGCCGGTAATGCCTCCGGGATCAACGACGGCGCTGCCGCGCTCGTCCTGGCCCGCGAGTCGGTCGCCCGTGAACGCGGTCTCGGTGCCTCTGTCGTGCTCGAGTCGGTCGTCACCTCGGCGATGGAGCCCGAGCTGATGGGCTACGCCCCGACCCTCGCCCTGGTGAAGCTGTTCGAGCAGAACGGCCTGACCCCGGCCGACATCGACACCGTCGAGCTCAACGAGGCCTTCGCCTCGCAGGCCGTGGCGGTGGCGCGCGACGCCAAGCTCGACCCGGAGAAGACCAACCCCTACGGCGGTGCCATCGCCCTGGGCCACCCGGTCGGCGCGACCGGCGCGATCCTGACACTGCGCGTCGCCAAGGACCTGATCCGTCGCGATCTCGAACTCGGCGTCGTCACCATGTGCATCGGTGGCGGACAGGCACTCGCCGCGCTGCTGCGCCGCGTGTCCTGATCCGGGCAGGTTTCGAAGGACCGACAGTGGTGGGGGGGGGGCGTATCGACCCCCCCCCCATCCTTTTTTCCGCTCTGTGGGTGGTCGGGGTTGCCTGACGCGCCCTTTCCAGCTTCCACGGGGTTTTACCGCCACGCCC
>NZ_JBNQFT010000012.1:32086-122214 GCF_050321925.1 Rhodococcus sp. IEGM1339
TGCGTGGGTGGAGGAAGGGCACTTGCTGTTTTGCTGAACCTTTTGCCCGGATCCGGGCGGGTTTAGAGGAACCGAAGGGGGTGGGAGCGAGACGCCTCGCTCCCACCACTGTCATGTCTGCAGCTCGGTGAGCGGTCGGAGTTGCCGGACGCGCCCGTCCCAGTGCACGCGGGTCGTCACGGCCGCGCCGTCGGCGAGTCGCCGGACCTCGTAGACGTCGAGCTCGGGCACCTCCGGCACACAACCCCACAGTGCGTGCCCGGTCATGACGAAGTCGATATCCTGCCGTACGAGCAGACCCATGAGTTCACCGATCGTCGGGTCGTCGATCTTGGCGAACGCGTCGTCGAGCAGCACGAGCCGCAGTGCGGTGCCGGTGTCGGGTAGGCCCGAGAGATAGCCGTCCGCCGCCGCGAACAGCGCCACGTACGACACGAATCGGGTCTCACCCTGGGATATCTTGGCGCGCGCGGAGATCCGCCTCTCCCGGTCCGGTTCGGGGCCGAGGATGGTCACCTCGACCTCGTGCCAGCGCCGGTAGTCCAGTGCCTGCGACAGGTGCTGCGCGTAGCCGGCGGACGGATCGGCGGTGTGGGCGGATTCCACCCGGCGCCGCAGCACCCCGACCAGTTCGGACGCATCCTCGGGTGACCGCTCGGTGGCGGTGAGCAGCTGCGTCAGCCGCGCCGCGTCGGCGTCCTCGCCACCGGGGCGCCACTCGATCCTCACGCCGATCCCGTGCGTCGTGCGGCTGTCGGCGAGACTGTCGTTCATCGCGGCGATCACCTGTCGTGCCCGCTCGATCCGCCGGCGCAGTTCGTCGGCCACACCGCCGAGCACGAATCCCGTGAACACGTCGTGTTCGCGTTGCGACAGTGCCCGCCGGCCGTCCTCGACCTGCCGGGTCAGGGTGACTGAGAGACCCGCGGGCGTGGTGTCGTCACCCGCCCCGGCGATCCGGACGCGATGGGCGCCGTGCGTCACCGTGTGCTCGATGTCGAACCGGGCCGTGAGGTCGCGGTCGAACTGTTGCAGCGCGACGAGCATCGCGTTCTCGTCGACTCCCGTGCGTGGCGGCAACGTGGCCAGCAGGGTGCGGGCCACGGAGAGCACGTGATCCGGATCCTCGAGGTGGACGGGAGGCAGAACCGTCCGGGCAGAGGCGGAGTCCGACTCCGGATCCTCCTCGAGTGCGCCGCGTAGTTCGGGCAGCTGCAGGTGAGCGGCGAGCAGTTCGGCGGCCGCGGCGAGTTCGCGACGGTCGCGGTCGAGTCGTTCGCGTGCGGCAGCACATCGCTGCAGCACCTCGGCGACGGCACGGCCGAGATGGTCGCGATGGGCGACCGTGCGCCGGAACTGTTCGTCGGCGCGTGCCCGTTCGGCCTCCGAGTCACGCAGTTCCTGCGCCAGGTCGGCGGCGTCGACGTCGACAGCGGCGGTCTGGGCAGCGACCACCGCGGCCTTCGCGTGCCATTCGTAGCGGCACGATTCGGCGATCTCCTCCGAGTCGATTCGCTCGGCGGTGGCCTGCACGCACCGTTCGGCGGCATCCGTGAACCGGACGTGGGCAGCAAGGACGTCACCGAGATCGCGTGCCAGCTCGGTGCACAGTGTCTCTGCGGAGGCGCATCCGGCGACCAGCGCCTCGAGTTCCGGAACATCGCCGGGCACGCCGAAGTGCTCGCACGCTGTGCGGTGGGCGTCGAGCTCGGCGGTCCAGCGAGCACGCAGCGTCGTCGCCCGCTCGCGCAGTTCCACCGCGGTGTTCGCTGCGGACCGCACATGCGCGTACGCGTGCCGACGTCGTTCGAGCGCGGAGCGCAGGGCGTGCGAGGTCGGCGCGGTCGACAGGTGCGCGTCGATCTTCGCCCGCCGGTGCGCCGCGTCGGGATAGTCGACGCGCAGCTGTTCCACCGCCAGGTCGATCCGGGTGAGTTCGGCGCGGATCTCGTCGAGACGCACCCGCCGTGCCGCGGTCGCGGCCTCCCGGGCCGGCTTGCCGATGCAGCCCGGGGTCTCGGCGGTGTGGCGCCCACGCAGAACGCCGTTGTGCCAGCGGCCGTCCCGCGAGACGGAGGCCACCGCGGTGGCGTCCTCGAATCCGATCGTGTTGAGGACCGCCTCGACCGCCGGGCGCGGCACGTCGGCCTCGGGGTCGGGACGCAGGACCGTCGACAGGGGCTGCGCCGGTGGTTCACCGCGCGGCGAGACGAGGACCTGGCCGCCCAGTGCACGCAAGCGGCCCTCGCCGTCGACCGTGGCGGTGAGGAAACCCGCGGAGAGCAACGCCGCCTCGATTCCGGCGCGATCGTCGTCCCCGAGGGTGTCGACGAACTCGACCGCCCGCCACAGCGGGACACCGTCGGTGCGCACGTGCCAGGGTGCCTGTTCCGGTCCCTCGCCGATCGCGTCGAGTGCCGCCTGTTCCCGGACGAGGTCCTCGCGCGCGGTCCGCGCCTCACGTTCGCGGCGCTCGCGATCGGCCGGGGCGCCGACGAGGTCGCTCAGAGCGGACCGAGCGGCAGCCGCGGGCAGCGAATCCAGCTCGGCGAGTGCCGAATCGAGGTCGACGTCCTCGGAGTCCGTGTCGCCGGTGTCGGTGGGGGACGAGTCGATCAGTGCGTCGAGTCGCGTGGACAGTCGGCGCATCAGGATGACCCGATCCCGATCGAGTTCCGGCAGCAGAGCCGTCGTGCGGTCGGCGGTGATCCACTCGCGCCACCGGTGCTGCAGACCGGCGGCGGCCGCACCGACACCGGCATCCGTCTCGGCGGCCTCGACGGCACGCTGCTCGGCGTCGCGGGCCGCGCGGTCGGCCGCCGCCTCGGCTTCCCGGACCGCATGCGCGGCGGCGTCGAGTCGACGCGCCTCGAGCAGTCGCCGACCCGCCTGGTCCCGCCGGCGACGGGTCGCCTCGGCGGCACGCAGGATCGCGTCCCGGACCTCGTCGACGTGCCCGGCGTCGAGGGAGACCGTCGCGACCACCGGCCGCACCACCGGCTCGGTGGTGTCGTCGATGCCGGTGCGCACGGGCTCGAGCACAGCGGGTGGACGGTCGGCGGAGAAGTGCAGCGTGGTCGGCGCGGTGTCGTGCGGAAGACCCACCGACAGCAGGTCGCGACCTACCGTCGCAAGCCGTCTCGCGGCACGCGTGACCGAGCAGGTCAGTTCGTCGAGGAGGCGGGCCGCGTGGTCGGTGTGGCGCCGTTCCTGCAGGCGGCTGCGATCGGCGGCGGCGGTCGCGTGCTCGGCGGCGCGGCGGAGCGCATCGACGGCGAGCTGGCGCTGCGCGAGATCGTCCGCGGACCGGAACATCTCGTGGGTCTCGAGTCCGCGGATCGCGCGGTCGAGTTCGGCGACCTGGTCGCGGCGCTCCTTCAGGCGGGTGTCCGCGGCGGCGGCCTGCGCGTCGAGGTCGGCCGCCTCGGCTTCCGCGACGGTGAGTGCGCGTCGCGTCTCGACGACCCGCTGCGCGAGGTCGCGCGCGGTCTCGGCGCCGGCGCGCAGCAGATCCGCAGCGTACTGCCGGTACACCTCGTGGAACCGCAGCACGTGTGCGTGCGCCGCTTCGAGACGGACCTGTTCCTGGCGGGTGTCACCGAGCAGGTCGAGGCGACCTCCCGCTTCGGCGAGCATGTTCTCCGTCAGCGGTGGCAGCGCATCCGACAGGATCTGAGGGAGGCGTCCCTCGTCGATGCGGTGGCCGACATCGGGTGAGCGCAGGGTGTGCAGCAGTTGCAGCAGGCCGTCGTAGCGTTCGCGTCCCGTCTCCGCGTGCAGGCCGAACACCGACTTCCGCACGGTCTCGCGATGCCGCTCCGGATCACGGGTGAGGTTGTCGGCACCGACGAGTTCGGCGAGTCGCTCCCGCGAGAGCGGGATGCGGGCGTCATCGATGAGGTGCAACTCGGTGCCGACACGCAAAGGTGTCGTGAAGAAGTGCACGTCGCTGCGACGGGCGTCGGCGCGGTGCCGGACCTGCGCCCCGACGGTGAGATGTCCGCTGGGGCGCGCCAGTTCGAGCCAGAGATAGCCGACACGGTCGGTGGTGTCCGAGGCCCCGGTACGCATGAGCTCGTCGAGATCGACCTTCGCGGCGCCCGTCGCGTCCATGCGCCTGCGGTCGGCGTCGAGCAGGAAGGGCAGCAACATCTCGAGGGCGCGGGACTTCCCCGATCCGTTGGTGCCGCGCAGGATCATCCGCCCACCGGACAGGACGAACTCGACGTCCAGGTAGTGCCACACGTTCACGATGCCGGCGCGGTGGAGACGCCAGCGATCCGGGAAACGGGGTGGAGAGTTCTCGTCGAGGGCGGACGGGTCGGACGAGTGGGTCATCGACACTTGCTTTCGGCGGGGACGGGGCGGTAGCGGGCGGCGGGTGCGGTCAGTTCGAGTCCGTTCTCGTGCGGGCGCGCCAGCCCGAGCCGGAAGAGCAGAGCGACGACGTCCCGGCGCAGGAGCGCGAAATCGCGGACATAGATGCTCTTCCAGGTGCGGGAACGCGCGGCGGCGAGATCGGCGAGAACCGAGTCGAGGGTGTGCGCGTCGACGTGCAATGTGGTCGCCGCCGAGTCGCCGAACCGTTCGGTGAGTTCGGTCAGGAGCAGCAGGCTGGCGTGCTTCAGGGTGCCCGACCCCGGGAACGCCTCGTCGGTGAGCACGCCGGCCGGGTCGTACGCGAGCGCGCCCTCGGCACGCACCTCGAGCACGAGGCCGAAGTCGCCCTCCAGCATCCGGGCGAGCTCGTGCCGGTCGCGGGCGAGGATCGTCGCCGACTCGTCGTCCAGTTCGTCGCGCGCGACGAACGGGTCCTCGACGAGCCTGCGGTACAGGCGGAGAGCGGCGGGTTCGTGCTCGTGACGTGCGAGTGCCGCTGCGGGACCGGGCATCCCATGGAGGGGAGTGTCGAGCAGCTGGGAGAGCAGGTCGCGGTGGACGTCGAGATGCGGCCCGTCGCCCCTCACCTCGTCGCCACTCACCTCGTCCCCGTGACCGGACTCGGCGATCACGCCCCATTCCTCGAGGACGCGCAGGGCCGCAGCGAGGTTCCGCTCCTCGGACACCGGGTCGCCGAACACGATCCCGTTCTCGCGCGCATCGGCGCGCACCTGCTCGAGCAGGTCGTCGACGGACACCCTCTCGCCGGTCCCGGGTTCGAGCAGTGCCGCGCACACCAGCGCGAGACACGCGTAGGTGATCGCGCCGAACTCGGTGCCGTCGGCGTGGCGGAGCGCCCGGTGCGGTGAGGTGGGCCCGAGCGGTGCCTTGAACAGACGGGCGAAGGTCGGTTCGACGACGAGCCGGTATCCGAGGCGGTCGGCGAACATCGACTTCAGGGCCTGGGCGTGGCGCCGAACGAGGTCGAAGGTCTCCCGTTCGCTCGCGGCGGTGACGATCGGCTGTTGCAGCAGCGCCCGCGCCGCGTCCCGCCGACCGGAGACGTCCCCGGACACCGTGCTCGCGTACGAGGTGCTCATGGCGCCGCCGCACTGTGATCGAGCGAAGCCGTGACCGACGTGCGCAACGAGAAACCGTGCACGGTGAGATCGCCGTCGGGGGAGTGCACCACGGTGTCGGCGCCGGGCTCCGCCGTCAGCGACAACCCGAGATCGGGATCGTCCACCTGCACCGGACCGTCGGTGGTGAGGTGGCCCGCGAGCGCGGCGGCGAGGACGTCGAGCAGGACGTCGCGCGCCTCCGCCGACAGGTCCGCTCCGTGCAGATCGCCCGCCGCACTCAGTTCGGCGACGGCGTCGGAGCGGCGGCGCGACTCTCGCCGGGCGAGTTCGTCGGCCCGGACCCGGCCGGGCATCGAATCGGGGAGTCGGCCGACGGCCCCGAGGGACGTGTGGTCGCCGCGTTCGCGCAACGACACGGGCACGACGACGGGATCGGCCCGCCACCACGACGTGCCTGCACCCACTCGCGGGTCGGTCTCGTCGGGGCCGAGCAGCAGGTGCCGGCTCGGGAAGGCACCGAAGGTCGCGGCGAACAACCGGTGGCCCTGCTCGTCGGAGGACTCGGTGAACCACCGGGCCAGGCGCAGGAGATCTGCGCGGTGCGAGAAGCCCGGTGTGCTCGCCATGATCCGCCGAGTGCGCACGAGCAGCCGGTTCAGCGCCTCCGCCGCTGCCTCGCGCATGCGGCGCGGGCCGGCGTCCTCGGCGTACCACTGCGCCAGTTCGTCCCAGTCGGTGCGACGGCGACCGGGGGACCCGGGCACGGTGTTCGGCAGGCCGGACTCGCGCAACGCGGCGAGCAGGGAGTCCAGACGCGGCCTGATCCGGTCGAGCCTGCCGGCGACGAGAGGGGCGAGGCGCTCGACGTCCGAACCGATGACGTCGACGTAGTCGAGGAGCAGGTTCTTGGTCTCCGCGTAATCGTCGACCGCCCCGGCGCGTTCGCGATCGGATGAGTGTTCGGGACGGCCGGAGTGCTCGAGACGGCTCAGGATCTCGGCGAGGTGCGAATAGAAATCGGCGACGCTGTCGGTGAACATCCGGTGGTGCGCGAACAGGGCGGTGACGTGGGCGGCCAGCTCGTCCCGATCGGGCACGTTCCCGTCGTCCACCAGCAGCTCCTCGATGCGGGCGAGCCCGTCCGCGACACAACGGAGCGACACGCGTGCCACGCCGCGCACGTCGTCGGAGGTGGAGAGAAGCCTGCCGGTCTCGCGGTGCACCCGCAGCCCGGCCGGTGTCGGCCGGTATCGGGCACGGACCTCGGTCGAGGCGGTCTCGGGAGCGCTCCGCCGGTGGGAGCCGCCACCGTCGGTTCCGCCGCTGGTGAGTGCGAGATTGCCCCACCGGACCAGGCTGCGACACCGGGCATCGACGACCGCGATGTCGAGCGCCACCCCGCGCCGCGCACACGAGACCGCGATATCGTCGGCGGACAGATCGGCGAGCAGGAGGTCGGTGAAGCAGTCCATCACCGCGAGGTACTCGTCCGCTTCGTCGGCGACGAGATGACGGAACAGGTCGCGACCGATGTGTTCGCCCATCCGACCTCTTCTCCCGAGTGCTGACGCCGTACGGACAGACAGGCTAGCCCGGTGAACGCCGAGCGGGGCGGACGAGTTCACCGGGTGCGCGCACGGGCTGTGGAGAGGCAGGCCGGAAATCGGCAGGACACCGCGCGGATTCGTGCCGTGCCTCACTCGCGTTTATAGTTGCCCTGTGCAACACAATCGGCAGGCCCGGCGGCCGTCTACGGACGGCGTTGCCCGCGTATACGAGGAGTTCGTGCTTCTCGTGCGCTTCCTGACGTCCGGAGCACGAACGCAGGACAGCGGACTCTCGCTGGTCCAGCATTCGCTTCTCGGCTTCATCTCCCGAAATCCGGGCTGCCGCGCCACCGACATATCCGAGGTCTTCGGTGTCCACCGCTCGACCGTGTCGCGCCAACTGCGTCACGCCGTCGATGCGGGCTGGGTCGAGGCGGGGACGGGTCCGGCACGTGCCGGACATCCGCTCCGGCTCACCGACCACGGAGCGACAGTTCTCGAAGGTGCGGTCGTGCGTCGTCTCGACGACGTCCGCGCCGGCCTCGAGGGCTGGGACGAGAACGAACTCGAACGCTTCGTGGATCTCCTGCGCCGCTTCCGCGCAGGAATCGATTCCGACGACCGGACTCCCGACCAGAACGATGGAGATTGCAGTGCGTGAGTACTCGACCCCGGCCCCGTTCACCATCGGTGACGACGAATCGGTCGTCCACACGGTGTTCACCCATGCGGAGAAGACTCCGCACCGCGTGATGTATTCCCGGCCGCAGGGTGACGACTGGGTCGCGGTCACTGCGCAGCAGTTCGCCGACCAAGTGAAGGCCGTCGCAAAGGGCCTGATCGCCAACGGTGTGCAGCCCGGCGATCGTGTCGCGCTGCTCTCGGCCACCCGCTACGAGTGGTCGCTGTTCGACTACGCGATCTGGACGGCCGGCGCGGTGTCGGTACCGATCTACGACTCCTCGTCCACCGAGCAGATTCGCTGGATCCTCCAGGACTCCGGGGCCGTCCTCGCCGTCGTCGAAACCGCGCGGCACGAGAAGCTCTTCGTCGACATGCCCGACACCCTCCGTCGCATCCTGCAGATCGAGGACGGCGCGGTGAACACGCTTGCGGCCGACGGTGCCGAGGTCGACGACGCCGAGATCACCACGCGTCTGGCCGGAATCCGTTCCGGCGGCCTGGCTTCCCTCGTCTACACCTCGGGAACCACCGGGCGACCCAAGGGCTGCATGCTCACCCACCGCAACTTCCTCGCCGAGGTCCGGTCCATCCTCACCTCGGACATCGGTATCGTCGCCAAGCCCGGCAACCGCGGCCTGACCTTCCTGCCCCTCGCGCACGTGCTGGCGCGCGCGGTGTCGCTCGCGCTCTTCGAAGCAGGCACGGCGCAGGCTCACTGGGCGGACTTCTCGACCGTCTCCGCGCAGTTTGCCCGGTACTCGCCGAACATCATCCTCGGTGTGCCGCGCGTCTTCGAGAAGGTGCGTGACGCGGCAGCGGGCAAGGCGGTGGCCGGCGGACCGGTCAAAGCGGCGATCTTCGATTTCGCCGAGCGCACCGCCATCGCCTACAGCGAATCGCTCGACCACGGCGGCCCCACCTTCACGTTGAAGGCCAAGCGCGCCCTCGCCGACAAGCTGGTCTACTCCAAGCTGCGCGAGGCCATGGGCAACGAGTGCTGGTACGCGATCTCCGGCGGCGGTGCCCTGAGTGCCCGTCTCGGTCACTTCTTCCGCGGCGTCGGCGTGCCGATCTACGAGGGCTACGGCCTCACCGAGACCACGGCCGCACACAGCGTGAACACGCCCGGCGCGCAGAAGATCGGCACCGTCGGGCGTCCCATGGGCGGGAACTCGGCGCGCATCGCGGATGACGGCGAGATCGAGCTGCGCGGCATGGTCGTCTTCGACGGCTACTGGCGCAACGACGAGGCCACTGCCGGTGCCTTCCACGACGGCTGGTTCCGCACCGGCGACCTCGGCTCGCTCGACGAGGACGGCTACCTGTCCATCACCGGGCGCAAGAAGGACCTCATCATCACCGCCGGCGGCAAGAACGTCTCACCCGGGCCGCTCGAGGACCGCATGCGGTCGCACACCCTCGTCTCCCAGGCCGTCGTCGTCGGCGACGGACGCAGCTTCGTCACCGCTCTGGTGACCGTCGATCCGGACGTCTTCGAGAACTGGAAGAACGAGAACGGCAAGCCCACCGGTGCGACGATCGCCGACCTGCGCCACGACGCCACGCTGCGGGACGCGATGCAGACCATCGTGGACGACGCCAACACCCTCGTCTCGCACAGCGAGGCGATCAAGAAGTTCGCCATTCTCGACCGCGATCTCACCGAGGAGTCCGGCGAGCTCACGCCGACGCTGAAGATCAAGCGCAACGTCGTCACCGAGCATTTCGCCCACGAGATCGACGCCCTGTACGCGAAGTGATGCCCTAGTACTACAGCTGTAGATCGAGCTCAAGGATGCGCTGACCTGCGGTTCTGATGACATATCCGAGCTCGTTGCTGATGCTGTCGCCGCCAGATCGACCAATCCAAGACCCGACTACCACCGAGATGTAATGGCGTCAGCACCAGAGCGACGAACAACCGTCGGAATTCATTGATGCTCAACCGAATCAACGAGGAATTACCCTGCTCGACGGTGCGCTGGGTAGCAGTGGCCGCAGCGAGAAACGCGTGGGCGAGCATGACCAGAACGGTCCAGCGATGCCAGGACGTCCACGTGCGAAGCTGATGTTGATCCAATCCCGTCAGGCCTTTGCCGGTCTGGAAGGATTCCTCGACGGTCCAGCGGCGACCGGCGACGCGCACCAACTCGGCCAACGTCACTGGGGCGGGGCTGTAGCAGTGGTAGTAGGCCAACTCCCCGGTCGTGTCGTTGCGGCGGGCGAGCACCGAGCAGTGCCCACCGCAGGCGGGGGCATCGGTGGTGTCGATCCACGCCCACGAATACCAGCGCGGTCCCTTGGCTCCGTCCCCGGCCGACAGTCACCGCCACGCTCGTCGTGGCAGCGCAGCAACAAGTTCGTCGACACGACACCGACCGCTGACGGTGTCCACCTTCCGGTTGCAGCCGATCGCCAGGACGTACCCGATCTGCCTTTCCTGCAATGCCGTTCGCAGGTCCGGGCAGGAACCGTAGACTTCGTCGCCGGCGACCCATGCGGCAGGGGTGCCGGCGTCGAGAGTGCGGGTGATCATCTCGGTGGCCAGGGCGGGCTTGGTCGCGAACTCCACCTCCTCGGGCACTCCGGCGTCGGTGCGGCGGTCGTGGTCCTCGGCCCACGAGCGTGGTAGGTACAGGGCACGGTCGATCAGAGCATGGCCTTTCGAGCTGGTGTAGGTCATGTAGACGGCAACCTGGCAGTTCTCGATCCGCCCGGCGGTGCCGGAGTACTGGCGCTGTACCCCGACGGTTTTCGTGCCCTTCTTCACGTGCCCGGTTTCGTCGACGACGAACGCTGCGGGGTGTGGCTTGCTCGCGAGGGCCTCGACATCGACCGGCCGCTCGAATGGAAGAACGCCGGTGTACTCGCGGTGTGGATCCAGGCCAACGTGAACAACGCGGTCGGACGCCCGTATGTCGGTCATGCCGCGGCGCGCTGGTCGGGCGAGGTCGCCGCCCACGTGGAGGTGCTCGAAACCGTGCCCGGTACCCCCGAGACGGTGGCTGCTCAACTCGCACATCGCATCACGCATATGCTCGCGGACCTCGGGGCGGAGACCATCACGGCGTCTGTTGAGAACGAATATTTCACCGAACTCGGTTACACGACCCGTCCCGGGCAGGCGGGGATGGTCCTCGATGTCGTCTCGATGCCCTGAGGCGGTCGAGGTCGCCATCCCGCAGTTGACGACCTTGTGCTGCCCGCGGTCAGGAGCATGCTGCGAGCTGATCGCCTTCACAACGAAATGGGGGATAGCTGTCCGAGCCGACCGGTGAGCGTGCACGCCGGCCGCGCCCCGGCAAGGATCCTTCGGTCTGCTTGAGTCGTACGCTCACCGTACAGGTTATTCCCTTGACGGAATACTCTTTCGGAGGAATACTTGTGGGTGTGATCGTGAATATGCCCGAGGAGTTCTTCGTCTATCTCGACCGTCTCGAGGAGAAGGTCGACGGCGGGGATCTGCATGCCACGCGGGTATTGGCCTATGTCACGGCGGCATTGGCTGATCTGGCCGCTCTCGAGGAGCCGCCGGTGGCCGAGACTCCGGGGCTCAAACAGGTACGTCAGTCGGGCCGCTATCCGGTCTGGCGGACCTCGCACCCGTACGACGAGGCGGTGGCGGTGCGGGTGATCTGTTGGTTCCCGCCCGGCAGTGATGTGGTGGTGGTGGCGTTGTTCGCCGGCGACAAGGCCCGGATGGGGGATGTGTTCTACAACAGTGTCGGCCCACGCGCCGACGTGGCGATCGAACGGTGGATCAAGGAAACCGAAGGTGAGCATGATGAGTGACAAGCGCACATTCCGTCGCGGCAACGACCGGATCGCCCAGTTGACTGCGAAGACCGCGATTGCTGAGCAGGTCGAGCAAATCCGTGTCGAGACCGCGCAGATGAATCGGATCTATGTGGAGACTCTTGCCGATATCCGTAAGGCCGGGGCGTTGACGCAGACCGATGTGGCCAAGGCGTTGGGAGTCGAGCAGGCGGCGGTGTCGAAGATCGAACGCCGCAGTGATCTGTTGTTGTCGACGCTGCGGGAGTATCTGGCAGCGACCGGTGCGGAGCATCCACGGATCGTGGTGGAGAAGGACGGTGTGGAGGTCAGTCTTGATCTGGATGCCTTCATCAGCTGAAAGCGGTAGTGGCGAACCGGGAATAGGTATCTCGGTGAGGGTAAGTAGCGCTTCGGCTCTATGTGCGGTGTGAAGGGTTCCGCGTGCGGACGTTTTGCTGACGGGTCGAGTTCGGTACCGGCGTGGTCACGAGCTCTGATTCGGCAGTCCTGCACCACAGTGCGGCGGAATTGATGGTCAGGTCGGGACGGTCGCCGATGCGACAGCTTGCATCGAGTTGTGTGAGGCTTAAGGAGGGATGCGGGGTGGCGCGCATGGCGGGCACTGCCGAGTCTGGTGTAGGTGTGGAGGTAGGGGATAGGCCGATCAGCTTCGCTGCGCACCAGGTCAGGGCAGGGGGTGAGATGGGTGCCCGGGACGACTTCGAGACTATGATCGGCCAACTCGTTACGGCTCTTCAGTTCGCCCGTGATGCTGCTGTCGGCCGGCATCCCGATAATGAGGACTGTCCGGAAAACGGTGGGCTGATACGTACTCATCCGCGGGCATCAATCTGTGACCCTGCCACCGAAGGGACCGGATAGAACTGGAACTGTCCTCTGCGTCCAGGGCCGTGTAACGGCATCGCCGCGTGTGTTTCACGGGCCGTCCGAACCGCCGAACACGAGGTGGGGTGTACCGACGACCGGTTCGTGCGGATGGAGTTGTTGTTGCAGGGATGCGAGCGCGGCGTTGTCGAGAGTTCCGCGGTGGATCTGGCAGGCCCAGTCGAAATCCGTGGTGGGCCAAGCAACCTGATGGCCGTGCACCTTTACTCTCCATGGTGTGCTCGATCGAGGTCGTCGGAGGAGCCAGCCTGTCCGCTGGTCTGTGCCCAGTGGTGCGGAGAACGCACCGGACTGTGGATCGGTCAGGTCGACCAGGCGTGGGGTGAAGTCCATCAGCACCGGCACGTGGATGGGTTCGGTGGTGATGTTCTCCCGGAACCACTGCATCGATTCCTCCCAGCGTGTCGCCGGTGGGCCCCCGTGTCCGGCGCGGGCGCGGGATTGATCGTCCGAGACGACCGGTCCGTCCCACGTGAACAGAGAAGGATCGAGCGGCTCTCCCACGGTCAGGTCGGTGAATGCGGTGCCGTCGATACCGTCACCCGAATGTTGCGCAAGCACGGTGCCGGTCTCGGTATCGACCACCAGGCGCATCGAGGGCTCGGGCCTACGGTCACTCTCACGTGCGGCCAGGTCCACGGACCAGCAACGGCGGCCGAGAAACTCGAGGTCGGTCACCGGTCCGGTCGGTCGGGCGTGGTGGTCTCCGACCCAATGCTCGACGGGTGGGGTGATCATGAGGTACCGGCCCGAACCCGGAGAATGCACCCGGCGCAGTGCGGTGCAGCGAGGACGATCGGGCTCGGAGGTGAAGTCCCAGGCGGTGGTGCCGTCACTGAGGAACAGCACGTGCCCATCGAGCGATTCGATTCTCGATCGGCGTCCCCACCGGTACAGACGGAGGCCTTCGAGTCGGGCGGGGAGAAAGACGGGTTCTTCACCGTAGGTGCCGTAGTAGTAATGCAACGGTTCGTCGGTGTTGCGGTACGGGACAACCACACCGTGGATCGGCTGGCGAGGCCCGTCGGCCATGGTCACCAGCATCTGCACCCATGCGGTCATCACATCCTCCGGCACGGACGAGTGCGGTCCCACAGAGGCCGGGGGACGGGACGTCGACCGGGAACTTTTCCGGCGTCCGTCTCCGCTCGGTCGCAAGGTTGTCTGTGTGGCGGTGATAGTGGTCCGGGGCGGTTCATCTGGATAGGTTCCGGCATCGGTCGTCGCTCCCGAGTACTCCGTCCGAAGACGAAGAGGTCGAGTGTACAGCTCAGATCACGACGCAGCTCGGATGCGCCGTCCGAACTCGTCTCACATCAGCACTATCCGGATTCGCTGGCGCGAAGTCGCACCGTACCGACGCCGAAGGTCTTCCACAGCCGTAGCAGCGCACTGCGCAGGGTGGGGGAGATGACGCGGTGGTCGTGGTGCAGCCGCGGGTGCGGTGACCGCGGTCGGCGAGGGCGCCCGGTGTCTGCCAGGGTGATGGGGTTGAGGTCGGTGCGGGTGCGTAGCCGGTAGGCCACCGCGTGGTGGCCTGGAAGATCAGGTACTGCGCCGAGGTCGCCTGGTGCGCGCCGGTGACAGTCTTGGTGCGGATCTCGGCGACGTAGGTGTCGTAGAGCAACCACAGCTCGCCCCTTCGGAGTACGGGGTGATCACTTCGAAGCAGCGGGCGTCGGGGACGCCGGGCGGGCCGGCGGGGCTGACGACGGAGATGTCGTCGTTCTTGTCGCGGAGCTGCGCGACGACCTGGTCAAAGAGGGTTTCGGCGTGGTCGGTGGCGTCGGTGCGGTAGACGACTGAGGCACGGCACTTTTCGCATGCGTCGCTCGGGAAACTCTTGTCAGGAGCGGCGCGCGTTCGGCGACGTTGTTTCCGAGGGGCGCATCCCGCTATACCAAACGGGACCGACGACGCGGTCACTGATACGGTGTTACCGGCAGTGCGGCCCGGCCAAGGTGCATATCCACGCTCTGCTGATCTTCCAGATGCCGTGCTCGGCGACGAGTGGGACGACGGCGCTGTCGCCGGGCGCGACGGTGATGGCCTGCGCAACGCCGCCGGGGGCACCGGTGCCCACCACCGAGACAGCCGGAGCCTGTGCACCATCCGGTACGACAGTGGTGGCGCGCAATGTCGCCTCGCCTGTGCGCGCTACCTGCTGGACGGGATTGAGTGTGTAGTCGGGTCTTGGATTGGTCGATCTGGCGGCGACAGCATCAGCAACGAGCTCGGATATGTCATCAGAACCGCAGGTCAGCGCATCCTTGAGCTCGATCTACAGCTGTAGTACTAGGGGCGCGTACCCGAGCAGCGGCCGCCGATCCGGCATCCGGATCGACGGCCGCAGTGTTCGTGTGGTGTCACTCCACCGGTGAGGTGTCTCCGGAGACCGCCCGGGCCAGTCGCGCGAATCCGTCGTGGTCGACGAGATCCTCGACGAGCACGACCTTGCCGCGGGCATCGGCGAGCGGAACCCGCCAGTTCGGATACTCGTCGACGGTGCCCGGCTGGTTCTGGCTGCGACGCTCGCCGGTCACATCTGCCAGCGAAACGCCCAGCAGCGCAGACGGACTCGCCGCGATCAGCCGGTGCAGCGCCTCGACCTGGCGATCGACGTCGGTCTCGCCTTCGTCGAGCAGACCCCGTTCGACCGCGAGCGCCAGAACCGAGTCGCGTTCGGCCGCCGCATCGGTGAGTTCGGCGTCGAGGTCGCCTTCGAGCAGGCCGAGCTCCGACCGCAGCCGGATGTGGTCGCCCGCAAGGTATCCCGCGGTGGGCGCGAGGTCGTGTGTGGTCACCGAGGTCAGGCATAGGGTGCGGTAGGTTTCCGGCCCGCGTGGGGAGTCCTCGTCGCGTTCGAACCACAGGATCGACGTCCCGGCGATCCCCCGCTCGGCGAGATACTCCTGCACCCACTCCTCGAAGACCCCGAGGTCCTCACCAACGACCACGGCGCCGGCGCGATGCGCCTCGAGCGCCAGGATGCCGACGAGTGCCTCGTGGTCGCTGCGGACGTACGCGCCGTCGGCGGGCGACATCCCCTCCGGTACCCACCAGGTGCGGAACAGTCCCAGGATGTGATCGGCCCGGACACCACCCGCGTGCCGCAACGCCGAGCGCACCACATCGCGGAAGGGGATGTATCCCAGCTCCGCGAGACGATCCGGCCGCCACGGCGGCTGATTCCAGTTCTGGCCGTTGCGGTTGAAGTCGTCGGCGGGGGCGCCCACCGTGACGCCCGACGCCAGCGCGTCGCCCAGCGTCCAGGCGTCGGCGCCGTGCGGACCGACACCCACTGCGAGGTCGTGCAGGATTCCGATATCGGAACCTGCTGCAAGCGAAGCAGTCTGAGCGTTCGCGAGCTGCTCGTCGCACAACCACTGCAGCCGGCGGTGGAAGTCGATCCGCGAGGCCAGTCGCTCGCGCAACCGGGTGACCTTCGGGTCGTCGGGGCTCGGAGCGCGTGACGCCCACCGGTCGGCGCGGTCGCCGAACTTCTCGTACAGCGCGCACCACAGCGCGAAGTCGTCGAGCGCCTGCCCGCCCTCGGCGCAGAACGCCTCGTACCGTGCGCGGCGGGCCGGGCCGAGCGGCACCCGGTACACGCGCTCGAGGACGTCGAGTTTCGCGCGGAAAGTCGCGTCCCGGTCGAGACGCCGCGCCTTCCGGTTCGCCTTCGCCGCGCGCTGCGCGTGCTCGTCGAGTTCCTTGCGGTGTTTCGCGGGGAGGTAGGCCACCTCCGGGATATCCTCGATCCGCAGGTACAGCGGGTCGACGAAACGCCGCGACGACGGCAGATAGGGCGACGGTTCGTGCGGGGGCACGGGCTCGGCCGCGTGCACGGGGTTGATCAGGACGAAGTCGCCGCCGTAACCGGCCGTGATCGCCGCCAGATCGGCCAGGTCGGCGAAATCACCGATGCCCCACGACCTGCGGCTGCGTACCGAATAGATCTGGGCCGCAAGGCCCCAGCGCTTCTTCTCGAGCAGTCGGTCGGCGGTCGACAACCGGCGCGGGGTCACGACCAGGACCGCGGTGGTCTCGATGTCGTTGCTGCGGGCGTGCACGACATGCCAGCCGAGGGACAGCCGCGGAACGGCGAAGGTCGCGCGGCCCACGAGCCGGCCGTCGACCGTACGCGGGTCCACCCACACGTCGAGCTGCTCGACATCGACCTCCGCCCCGTCCTCGGCGACGACCCACACCGACACCGGGTCGCCGTGCGGCACATGCACCGGGAACGTCCGGTCGTCGCCCTCGACGACCACGAGCGCGGGCGGGAGCATGCAGCGCCACGGGCGGTCGTCGAAGTCGGCGAGCGATGCCACGACCTCGTCGTCCGTCCCGGCCGGGACGTCGAGCGCGGCGAGTACGCGCCGCAATGTCTCGTCGGAGACATCGTGGTCGTGTCCCCCCCATCCCGTGTAGGTGGTGGTGATGCCGTGCTTTCCGGCCAGTTCGCGCAGCTTCGCCGAGGACGTCACGGTCCTGAATCATGCCAGCAAAACGACTCGGGGGCAGCGTGCGGAACATAGGGTCGGCAGGGTGACCGCTCTCGACATCGCGCACGGCGACATCACCACCATCGCGGTGGATGCGATCGTCAACGCCGCGAACTCCTCCCTGCTCGGTGGCGGGGGAGTGGACGGTGCGATCCACCGGGCCGGAGGCCCGGAGATCCTCGCGGCCTGCCGCGAACTCCGCGCGACCTCGCTACCCGACGGACTCGAACCGGGCCGTGCAGTGGCGACAACCGCGGGGCGTCTCCCGGCGCGATGGGTGATCCACACCGTGGGCCCGGTGTGGTCGGCGCACGAGGACCGATCCGGGATCCTGCGTTCGGCGTACCACAACAGTCTGCTCGTCGCGCACGATCTCGGTGCCCGTACGGTGTCGTTCCCGCTCGTCTCGGCCGGCGTCTACGGCTGGCCGCTCGACGACGCCGCCCTGCAGGCCGTCACCACCATCCGGGAGACACAGACGGGCGTGGAGACCGTCGTACTCGTCGGCTTCGACAACGCCGCTGTCGACGCGCTCCGTCGCGCCGTGTCCCGGGCGGGATCGGCTCAGGAGTAATCGCCGAAGCCGTCGAAGAGGGTCGGTTCGTCGGGGTTGTCGAACAGTGCGGGCTGCTCGGGCGCCGACTCACGGCCGGCGCTCGACTTCGACGCGCGTGAGCCGGCCGAATCGGTGCCCTCGCCCTGTTCGAGGAACTGCAGGGCCTCCGCGAGCGAGCGGCTCGTCGCCTCCCATTCGAGTGCCCGCGCCCGTGCCTCGCGAGCACCGTCGGTGTTGAGCGCCGCCTCGCGGGTCTGCGACTCGCCGTCCCACCACACCTGCAGTTCGGTGCTGATGGTGAGGAACCGCCGCAACTGCTCGGGATTGCGATCGCCGATCGCCGCGACGGTGCTCGCGGCGACATCGGTCGCGCCGTCGAGATGGAAGTCGCGCACCGCGAGCAGGGCCACCGGCAGATCGTCCTCGGCGTCGGGTAACTGCGAGACGTCGCCCCAGGGCGGATCGGCCGCACCACCCGTCGCCCCGTCGAATCCCTGATCGCGCAGCAGCGAGCCACCGATATGGGTGGCGAACGAACTGTCGACGGTGTCGAGGAACCGAGTGATGGTCTCGAGCGATCCGAGCAGGTGCGCCGGAGCGAACGGCGCGGCCGGAACGTGGTCGACGATCGCGAGGCGGTCGTCGACCAGCACGAACTTCAGGTGCGGCCACCGGCGGTTGAGGTCGACGCAGATCTCGGCGGCCCGCGTGCGTCCGGTGATGGAATGGACGATCGGTGCGAACAGGTCGACGGTGCCGCCTCCGGGGCCGACACCGACGAACACCAGGACCCCGGCGATCCGCAGGACGAGATCGCCGTCCTCGTCCCAGGCGGGCAGATCGTCGATCCGCTCGTGCAGGGTGGATTCGATCAGTTCGCGCACGTGGTCGTCGCCGCTGGGGACGACCGCGAGCGGCACCTCCGGGGCCTGCGTGCGACCGGCCTGCGGCGTCTCGGGCACGAGGAACGAGGTGAGCTCGGCGACCGAGCGCTCCGTCCCGAATGTCTCGGCCCGCAGGAAGAGGGGATGGGGAACGCCCCACACCGAGCGCAGGGCACGCACGGCGATGACGGCGAGCTGATCGGCCCAGCTGCCCGGACGATCGATCCAGAACGCCGGGGATCCGTCGTCCTCCGGATCGTCCGGTCCGCGGGAGGGCGCCTTCAGCCCGAGTTCGAGGAGCATCTGCTCGTCGACCGGCGTGAGGTGCCGGTCGGGGGCGAGGTGGGCGTTGGACGGGACCTCGCAGCGGACGAGCCGGTCTCCCCACGCGTAGAACTGCACGCACGGCCCCGCCGGGCCGCCGGCCTCGTCGGTGAAGGGTTCGAGGACCAGGCCGTCGCCGTCGCTCATGGCCGCGACATGGTCGGCCAGGCGCGTGCGGAACTCGCGCCAGGCCGCATCGACGTCCTGGTCGAACCGGGTCTGCGCGTCGGCCATGATCGGACCCCCTTCTCTGTGCGGTCGAGCCGAGAGAAAGACTAGTCGCCGGTACCGACAGGCATTCCTCCGCTCGGTCGCACGAGCGACAGCTCGCCGGAGCGCACGGTGCGCGGTCGCCGGCGGCCCGCGCGAGCGCACGGTTCTCGGCCGCCGACGGCCCGCCGGAGTGTTCCGATCCCGGCGAGCGAAACCGTGTCGATCCGTCCGGAGATGGTCGACCATCGACGCATGATCGACGCCATCATCCGTCTCGTCCGGACGCTGCCGGCCCGCATCCCCGCAGTACAGTCGGCAGATCCGTTCGTGGAGATCGTCGCCATATCGGCCGGGGTAGCCGAATGCACCGCAGATGCCGTGGCGGACTACGCGATCCGCGTGTCGATATGACCGTCAGCGACGGGACGGAGATCGACACCGACGTCCTCGTGCTGGGTGGGGGACCGGCCGGTACCTGGGCGGCGCTCGCGGCCGCCCGGGCCGGGAGTCGCGTGGTCCTCGCCGACAAGGGCTACTGCGGGACGAGCGGCCCGACCGCGTCCGGCGGCAACAACCTCTGGTACCTGCCGCCCGGACCCGAGCGCGCCGCGGCCGTCGACCGCCGCCACATCGAAGGGGGACTGCTCTCCGATCCCGCCTGGATGCACCGGGTGCTCGACGAGACCTATCGACGCGTCGACGACCTCGCCGTCCACGGCCGTTATCCCTTCGGCGTGGACCCGGAGACCGGACGTCGCCGGGGCAGCAGCTTGCAGGGACCCGAGTACATGCGGCGGATGCGCCGCCTCGTCCACCGCGCCGGCGTGCGCATCCTGGATCAGTCGCCCGCCCTGCAGCTGCTCGTCGACACCGACGGTGCGGTGGCCGGCGCGACCGGTGTCCACCGCCGGCAGGGGTACGAGCCGTGGACGGCGCGTGCCGGTGCGGTCGTCCTCGCCACGGGAGGCTGTGCCTTCCTCTCCGGCAGCTTCGGTACCGACGTCGACACCGGCGACGGTCACCTCATGGCCGCCGAGGCCGGTGCCGAGTTCTCCGGGATGGAGTTCTCCTCGGCCTACGCGCTCGCGCCTTCCTGGAGTGGGCACACGAAGGGACTGTTCATGCAGTTCGCGACGTTCTACGACGACGCCCGTGTGCGGCTCGGCGACGACCGCGCGACCGCCATGCGGTACCTGCTCGACGGTATCCCGGTCCACGCCCGTCTCGACCGGGCACATCCCGACCACCGCGAAGCGATGCGTCGTTCCCAGCCCAACTACTTCCTGCCTCTGGACAAGGCCGGGATCGACCCGTTCACCGAGATGTACCCGGTGCGGGCGGTCCTCGAGGGAACGGTGCGCGGTACCGGTGGCCTACGGATCATCGGGACGGACTGCAGCACGACGGTCCCTGGTCTGTTCGCCGCCGGCGACGTCGCCACGCGCGAGCTGATCACCGGGGGCCGCAGCGGTGGAGGCAGTCACAACGGGGCCTGGGCGATGTCGTCGGGTTCGTGGTCCGGTGCGGCCGCCGCAGAGTTCGCCCGGAACCGCGGTGTCCCGGACGTGGCGAGACCGATCGGCGGGGTCGGCCTCGAGGGTGACCCGGACCGCGCCGCGACCCGCGCGATCATCGGCCTGGTGCAGGAGCACACGCTCCCGCTCCGACGTAGTTTCCGGCGGACGGCCCGCAGTCTCGAGGACAGCATCGCCGCACTCGACGACGCGTGGACCGCGGCGCCCGTCGTGCTCGGCGGACGAGGGCGGGAGCTGGTACGAGCCCGGTCCGGTGCCGCGCTCCTCGCCGTCGCCCGGTGGGTGAGCCGCACCGCCCTCGCGCGTACGGAGACGAGGGGCATGCACGTGCGCACCGACCACCCGGACACCGACCCCGACCTGCAGTACCGCCTCGTGACGAGCGGTCTGGACCGCGTGGACGTCCGTGCCGAAGGACACCTCGTGCGACGAGGAGCGAACCGATGATCGAGGTGATCGTCGCGGAGCGGTGCATCTCGTGCGACATCTGCATCGCGGTGTGCCCGACCGACGTCTTCGAGCGTGCACCCGACGGGCTTCCCGTTGTCGCGCACCAGGAGGACTGCCAGACCTGCTTCATGTGCGAGGTCAACTGCCCCGCCGACGCTCTCTACGTCGCACCCTATTCGGCTGCGGTGAGCGAGGATTCGCCACACCGGGACGTCGATGCGCTCACGGAGTCCGGTGCGCTCGGGCGCTACCGCGCCGTCGTCGGATGGGGTCGGGGACGACGAGCCGGTGCCCGTGAGGACCGCAACGACCTGTTCACGGGCCGGGCCTGAGGGCAGCGGCACCCGGGGAGCGGGTTCACCGCAGTTCACGCACGAAGCGGCCGATCTCGGCGATCGCGCGGCCGCTCTCCGGGACGACCCCCGCCGCGGCCTGGAAGGCGTGCACCTGTTTCTCCCACACCTGGAGTTCGGCGGAGACCCCGGCGAGTTGCAGTCGCCGGGCCATCAGCTCGGCGTCGACGTAGGTCATCTCCTCGGATCCGGTCTGGATGAGTGCGGGAGGCATCTCCGACAGATCGAGATCGACGGGGGAGGCGACCGGTTCGGCGCCTTCGCCGCCGAGGCGTTCGGCGCGTTCGACGAGGGTGGGCAGCACAGCGACGGCGCGTCGCGGGAAGACGGCACACCGGTGCGAGTTGGGATGGTCGAGTTTGCCCCGCGGGTCGAGATCGGTGAGGGGCGACAGCGCGACGGTGCCGGCCGGGCGGCCGATGCCGAGTCGTACGGCTTCGTGGGCGACGGCGAAGGTGAGGAAGCCGCCGGCGGAATCCCCGGCGATCACGACACGCTCGGCCGGGTGGCCGTGCGCCACGAGCCAGCGCAATCCGTCGAGGCCGTCCTCGACCGCGCGCCGGATCGGATGGCGGGGCAGCATGCGGTAACCGACGGCCAGGACCGGCGCGCCGGTGGTGGCGGAGATGCGGGAGACCAGATGGCGGTGCGTGGTGAGGCCGCAGCACAGGAACGCGCCGCCGTGCAGGTACAGGACGGCGGTGCCGTCCATACCGACCTGCGCGGCGGTGCCGTCCATATCGACCTGCGCGGCCGGGAGTGCGGCACCCGGCGCCCAGAGCAGTTCCGCCGGGCACATCGGTAGGTCGACTCGCCGGCGGTGTGTGCCGGGCACGGGCACGAGAGGGAACGCGAGGTGGTCTATCGCCGACGCCGGCCAGGGGAGGGTCGGGGCGTACGACCATGCCTCGATGAACGGCCGCACGGTACGGCGCACCGAGAAGGACAAGGCACGGGACCGAGTGCTCACCCCCGCGAACTCGCGCGTGGTCGCGTGGTGCGCGGGCAGAGGGAGCAACTCGGTGCGGGCGACGCTCATGACCAGCACCTCCTCGGTCTGCCCGGAGTCGTGGTCGGACCCGGTCGGGGTGGCTGCACGAACTTCGGATTTACGAGGATACGCCCGTTCATCCAGGTCGCGAGGGTTTGCTGAGCAATCGTTGTGGTCCTGGTCTCAGAGTGACGATTCCGGGCGGAGGCGGGTTCTCGGCGATGTACCTTCTGTCAGGTACCGGCAGTGCAAAAAGTTTTCCGGACCTTCTACACATCCCGTACTTTTCGGGCCACACTGACTGTATGTTTCGACTGCGGCGCGCGGCCCGGCGTCGCTCCTGGGGGACGAACGAAGGCGAGATGTTGCGTAAATTCGACGTTGCAAGCATGAGTGCCGACGAGATCACCGCGGCGGACCTGCCCCGGATGGTGGCGGACGCCGCGGCATGCGAGCCCGACCGGATCGCCGTGGCGCACGGCATGGACACCACCACCTACGCCCGCTTGCACGATGAGGTCGTCAAGCTCGATGCGGCCATGGGGATCCTGCTGGGACAGGCCTCGCTCGTGCCCATCGCGCTCGCCACCGTCTTCCCGGCGCTGGCCGACTCGGCGCGCGGCGACCTGCGCAACGTGCTCGACGCACTCGTGATCGACCTCGTCGACTGCGTGGCCCCCGCGCCTCTTTCCGCGGCCGGCTGACGAACCGCCCGGTATCCACCATCATTGAATCGGTAGGTCGACGAACGAAGTGATCGGTGCTGCACGACAGTACCGGTTCGGGTGGGAGGTCACATGGACGACGACACGCTCACCGTCGCCTGCAAGTACGGCGAAGTCCGGGGGTATCGCGACGGCGAGGTCTACGTCTGGAAGGGCATCCCGTACGCGGCCCCGACCGGTTCCCGGCGGTTTCGGGCGCCGCTACCGCCCGAACCGTGGGACGGCGTCCTCGACGGTGCACGGTTCGGACCGATAGCTCCGCAGAGCCGACAGAGCCCGATCGGGATCGACCCCGAGATGACGTTGAGCGAGGACTGTCTCTCGCTCAACATCTGGGCGCCGTCGCCCGACGGACGCCGACGCCCCGTCATGGTCTGGATCCACGGTGGCGCCTACGTGCTCGGTTACTCCGGTCAGAAGATCTACGACGGCCGAAACCTGTGCGAGAGCGGCGATGTCGTGATCGTCACGATCAACTACCGGCTCGGCGCGCTCGGCTTCCTCGACCTGTCGTCCTTCTCCACGCCCGGGACCACCTTCGAATCCAACGTCGGCCTCCGGGACCAGATCGCCGCCCTCGAATGGGTGCGCGACTGCATCGCCGACTTCGGTGGCGATCCGGACTGCGTGACGCTCTTCGGCGAATCGTCGGGTGCGGGGTCGATCACCACGCTCATGACGGTCCCGAGGGCCAAGGGCCTCTTCCATCGTGCGATCGCCCAGTCGCCGCCCGCCACCTCGGTGTACGGCAGCGACCGTGCCGCGACCGTTGCACAGCGCTTCCTCGAGATCCTCGACCTGTCGCCGTCCCGGGCCGCCGAACTACTCACGATGTCGACCGACACGCTGGTCGAGGCGTCGGAGGTGCTCGTCGCCGAGACTCCGACGAAGGTGCCGGGGACGCTCGCCATGACACCGGTCGTCGACCGCGGCCTGGTGCCGAAATATCCGGTCGCGGCCTTCCAGAAGGGGCTGTCGCACCGGATCCCGCTGATCATCGGCTCGAACAAGGACGAGCCGTCCATCTTCCGCTTCATGAAGTCCCCGCTGATGCCCGTCGACGACACGGCGGTGCAGGCCATGTTGGCGGCGTTGGCCGACGACCGGACGGATCTGCCTGCCGAGCGACTCGCCGAGATCGTCGCGGCGTATCCCGACCTGCCCAAACCCATCGGGGCGATGGCGCTCTCGCGCGACGCCGGTTTCCGCATGCCGGTGCTGTGGGTCGCCGAAGCGCACAGCGCGCATTCGCCGACCTGGGTGTACCGCTTCGACCACGCCACCCCGATGCTCAAGGCCGCCCGGATCGGAGCCGGGCACGCGACCGAATTGCCATATGTCTTCGGAAATTTCGGCACTCTCGGCCGGGATCCGTCCTTCTGGCTCGGCGGCCGCAAGGCCGCCGGTGAGGTCTCCGGTCGTGTGCAGCGGCGCTGGTTCGCGTTCGCGCACCACGGTGTGCCGGCGGCACTGGACGGTTCGAAGCACTGGCCGCAGTACGAGGCGGAGGAACGCTCGACCCTGCTCATCGACTCCACGGACAGGGTCGAGTCGGATCCGGACGGCGAGATGCGCCGGGTCTGGGGTACCGAGGTCATGGCCTTCACCTGAGCGCGCCCGCGCACCGGTGCGGCACGTGCTCCGATGGCACATGCCGTGAGATGACACATACGGTGCGTTGATCGGGTTGAACACGTGTGCAATCCTTGAAACGTGCATTCAACCGCCGCCGGTGACGACCTCACCACCCGTGCACGGATCCGCGACGCTGCCATCCGCTGCATCGCCGCGTACGGGGTCGGCGTGCCGCTGCGGACCATCGCCGCCGAGTGCGGCGTCAGCGCCTCGCTGATCGTGCACCATTTCGGATCCCGCGCCGGATTGAAGGAACACTGCGACCGGTACGTGCTCGACGGGATCCGGCAGGCGAAGAGTGCCGTCCTCGACCCGAAGGTCGGACCGGCCGCGCTGAACGACCAGATGGAACACATCGAGAACTACGCGACCACGGTCGCCTACCTCTTCCGCACCCTCCGGACCGGCGGCGCCCCCGCCGCCGACTTCCTCGACCGGCTCGTCGCCGACACCGAGGCCTATCTCGAGGAGGCTGTGGCCGCCGGAACCGTGCGGCCCAGCCGGTTCCCCTCCGAACGAGCACGTGCCCTCATCTCGTTCAGCGTCGGCGCCGTGCTCATGGACCTTCCCGGTCCCGACGAATACCTCGACCTCGAAACCTTTCCTGCCAGGCTACGCGCCTACACCGAACGCCTCGCGCTGCCGATGCTCGAGCTCTACACCGAGCCGTTGCTGACGGACTCGACCCTTCTCGACGCCTGTCTGGCAGCGCGTGAGGCACCCCCCGACTCCTGACGGAGGAAAGATGGACACCCCTCTCATCGAAATCCGCGACATCGTCAAGACATTCGGAACCACCAGAGCTCTCGACGGGTTCTCGATGACCGTCGAACGCGGCACCGTCGCGGGATTCCTCGGACCGAACGGCGCCGGCAAGTCCACGGCGATCCGCGTGCTGCTCGGAATGCTGCGTGCCGATTCCGGCACCGCCCGTGTCCTCGGATTCGACCCGTGGACCGACGCCGTCGCGATCCACCGCCGACTCGCGTACGTGCCCGGCGACACGAATCTGTGGCCCACCCTCACCGGGGGCGAGATCATCGACGTCCTCACCCGCATCCGCGGGGGAGAGGCGCGCACGCGTCGTCGCGCCGAACTCCTCGAACGGTTCGAACTCGACCCGACGAAGAAGGCCCGCACCTACTCGAAAGGCAACCGGCAGAAGGTCGCACTCGTCGCCGCCCTCGCATCGGACGCCGAGCTCTACCTGCTCGACGAACCCACTTCGGGTCTCGACCCGCTCATGGAGGCGGTCTTCACCGACGAGGTGCGAAGGCTCCGCGACCGCGGCGCGACCGTGCTGCTGTCCAGCCACATCCTCGCCGAGGTCGAGAAGCTCTGCGACACGGTGACGATCATCCGGGCCGGACGCGACGTCGAGACCGGCACCCTCGCACAACTGCGGCACCTGACCCGCTCGTCCGTGCGGGCCACGACCACCGCCCCTGCCGAGCGACTGGCCGGGCTCTCCGGAGTCCACGACCTCTCCACCGACGACGGCAGGCTCGCGTTCGACGTCGACAACACCGCCCTCGCACCGGTCCTGCAGGAACTCGCCGGACTCGGCGTCGAGAACCTCACCATCACACCCCCGTCACTCGAAGAGCTGTTCATGCGGCACTACGGCGACACCTTCGACACCGGTGACGGGAACGGTGCCGGTGCTGGTGCCGTGGAGGAGGTGTCCTCATGATGACCACGACGACACCGACAGCAGTGCCGACCCCGAGCGGTACCTCCGCGACGTCCGCGGCACCGTTCACCGGGCTCGGCACACTGCTGCGGTTCTACCTGCGGTTGGACCGCGTGCGGATCACCGTCTGGACCCTCGCGCTCGCCCTCACGGTGTGGTCGACCGTCCTCAGCCTGGCCGCGGTCTATCCCGACGAGGCCTCCCGGCAGGCCCGCGCGGCCCTGCTGGAGAATCCGGCAGCCGTGCTCATGACGGGACCGGCCTACGGGATCGACAACTACACGCTCGGGGCGATGACTGCGAACGAGCTGAGTCTGACCGTCTTCGTCGCGACGGCGATCATGAGCATCCTGCTCGTCGTCAGGCATACCCGAGCGCAGGAGGAATCCGGCCGGCTCGAACTCCTGCGGGCTCTGCCCGTCGGGGCCTACGCCCCGCCGGCGGCCGCCCTGCTGTTGGTCTCGGTCGCGAATCTCGTGGTGGGTACCGGCATCACCGTCGCGCTCATCGCCGGCGGGCTCGATGTCGTCGGCTCGATCGCCTTCGGTGTGGCCTCCGCCGTCACCGGGGTGCTCTTCGGCGCAGTCGCCGCGGTGACCGCCCAGTTCGGCGAGCACTCCCGCTCGGCCACGGGCACCGCGCTCGCAGTGCTCGCCGCGGCCTTCTTCGTCCGCGGAGCCGGCGACATCATCGAGGCCACCGGGTCGTGGCTGTCGTGGCTCTCGCCGATCGCCTGGGCCCAGCAGACCCGGCTCTACGTCGACGAGCGGTGGTGGCCGCTGCTGTTGTCCGTCGCCACGACGGTCGTGCTGCTCACCGTCGCCGTTGCGCTGTCGCGGCGCCGCGACCTCGGAGCCGGTCTACGGGCGCCGAAACCAGGCCCCGCCGAGGCCGATTCCGCGTTGCTCGGTTCGGTGGGGTTGATCCGGCGCCTGCTGCGCGGAGCGTTCGTGGGATGGCTGACGGGACTGGTGCTGTTCGGTGTCGCGATGGGCGCCCTCGCCAGTTCCGTGGAGGATCTCATCGACGAGATGCCTCAGGTGCTGGACATGGTCGGCGTGGATCCCGACGCCCTCACCGCCTCCTTCGCCGGGATGATGCTGATGTTCCTCGCCCTCGGCGCCACCGCCTTCGGTGTGTCCGCGGTGGTGCGAATGCGCAGCGAGGAGGACGGCGGACGGTCCGGTCTCGTGATCATCACCGGAACCGGGCGCAGCGCGTGGCTGTCCGCGGCACTCGGTGTGATCGTCGTCCAGACGGTCGTGGCGCTGCTCGTCTCCGGCGCCGCGACCGGACTGGGGGTCGCATTCGCGGTGGGCGACTGGGCGTGGGTGCTGCGGATGATCGCGGCGTCCCTGGCCTACGCGCCGGCGGCGATCCTCGTCGTCGCCGTGGCGTTCGCGCTGCTGGGCTGCGTGCCGCGCGCGACCGGGCTGGTGTGGGTGCTGGTCGTGTGGACGGTGTTCGTCGCGTGGCTCGGCGAGATGCTCGACCTACCCGACGAACTCGTCGCACTGTCGCCGTTCTCGCACATCCCGCTGGTGCCCGCAGAGAACGCGACGGCGATGCCGCTGATCATCCAGGCGGTCGCGGCGGTGCTGCTCGTCGCAGCGGCGATCGTGGGTTTCCGCCGCCGCGACGTGCAGGTGTGACGGATCAGTTGCGGTATTCGGGATGTTCGGAGACGAACTTCTCGACGTACGAGCAGGACGTACCGATCTTCAGTCCCTGCTTCTTGGTCTCGTCGAGGGCGTGCTTCACCACGATCCCGGCGAGACCCTTGCCGCGGAACTGCGGGTCGGTGACGGTGTGGTCGAAGTCCCGCAGGTCGCCGTGCTGCGTGTAGTCGGCGTAGGCCGCGAGGTCGTCGCCGAGATAGAGCGCGAAGCGGGCCTTGTCGGCGTCGTGCTCGATCCGGGGTTCGGTGCCGTCGATGTTCTGCGTCATGATGTCACCGTACTCGGGGCGTGCTCTGGAGGAGTGTCGACGACGATCGCGTCGTCGTCGGTCAACGCCACGTGCTCGACGCCGTGCTCGCGCAGGTAGCGCAGGGTCTGCCGTATCCCGTCGTCGGCCAGCATCGAGTCACCGGCGTGCGGCACGATCGCGTGCTCGACCCAGCCGAGTCCGTCCCACACCACCGGGACACCGCAGGTCGCGGCGACCTCGTCGGGGTCGTCGGAGAACTCGATGCCGCGCAGCGACGGTGTCGCGACACAGGCCCCGGCGCTGTATCCCCCGTACACGAGACGGTTGCTGCGCACCAGATCCGTGAGCACGGCGTCGCCTCCACTGCGGGCCAATTGCGCTCGCAGGACGAAGGTGTTGCCGCCGCGCACCCACACGGACGTGCAGCCCGACAGTCGCTGCCGCAGCGAGTCGGGATCGTCGAGGTGATCGCGCAGATCCACCTCCTCCGGAGCGAAGCCGAGCGACCGCAGCGGGCCCATCTCGCTCGTGACCGCCGCCGCGCGGGCGGAGGCCGGCCACGCGTCGGCGGCGTTCGCGATCACCGCGATCCGGCCCGGCGCCACCAGACGGACGAAGGTGTCCGGGTCGGCGCCGAACCGGTAGGAGGACAGGAACAGCCGCACGACGTCAGATCGTGAACGCGAGGTTGTCGACGATGCGGCGCCCGACCTCGGTGTCGCCGCCGAGGGTGATCTCGTCGATTCGGTCCTCGGCGCGCACGCGTCCTCCGGCGAGCCGAACGAACAGTCCCGAGTCCATCGCGATCGTCGTGGTGGCCGGTTCGGAGAGGGCCGGGACCTCGGTGGCCCGTCCGTGCACCTCGACGTGGACGGTGCGTGCGAGGGGACCGGAGAGTTCGATCGTGATGCGTGCTCCCTCGGGGGCCTTGCCGCGCTTGCCCACAATGAACGGAACCGCACCGAAGACCTCCGCGGATCCGAGTTCGGCACGCGGGCCGCCCTCGCTGCCCGTCCTGCCGAGAGCGTCGCAGATGTCGAGTTCGTGGAGCCAGCAGTCGAACACGCGGATCCGCATGAAGCGTCCGTAGGGCGCCGGCCCGACGGGAGTGTTCGACTGCTTCCCGAAGTCCGCCTGGGTCATCGCGCCGAGTTGCTCCGTGCGTAGGGCGACGATCTCCCGGTAGCGCTCGAGCACGTCCGGGCCGGGAACGGGACGCAGCGACTCCACCCACAGCTCGTTGAAGGCCGCGATGTCGTTGCGGACGTGGTCGAACGAGCGCACGTCGCGTTCGATGCGCGGCGCTTCGATGCCCGCGAGCATCGACTCGGTGCCGATGAGATGCGCAGTGATGTCCTTGACCGTCCATCCCGGTAGGCAGGTGGCGGTGGTCCACTCGTCCTCGGTCGGTCCCGAGAGCAGATCGTCGAGCACGGCGAACTGCTCGAGCAGCAGCGGCCGGATCGTGTCGATCGGGAACTCGGCAGCGGAGGTATCGGGGGTGGTGTCGGGCTGCGATGTCACTGGTGCTCCTCGGCGGTGAGACGTTCGAGACCGGCGCGGATGAGTGCCGCGGTGGTCTCGGGGTCGTGGGGTCGACGGCGGACCAGACCGATACCCATCCGGACACGGTCGCCGCCCCAGCGGGGCAGGACGTGCAGGTGGGTGTGGAAGACGGTCTGGAAGGCTGCCCGTCCGTCGTTCAGGACGAGATTGGTTCCGTCGGTGGCGAGTTCGGAACGGGTCATCGCCCGGGCGATCCGCTGTCCGGCGCGGAAGACGGCCGCGCCCGACGCCGGATCGAGGTCCTCGAGGCGTGCGGCGTGCACGCGCGGGATCACGAGGGTGTGCCCGCGCGCGATCGGCCGGATGTCGAGGAAGGCCACGACCTCGTCGTCCTCGTACACCCGTGTCGCCGTACCGCTGCCGTCGGCTATGGCGCAGAACACACAGGAACTCACCGGGTCACCTTAACGCGGTGTGTCGGTCCCGATCCTCAGCGCGTCGACGAGGGCGGGAAGACCCACGGCGGCCGTGGTGCGCCAGGCGTGGTCGACCTGGTCGCTCAGATCGGTCTCGCGCGGATCGATCTGCACCACCGGTACGCCGTGACTGCGCGCGAGCGACGGCAGGCCGGCCGCCGGGTGGACGACACCCGAGGTGCCGACGACCAGCAGCAGGTCGGCATCGCGCAGGGACTCGGTCGCGGTCTCCCACGGTTCCTGCGGCAACATCTCGCCGAACCACACGACGCCCGGCCGCCCGTCGCCTCCGCATGCGGGGCACGGCGGCGGATCGAGACGGGCGACGGGATCCTCCGGCGGATCGGGGAGGTCGACGGCACGCTCGCACCGACTGCACCGCGGGGCGAACAGGCTCCCGTGCAGATGGGTGACCTCGGGGCTTCCGGCCCGCTCGTGGAGGTCGTCGACGTTCTGCGTCACGATCTGCACGTGGGCCGCCCGTGCCAAGTCGGTGAGGGCCCGGTGTCCGGCATTGGGCTGTACACGCCGGACGAGCGCGACCCGCCACTGATACCAGGCCCAGACCGTCGCGGGATCGTCCGCCCACGCCGCTGGTGTGGCGAGGGCAGTGGCGTCGAAGTTCTCCCACAGTCCGGTCTGCGCATCGCGGAAGGTGGGGACACCGCTCTCGGCGGACATCCCGGCACCGGTGAGGACGGCGACGCGGCGGGCCGAGCGGGCGAGGTCGAGGACGGGTTCCGGCACGTTCATGGGGCCAGGTTAGGTGCTCGGGTCAGGAGGGATCCGGGATCGAGTGCTCCCTGCCGCATCGCGGGCACGGTTCCTCCTCGGAGGTGAGCATCGCCCCGCAGTCGGGGCAGAGGAGATGGAGCCAGCAGACCGGGTCGCCGCCGAGGTCCTCGGTGCTGTCGTTCGCGGGGTCCTTCCGAGGTTCGTGTGTCACGGACGCCCCCCTACGCGGGCTGCCGGACGAGCGCAAAGGCCGGGTCCGGTGACCGAGTATCTGAATCGATTCCGAAGTGTTCTGAATCGGTACACACCGCCGTTCGGTACACACGGAACGAATCTGTTTGCACTCCGCCTTCTTTCGCATCGGGGGCCGCTCCCGGGCCGTTTCCGGGACCGATTCCGATCGTCCTGCACGGTCTTGCTCACCGGAGGAAAATGGCATTTGTGAGGTGAGCTGCCTCACAAACTTGCGCCGTCTTGCTGTTCGGACTCGATTCAGATGATCTGACCAGGTTGCGAGGTCACGGGAGGGCACGGTAGGTCTGCTTAAGCCTTTCAGTGCATGACAGGCCGTCACATGGCCTTCGATAACGCATCTTTCGCCGCCGATCGCGGCACGACGCGCACTTTCATCGACGCAGGAGTCAAGAATTGAGTACCGAAGGATCGAACACGGGGAGCGGAGCGCACCGCCGTCCGACCGTCGGCGTGGTTCGTGAGACGAACGACGGGGAACGGCGGGTCGCGCTCGTGCCGAAGATCGTGCCCTCCTTGATCGGCAAGGGTCTCGACGTCGTCGTCGAGTCCGGTGCCGGCCAGGGCGCGCTGATTCCGGATGCGGCCTACAAGGAAGCCGGCGCGACCGTCGGCGACGCCTGGTCCGCCGACATCGTCGTCAAGGTCGCTCCGCCGAGCGACGCCGAGATCGCCCACCTGAAGTCCGGCCAGCGCCTGATCGGCTTCCTCGCCCCGCGCAACGCAGACAACCAGATCGGCGCCCTCACGCAGGCCGGAGTCGAGGCGTATGCCGTCGAGGCCATTCCGCGTATCTCCCGCGCGCAGGTCATGGATGCCCTGTCGTCGCAGGCGAACGTCGCCGGCTACAAGGCCGTGCTGGTCGCGGCGAGCGAATCCACCCGCTTCTTCCCGATGCTCACCACCGCCGCCGGCACCGTGAAGCCGGCGACCGTGCTGGTGCTCGGGGTGGGCGTGGCGGGTCTGCAGGCGCTGGCCACGGCGAAGCGTCTCGGTGGCCGCACCACCGGTTACGACGTGCGTCCCGAGGTCGCCGACCAGGTCCGGTCGGTCGGTGCCCAGTGGCTCGACCTCGGCATCGACGCCGCGGGTGAGGGCGGCTACGCACGCGAGCTCACCGAGGCCGAGCGGGCCCAGCAGCAGCAGGCGCTCGAAGACGCCATCAAGGGCTTCGACGTCGTCATCACCACAGCGCTCGTGCCGGGCCGCCCGGCGCCGCGCCTGGTGACCGCCGCCGCGGTCGAGGGGATGAAGCCGGGTTCGGTCATCGTCGACCTCGCCGGCGAGACCGGCGGCAACTGCGAACTCACCGAGCCGGGGCAGACCGTCGTCAAGCACGACGTCACCATCTGCTCGCCGCTCAACCTGCCCGCGACGATGCCGGAGCATGCCTCCGAGCTCTACTCGAAGAACGTGTACGCGCTGATCGAGCTGCTCCTCGACGAGTCGGGTGCCCTGGCCCCGGACTTCTCCGACGAGATCCTCGAGGCCGCCTGCGTGACGCGTTCGAAGGAGAACTCCTAGATGTACAACGAACTACTCGCGAACATCGCGATTCTGGTCCTGGCCGGATTCGTCGGTTTCGCCGTCATCTCCAAGGTGCCGAACACGCTGCACACGCCGCTGATGTCGGGCACCAACGCGATCCACGGCATCGTCGTGCTCGGCGCTCTCGTCGTGCTCGGTCATCTCCCCGGTGATGCCCACTGGGGCATCAAGATCATCCTGTTCGTCGCTCTGGTCTTCGGCACCCTGAACGTCGTCGGTGGCTTCGTCGTCACCGACCGCATGCTCGGGATGTTCAAGCAGCGCAAGGACTCCCCGGCTGCACAGAAGAAGGGGGCTGACGCCTGATGGGCTACCTCGTCTCGGTCCTGTACATCATCGCCTTCGCGATGTTCATCTACGGTCTGTCGGGTCTGACGGGCCCGAAGACCGCAGTCCGCGGCAACTACATCGCCGCCGTCGGTATGTTCATCGCGGTCGTCGCGGTGCTCATCGACATCCGTGACACGGAGAACTGGGGTCTGATCATCGGCGGTCTGGCCGTCGGCATCATCCTCGGCGTCCCGCCGGCACTGAAGACCAAGATGACGGCAATGCCGCAGCTGGTCGCGCTGTTCAACGGCGTCGGTGGTGGCACCGTCGCACTCATCGCGTGGGCCGAATATCTCGAGTCCACCAGCTTCACGACGTTGGACGACGACCCGACCGTGGTCATGATCGTCGGTTCACTGTTCGCCGCGATCATCGGCTCGATCTCGTTCTGGGGTTCGCTCGTCGCCTTCGCGAAGCTGCAGGAACTGCTGAACAAGACTCTCGAGCGCAAGCTCGTCGCGTCGGCGAAGCTGTTCCAGCTGGCCAACATCGTCCTCGTCCTCGCGTCGATCGCCATCGCCGTCTACATCGGCATCAGCGCCGACGGTGACCCGCTGGCCTCGTGGTGGATCCTGGCGCTGCTCATTGCCGCCGGTCTGATGGGTCTGTTCGTCGTGCTGCCGATCGGTGGCGCCGACATGCCGGTCGTCATCTCGCTGCTCAACGCCCTGACGGGTCTGTCGGCAGCAGCTGCCGGTCTCGCGCTGAACAACCAGGCCATGATCGTCGCGGGCATGATCGTCGGTGCTTCGGGCACGATCCTGACCAACCTCATGGCCAAGGCCATGAACCGGTCGATCCCCGCGATCGTCTTCGGCGCCTTCGGTGGCGGCGAGGCGGCGGCCGGTGTGGCCTCGGCGTCGGGTGGCACGGTCAAGGCCACCTCGGCCTCGGACGCCGCCATCCAGATGGCGTACGCCAACCAGGTCATCGTCGTCCCCGGCTACGGTCTGGCCGTCGCCCAGGCGCAGCACGCCGTCAAGGAGATGGCGGCGCTGCTCGAGGACCGCGGTGTCGAGGTCAAGTACGCGATCCACCCGGTCGCCGGTCGTATGCCCGGCCACATGAACGTCCTGCTCGCCGAGGCCGACGTCGAATACGACGCGATGAAGGAGATGGACGACATCAACGGCGAGTTCGGCCGCACCGATGTCACCATCGTCATCGGCGCGAACGACGTCACCAACCCGGCTGCCCGCCTGGACTCGACGAGCCCGATCTACGGCATGCCGATCCTCAACGTCGACCAGTCGAAGTCGGTCATCGTGCTCAAGCGCTCGATGAGCTCCGGTTACGCCGGTATCGACAACCCGCTGTTCACCGCCGACAACACGTCGATGCTGTTCGGTGACGCGAAGAAGATGGTCTCGGAGGTCACCGAGGAACTGAAGGCCCTGTAGGCCTTCCGGACCTGTCGCTGCTCCGTCACGGCGCCCACGCGGATCACCGCGTGGGCGCCGTCGGCGTCAGGGCGGCCGCACCCACCTACCTGTCGGCGAGCAGCATGGGCACGGGATCGCCGAGGAACGCGCCGATCGTCGCGAGTGCCCGTCCCGCCTGCTCCCCGTCGACGAGCCGATGGTCGAACGACAGCGACAGCGTGACCACCTTCCGGATCGCGAGAGCACCGTCCACGACCCACGGGCGGTCGGAGATCGCGCCGACGGCGAGGATCGCCGACTCGCCGGGATTGAGGATCGGTGTTCCCCCGTCCACCCCGAACACCCCGACGTTCGTCACCGAGACCGTCGAACCCGTCAGCTCGGGCGGCGTGGAGCGGCCCGTCCGCGCGCGGTCGGCGACCTCGGCGATCGACCGGGCCAGGCGCGGCAACGACAGGCGCTGGGCCTCCCGGACCACGGGAACCTTCAGGCCGTCCGAGGTCGCAGTGGCGATCCCGAGATGCGCGTCGTGGTGGAGCACGATCTCGCCCGTGTCGTCGTCCCAATGCGCATTGAGCGACGGCTCGTCGGCGATCGCGTGCAACAGCGCGCGGGAGACGATGCTCAGCGCCGTCGGACGGACGCCTTCGAAGGCCGGCGACGCGCGCAGGGTCGACACCAGGTCGACGGTGGCGGTCGCGTCGCACGTGAGGAAGACGCTCGCGTGCGGGGCGGTGAAGGCGCTGCGGGAGACTGCCTCGGCGGTCCGCTTGCGCACCCCTCCGACGGGTATCCGTGTGGTCCGTTCGGGGGACGCCTCAGGGGCGGGTGAGTGTGGTCGTTCGGCGGTGGGTTCTTCGCCGTGGCCTGCGGTAGGTTCGTCGCCGTGTCCGGCGGTGCGCCGCACGTCGTCGCGCGTGATCACACCGCCGCGGCCGGTGCCCGTCACCGTGTCCAGATCGACCTCGAGGAGAGCCGCGAGTTTGCGTGCGCCGGGCTTCGCGTCGGGTCGTGCGGGAGGGGGATCACCGTCGCGGGCACGACCGGCGTCCGCCGAGGCACGGCGGGTCGCACGTCTGCTCTGCGGGGCGTCGCCGGGTCCGTATCCGACGAGCACCGACGGTCGGGACGGGCCGCCGCTGTCACCGGCCGGCTCGGCGGGTCCGTCCTCGGTGGCGATCCGCAGCAGGGGTGCCCCGACCGGCACCGTCTGTCCCGGCTCGACCAGCAGTTCCTCGACCGTGCCGCCATAGGGCGACGGCAGTTCCACCGTGGCCTTGGCGGTTTCGACCTCCCCGATGACCTGGTTGAGTTCGACACGATCGCCGACCGCGACGGCCCAGTGCACCCAGTCCGCATCGGTGAGTCCCTCACCGAGATCGGGGAGACGGAATTCTTGTACTGCGCGGGCGGGATTCGTCATCGGTGCGCCTCACGCCGCGAGTGCGCGGTCGACCGCGTCGAGGATGCGATCCGGGTCGGGGCGGTGGTGGGATTCGAGTTTGGCCGGGGGGTAGGGGATGTCGAATCCGCCGACCCGCAGGACCGGTGCCTCGAGTTGGTAGAAGCACCGCTCGGTCGTGCGGGCGGCGATCTCCGCGCCGATGCCGCAGAAGACCGGCGCCTCCTGCACGACGACGAGCCGGCCGGTTCGCCGCACCGACGCCTCGATCGTGTCGAAGTCGATGGGGGACAGCGACCTCAGATCGACGACCTCGAGCGAATGTCCTTCCGCTTCGGCGATGTCGGCTGCGCGTAGCGCGGTAGCGACCAGCGCACCGAAGGTCACGATCGTCGCGTCCGAACCGGACCGGACGACCCGCGCGGACGTGAGCGGCAGGTCGGGTGCGGTCTCCGTGTCGATCTCACCGCGTTCCCAGTAGCAGTGCTTCGGTTCGAGGAAGATCACCGGGTCGTCGAGCGCGACGGCCTGCTGGATCATCGAGTACGCATCAGATGGGGTACTCGGGCTCACGACCCGCAGACCCGCGGTGTGGGTGAAGTACACCTCCGGTGATTCCGAATGATGTTCGACCGCACCGATGCCGCCACCGTAGGGGATCCGGACGGTGAGCGGGGCCACCACGGCACCGGCCGTGCGGTAGTGGATCTTCGCGACCTGCGAGACGATCTGGTCGAAGGCCGGATAGACGAAGCCGTCGAACTGGATCTCGCACACGGGTCGGTAGCCGCGCAGCGCCATCCCGAACGCCGTTCCCACGATCCCGGATTCGGCGAGGGGAGTGTCGATCACACGACCTTCACCGAAATCCTTCTGCAGGGTGTCGGTGATGCGGAAGACGCCGCCGAGGGTGCCGACGTCTTCACCCATGATGACGACCTTGGGGTCGCGTTCGAGTGCGCGGCGGAGTCCGGCGTTGAGGGCACCGCCGAGGGTCATCGTCGTGGTGGTCATCGTCGCGCCTCCTCCGTGGGGCCGAAACTCGCCAGATACTCGGCGTAGTCCGCGCGTTCCTGTTCGACGAGCGGATGCTCGGTGGCGTAGACGTGGTCGAACAGGGCGGCGGGTTCGGGGTCGGGCATCCCGAGCGTGCCGCGCCGGAGCCGCATCGCGGCATCGTCGGCAGTGGTCCGGACCTCGTCGAAGAAGTCGTCGTCGGCGTGCCCTTCGCGTTCGAGCAGTCGTCGCAACCGATCGATGGGGTCGCGTGCCTGCCACTCCTCGAGATCGGCGGGTGTGCGGTAGCGGGTGGGGTCGTCGGAGGTCGTGTGCGGGCCCATGCGGTAGGTGAGTGCCTCGATGAAGAACGGACCGGCACCCTCGCGGGCATGCCGGACGGCACGCCGGGTCACCGCCAGGACTGCGAGGACGTCGTTGCCGTCGACCTGCACGGCCGGCATCCCGAATCCGGCGGCGCGCCGGGCGAGGGGGACCGGACTCTGCACGTGGGTGGGCACACTGATCGCCCAGTGGTTGTTCTGGCAGATGAACACCACGCCGACACCCCAGCTGACCGAGAAGACCATGGCCTCCGCGAGGTCGCCCTGGCTCGTGGCGCCGTCGCCGAAGTACACGACGGTGGCGATCTCGGCTCCGTCGAGCTTCGCGCCCATCGCGTAACCGGTGGCGTGCAGGCCCTGGGCTCCGACGACGATGGCTGGGTTGGTGGTGGCGACCGTCTGCGGATCCCATCCGGACAGTCCGCACCCACGCCACAGGCGGGTCATGTCGGCGGGGTCGACGCCGCGGCACAACGCGACGGCGTGCTCGCGGTAGCTGGTGAAGACGTAGTCGTCGGGCGCGAGTGCCCGGGCGGAGCCGACCTGCGCGGCCTCCTGGCCCTGGAGCGGCGCCCAGAGGCCGAGCTCACCCTGCCGTTGGAGCGCCGTGGCTTCCGCGTCGACGCGTCGCGCGACGACCATGTCGCGGTAGAGCCCGCGCAGTTCGTCGGGGCCGACGTCGGCTACGAGTGGGCCGTACCCGGTGTCGAGGACGCGTCGCCCGTCGGGTTGGATCAACTGGACCGGATAGACGGTCGGTACAACCATCGGATCACCTCGTCGGTGCGGATCCAGCGTGCCCTCGTGAGGCCCGACCGGATGATGTGTGCCGTACATCACATCATCCGGGCAATTCGCGCGTGCGCAATCGATCCGCTCCCAACCGTGCAGAAAGCACGGTTTCGGGGTGCTCCTAGCTGGCAGACTGCGGAAAATGACCAGTCTGGATGCCACCGATGCGCGTCTGCTGCTCGAACTCACGCGCACACCACGGGCCACGGGAGTCGAGCTGGCGCAGCGTCTCGGGTTGTCCCGCAATACCGTCCAGGCGCGCCTTGCCCGATGGGAGGCCGAGGGCGTGCTCGCCTCGTTCGACCGGCGGGTGGATCCCGTCAGCCTGGGTTATCCGCTTGCCGCCTACGTGGCGACCCGGGTCGATCAGCACCGTCTCGACGAGGTCGTCGACGAACTCGCACAGATCCCCGAGGTCACCGAGGTCTACGGGCTGACCGGGCAGATCGACCTGTCGGTGAAGGTGGTCGCCCGTGACGCCGACGACCTCTATCGGCTCGCGGGCCGGATCCTGAAGATCCGCGGCGTCGAGCGCACGGACATGTCGCTGGTAATGCAGGACCTCGTCCCGCAGCGCACAGCTCCGCTGCTGAACCGGGCGGCCGGGCGCAGCGGAGACGAGGCGACGTAGGGCGTCAGCGGCCCGCGTTCGGGGTGACCAACTGGGCGGCGGCCTTGCGGATCTGATCGGGGATCGGGACGGGGCGGCGCGTCTGCGGATCGACGTAGACGTGGACGAACCGGCCGGTCGCCGCCGGGATCAGGGTGTCGTCGGCCTCCCGGAAGATTGCGAGCGAGTAGGTGATCGACTGTGTGCCCAGACGTTCGACCGCCAGTCCGACCTGCAGGCGGTCGGGGAAGGACAGCTCGGCGAGATAGCGGCAGGAGGTCTCGGCCACGACCCCGATCGCGTCGAGTTCGCGGATGTCGACACCGGTGGTGGAGATGAGCCACCCGTTGACCGCCGAGTCGAAGTACGAGTAGTACGTGACGTTGTTGACGTGGCCGTAATGGTCGTTGTCGGCCCAACGCGTCTGCATGGGCCACAACACCGGGAACTGCTCCGGCTCAGGCGGGGCGGCTGGGCTCGTCGGTTGGCGGTTGCTCACGTCTCGACGATAGTGCTCTCCGCACGTCAAATCAGACCAACCCCCACGCCAATCCCGAACCGAGACGCAAAACCCCCGAATCGGACGTGCACAGGGCGTGTCCGCCCGCCGGGGTCGTCCCGGCACGCACGGCGTGTCGCCCCAAAGCCGGAACGGCGTGTGCCGTTCGTGTCAGGATCGGGTCATGTCCGATACCCCCGTTCTTCTCTCCACCGTCGAACTCGCCGAGATGATCGAGCAGGGCCGGTCGCCGGTGATACTCGACGTCCGCTGGGCACTCGGCGACAGACACGGAAGGGGCCGATTCCATGAGGGGCACATCAGCGGAGCGGTCTACGTCGACCTGGACGAGGATCTCGCCGATCCGCCCGCACCCGAGCTCGGTCGTCATCCGCTGCCCGACATCGACCGTTTCCAGGCCACCGCACGCCGGTGGGGGATCGACGACGGTGCTCTCGTCGTCGCATACGACGACAGCGGCGATCTCGCCGCGGCCCGCGCGTGGTGGCTGTTGCGCTGGGCGGGGCACTCCGAGGTGCGATTGCTCGACGGCGGACTGCAGGCGTGGATCGCCGGCGGGCACCCTCTCGCCGCGGGACCGGGCGGCGAGAAGAAGCCCGGCAACGTGACGTTGAGCCCCGGCCACATGCCCACCATCGGTCCCGATGAGGCCGCGACCTACGCGACCCACGGAGTTCTGCTCGATGCGCGCGCCCACGCGCGGTACCGCGGCGACGAGGAGCCGGTGGATCGCCGGGCGGGCCACATCCCCGGCGCAGTCAGCGCGCCGACCACCGAGAACCTCCGTCAGGACGGGTCGTTCCTGCCCGCGGATCAGATCGCGCACCGCTTCTCGACGCTGGGCGTGAAGCGCACCGACGTCGCCGTGTACTGCGGATCGGGAATCAACGCCGCACACGAGATCGCCGCGCTCGAGATCGCGGGCATCGACGCCGCGCTGTATCCGGGTTCGTGGTCGCAGTGGTCGGCGGATCCGAAGCGGGAGGTCGCCACCGGCAGTTGAGCGGCGATCCGCCGGCCGATGGGCAGTTCTCGTCGACGATTCGCAACATCGCCGACGAGAACTGCACTCCGGAGGCGGGACCACCGGTCGTGAATGGGACAGCTGCCACGGTAGGTGCTGCAGTCCTGGCGACCCTGCTCGGAGCGATCGTCGCCCACCTCGTCGAGGCCGCACCGGTGATCGCCGGCGAGTGCGAGGCGACCTACGGCGTCGACCTCGGCCCGTTCTTCACCGGCTGGTTCGTCGGCGACCTGGGGGGCGACACCGTGACCACCACGTTCGTGTTCCAGTCGGCGCGAACGGCCGCGTGGGTCAACAACTTCGATCTGCAGAACCCCCGCCACGCACGACATCACCCGCGTCGAGATGACCGTCGCGGTCGATGCCGCCGCCGTGGTGCTCGACGGTCTCGAACAGGGCCATATCGTCTGACGGCCGAGTCCTCCTCCGTCCCGACCGTTCAGGAACGGGAGTACTCCGACGCGCGGCGCACCTGCTCGCGCGTCGGGGTCACTCCCGTGTAGAGCTCGAACTGCAGTGCCGCCTGCAGCGCGATGACCTCGTCGCCCGTGATCACAGGGATGTCGTGCTCGCGGGCGAGTCGGACGAGTGGGGTGTCCGGCGGGACGGCCACGACGTCGAAGACCCTCGACGCTGCGGCCACGAAGTCGTGGGGCAGTGGCAGGTCGTCCGCTTCGGCGCTGCCCGCCATCCCGATCGGAGTGGCGTTGACGATCAGCCCGGGTGCGACGTCGCTCGTGTCGGCGCGCCATTCGTAGCCGTACTTGCGTGCGAGCGGTCGTCCGGTGTCCCCGTTGCGCGCGACGATCGTTCCGTCGGTGAATCCGTTGTGGCGCAGCGCCGCTGTCACCGCCTTCGCCATGCCGCCGCTGCCCACCACCGTGACGGGCAGGGCGGAGTCGACGCCGTGCTCGACGAGCAGATCGCTCACCGCCTGGTAGTCGGTGTTGTAAGCGTGCAGGACGCCGTCGTCGTTGACGATCGTGTTGACGGACTCGATGGCCCGCGACGAATCGTGCAGCACGTCGACGAGGGGCAGCACGGCTTCCTTGAACGGCATCGACACCCCGGCGCCGCGGATGCCCAGGCCGCGTATCCCCGCCACGGCGTCCTCGATGTTCGCGGGCGCGAACGCCTTGTAGACGAAGTCGAGGCCGAGTTCCTCGTAGAGATGGTTGTGGAACCGGGTGCCGATGTTGCTGGGACGGCCGGACATCGAGATGCACAGCCGGGTGTCCTTGGAGATGCGCTCGAGCATTTGCTCACCGTAGACCCTACATGTTCGGAAAGAGCGATTTTCTCAGGAGAGCACGTTGTTCTCACAACAAAGAACAAGATACTGTCCGATGCAAGGGAGACGATCTGGGTGCAGGAGGACTGAGATTCGAACGGGAAGGCGCGATCGTCTGGTGCATCATCGACCGGCCCGCAGCGCGCAACGCGTTCACCCCGGCGATGTACTGCGGACCCGAACGTGCGGTGCGACTGGTCGATTCCGATCCCGACCTCGCCGCCCTCGTCATCTCCGCCGTCAACGGCATCTGCCAGGCGGGGAGACTGCTGGTCGCGATGATGTCACGGGCACGACTCCGCCGCGCCCACCAAGGCACGGTGGTCGTCGACCGTGATCGGCAACGCGTAGCGCACCGCCACGGTCAGGTACCGGCCGGCGAACCAGCAGCGGTAACCGGGAGCCGGTGGCAGCCACTGGGCCGGCGTGCCGTCGCGCTTGTCGAGGTTGGCCTGCCCGTCGACAGCGACGAGGTTGTAGGTGATGTCGTTCGCGAACCGGAGTCGACGTTCGGCGGGCCATGCGGCGGCACCGAGATCCCAAGCCGCGGCGAGCGGATAGATGTGATCGATGTGCACGGCGTTCGCCTCGGCACGCCGGAACTCCACGCGCGCACCGGTGTACGGATCGTTCAGGACCCCACTCGTCACGACACAGTCGTCGGTGCCGGCCCGGAAGGTGGGGGAGGTGAGGTCGCGCGCGAGGACGTTGTTGCGGGTGTCGCAACCGTCGTGCCCACCGGCCCCGGGATGGTCGTCGGACCAGGCCGGACCGAACACGCATCGCTCGCCCGCGCCGCAGCCCCGCTGATAGCCGGGAACCTTCCGGCGCTGATCGACCACCGTCACCTGCTCGAGCAGGAGATGCACCTCGGCTCGGGTGGGGCTGCCCGGCACCGTCCCGGACCCCGGCGCGGTGCGGTCCCACAACCAGGACACCGCCACCGCGACCACCACTGCCGCCACCCACCACGTCGCGTTCCCCCCACGCACGCGGCGATCCTGACATGCCCTGCCGACAGGATCTTCAGGGCACGGTGACGACGATCTTCCCGCCGGCGTGCCCGGACTCGACGAGTTCCAGCGCAGCCCCGGCCTCGGTGAGCGGAAAGGTCCGCTCGACGCGCGGCGTCAGAACACCACGCTCGACGAGCGCCACGACCTGCTCGAACACCTCCCGGGTCCGTCGCCGCGTGATTCCCGAACCGCCCAGCTCTTCCGCGCGTGCCGGATCGGCGACACTCACGACCCGTTCCGGTGCCCGCGTCAGCGCGACCGCCCGCTCGAGCACGTCGCCACCGACGAGGTCGACGACCGCGGTCACCGCCCCGCACCGTTCCGCGGTGGCCGCGACCCGCGCGTCGAACCCGTCACCGGACTCGATCCACAGACCGCCGCACGATTCGACGAGATCCCGTTTCCCCGCACTCGCCACACCGAGGACGGCGGCCCCGGCGTTGTGCGCGAGCTGCGTCGTCGCCGACCCGACACCACCACCGGCACCCAGGACGAGGACGGTGTCCGCATCGACGATCTCGAGATACTCGACGATGTCGAAGGCCGTTCCGGCCGCGACCGGAAGGGTGGCCGCCACCTCGAACGGCACCGACTCGGGCACGAGCGCAGCAGCCCGCGCGTCGACGAGGGTGTACTCGGCGTAGCCGCCGTAGCCCTCCGCGGTGGCCCCGAAGACGGCGTCGCCCGGCCGGAAGCCGGTGTCCGGACCGGCGGCCTCCACCACACCGGCGACCTCCCGGCCGAGGACCGCCGGGAAGTGCACCGTGACGCTGCCTGTGCGCCGTCCGGACCGCACCTTCCAGTCGGCGGGGTTCACGCCCGCGGCCCGGACTGCCACGAGGAGCTGCCCCGGACCGGGCGGTGGGACGGGGGTGTCGAACAGCTGCTGTGTCTCCGGACCGCCGTACTCCACGAAGCCGTATGCGCGTGCCATGGGACCCAGCCTGCCATCGGGGTCGGGTGCGGCTGGCACGATAGTGGGCATGTTGCACGGGCTGTGGTCACCGGGATCCGGCCTGATGCTGTGGTGGGACCCCGCCGCAGAGCCCGATCCCGACGCGCTGCCGTCTGCGCTGCGCCGGTGGATCGACCGCCCGTTCCGCCATCGCGTCACCCTCACCTTCCCTACGGAGACGGAGCCGAGCACGCTGCCCGCCGTCGCGGTCGCACCGGCGGACGCAGCCGAGCTTCTGCTGGACATGCCGCGACGTCCCGGGGGTGTCGGCGGCGATCTGCGATACCTCGCGCACGTCGCCCGTGGCATCGAGAGGTGGGCGCAGGCCGGCCGCGTCGCACCGGAGCTCGTGCGTGTCGAGAAGCAGTGGTGGGCGCGGTGGCGCCTGCTCGGCGGCGAGAAGACGCGGGCCTGGTCCGCCGAACTCGCGGCCGCGATGTCTCCCGCGCAACGACAGCTCGGACGGCCCGTCGATCTCCTCGACGATCTGTGCCGCGAACTGACCGACCCCATCGTGCGCACCCTCCACGGCTCGTCGACCTCGCTGCACCCCCTCGTCGCTGCACTGGCCGAGGGCAGTCCCCATCCCCGTGGCACCCAGCGCATGGCCGATGCGCTCGAGGAATGGCGTGCCAGCCTCGCCGGATACGAACCCGACCTCGTGCTGCGCCTCGTCGAACCGGACGACGTCGACGACGGGGTCGGAGCCGACTCCATCTGGCGGCTCGAGGTGTGCCTGCGTCCGGAGGGACAGTCCCCGACGCCGCTGCCCGTCGAGGACACCGACCCGCACCTGCTCCAGATCGGCGTGCGCAAGCTCGGGACCGCGCTCCAGGCCTATCCCCGCCTGCAGGACGTGCCCCGCGATCCCGACAGTCTCGACCTTCTGCTGCCCACCCCGGTCGTCGTCGATCTCGTCGAGCACGGCGCCCGGGAGCTCGACGCCGCAGGCATCGCGGTGCTGCTACCGCGCGCTTGGACCCGGGTCGATCCGTCCCTGCGTCTGCAGGTCGAGTCACCCGTCGCCCCCGTGAGCGCCGACGACAGCGTCGTCGGGATGAACGCGATCGTCTCGTACGAATGGCAGCTCGCCGTCGGCGACATGCTGCTCACCCCGTCGGAGATGGAAGAGCTCGTCGCGGCCAACAGCGACCTGGTCAAACTGCGCGGCAAATGGGTGCGGGCAGATGCCGAGGCGCTGGCCCGCGCGGCCCGGTACGTCACCGCGCATTCCGCCGAGGATGCGACCCTCGGGTCGTTGTTCGCCCAGTTCACCGGCGACGATGCTCCGCCCGCGGAGGTCACCGAGATCTCCGCCTCCGGCTGGGTCGAGATGCTGCTCGACGGGCAGGCGCACCCCGAGCCTGTCCCCGTGCCGGCGGGATTGAACGCCGAACTGCGTCCCTACCAGCAGCGCGGCCTCGACTGGCTCGCGTTCATGAGCCGGCTCGGTCTCGGCGCCGTGCTCGCCGACGACATGGGCCTGGGCAAGACCATCCAGGTGCTCGCGCTGCTCGCCCATGAACGAGAGTCGGGCCTGCGGAACGCCCCGACCCTGCTGGTCTGCCCGATGTCGGTGGTGGGCAACTGGCAGCGTGAGGCCGAACGGTTCGTGCCCGACCTGCGGGTGCACGTCCACCACGGCGCCCAGCGGCTGAGCGGACCGGCGCTCGCCGCCGCTGCCGCCGACCACGATCTCGTGGTGACGACGTACGCCATCGCCGCCCGCGACGTCGCGCAGCTCGCGACGCTGACCTGGCAACGCGTGGTCCTCGACGAGGCCCAGCACGTGAAGAACACCGCGACCGCGCAGTCCCGCGCCACGCGCGCCGTGCCCGCGGCGCACCGGATCGCGCTCACCGGCACACCGGTGGAGAACCGGCTCGAGGAACTGCGCGCGATCCTGGACTTCGCGAATCCGTCCCTGCTCGGCACCGCGGCGTCCTTCCGGGCCCGCTTCGCGGTGCCGATCGAGCGCGACCACGACGCCGTCGCTGCGGCGCGGTTGCGGGCGTTGTCCGCGCCGTTCGTGATGCGCCGCGTCAAGACCGACCCCGACGTGATCTCCGATCTGCCCGAGAAGTTCGAGCAGACCGTGCGCGCCAACCTCACGGACGAGCAGGCCGCCCTGTATCGGGCCGTCGTGGACGACATGATGCGCCGGATCCGGGACAAGGAGGGCATGGCCCGCAAGGGCGCGGTGCTCGCGGCGCTGACCCGGCTCAAGCAGGTGTGCAACCACCCCGCGCACTATCTGGGCGACGGCTCGCCCGTCCTGCGTCGCGGACGGCACCGCTCGGGCAAACTCGGCCTGGTCGAGGACATTGTCGAGTCGGTGCTGGCCGACGGCGAGAAGGTGTTGCTGTTCACGCAGTTCCGCGAGTTCGGTGAGCTCGTCGTGCCCTATCTCGAGGAGCGGTTCGCCACGACGGTGCCCTTCCTGCACGGGGGAGTGTCCAAGGGCCGGCGCGACGCGATGGTCGACGGCTTCCAGAGCGAGGGCGGACCGCCGATCATGGTGCTCTCGCTCAAGGCGGGCGGCACCGGACTGAACCTCACCGCCGCCAACCACGTCGTGCATCTCGACCGGTGGTGGAATCCGGCGGTGGAGAACCAGGCCACCGACCGTGCGTTCCGGATCGGGCAGCGTCGCGACGTCCAGGTCCGCAAGCTCGTCTGTGTGGGAACGGTGGAGGAGCGTATCGACGAGATGCTCACCGGCAAGCAGGAACTGGCCGAGATTGTGGTCGGGGCAGGGGAGAACTGGATCACCGAGCTGTCCACCGATCAGCTGCACTCCCTGCTCACCCTCGGCGACGACGCGGTGGGGGACTAGATGGCACGGGGCAACGTACGCCGCTACGGCACGGCCCGCCGGATCGACGGCGGCATCGAGGCGCGCACCAAGCGGGGCTCGATCGGCCGCAGCTGGTGGTCGAAGGAACTGATCTCGGCGATGGAGGAGGTCGCCGAGAAGGGGCGACTGACGCGGGGCCGTGCGTATGCACGCGCCGGCCAGGTGATCTCCATGCGGCTCGAACCCGGAGCGGCCGTCGGCGACGTGCAGGGCAGTCAACTCACCCCGTTCACCTCGGCGGTGCGGGTGCGCACGCTCGACGAGGAGGCGGTGGGAGAGCTCGTCTCGCTCGTCCGCTCGTCGCCGGGCATGCTGGCGCGACTTGCGGCGGGCATCCTTCCCGAGGAACTCGGATCGGCCCTCCTCCCGCGACGCGCGGGTGAACTCGACTTCGACTGCACCTGCCCCGACGACGGGTGGCCCTGCAAGCACGCCGCGGCCGTCGCCTACCTGCTCGCAGAACACGTCGACGACCAACCGTTCGCGGTCCTGACCCTGCGCGGGGTGGACCTCGCGACGCTGATCGGCGGCGTCGACGATGCGGGCGCCGACGAAGAGGTGGCCGCGGCGCGGGACTTCTACGGCGACGACACCGAGTTGTCCGAGCTGCCCACGGAGCGGTTCCGTCCCGCGCTCGAAGACCTCGATCCGATGCTGCTGCGCCGCGCGTTGCGGGCCGGCGGAACCGACGAAGCCGTGGTGATCCGGGGGATCATCGACCTCGAGGATCTCTACCGCCGCATGCGTTGACCTCGATCGGTCGCCGGTGGTTGTGTCGTCCGTCCCCGGGGTATGCCGCCCGTGAAGGTGACGGCTCCGGTCGCGCCACCGACAGCACATGCCACGAGTGGAGGATTCATGCGGACTCCGGAAGCATCGTCGACAGCGCGGGAGAACGCCGAACGTGCGGTCGATGCGGTCCAGCAGGAGGCCGACACCTATCGGAACGGGGAGGATCGACCCCTCGGTGGATATGCGGTGCTCATGTCCGTGTACCTCACCACTGTCGGCACGCTCGGCGCCGTCGCGGCAAAGCGCGGGCGGCCGATGCCGAAGCCCGATGCCGGCGATCTCGTGGTGACCGCGCTCGCGAGCCACAAGGTCTCCCGGATCGTGAGCAAGGCGGCGGTGACCAGTCCCGTCCGCGCACCGTTCACGAAGTTCGACGGCCCCGGTGGTCCGGCCGAGGTGATGGAGCAGCCCCGCAAGTCGTCGCGGGTCCGTCACGCCGTCGGGGAACTGCTGGCCTGCCCCTTCTGCCTCGACCTGTGGACGGTGACGGCGATGGTCTTCGGCCGCGTCTACGCTCCGAATCTCACGCGTCTGGTGGCGGGTTCGTTCGCGGCGCTGACCGGAGCCGACTTCCTGCACCTGGCGTACGCGAAGGTGCAGCAGATCGCCGAGGGCTGATATCGGCCCCTCGCGCATCGACCGTGCGTGAGGGTGCCGGCCGATCCGGTCCGGTGTGACGGTAGACATACGTGGACTTCCAACTATAGGATGAGCGAAGACTTCGGGCCTGGGCCCGTTCGTGCCGAAATCGCACACCCCACGTCATCGCACACCAGTAAAGGACGGGATCGGACATGAGCGTTCGAGAATTGACCCACTTCGTCGGCGGGCAGCACGTCGCCGGCACCTCCGGCCGCTTCGCCGACGTCTTCGCCCCCAACACCGGAGAGGTCCAGGCCCGCGTGCCGCTCGCGGCCGACTCCGAGGTCGACGCCGTCATCGCCAACGCCGCCGAGGCGCAGAAGGTGTGGGCGTCCTGGAATCCGCAGAAGCGCGTGCGCGTCCTCATGAAGTTCGTGTACCTCGTGCAGGAGAACATGGACGAGCTCGCCCACCTGCTGTCGAGCGAGCACGGCAAGACCGTCCCCGACGCGAAGGGCGACATCCAGCGCGGCCTCGAGGTGATCGAGGTCGCGATCGGCGCCCCGCACCTCCTCAAGGGTGAGTACACCGAGTCCGCAGGCGGCGGAATCGACGTGTACTCGATGCGTCAGCCCCTCGGCGTCGTCGCCGGGATCACCCCGTTCAACTTCCCGGCCATGATCCCGCTGTGGAAGGCCGGCCCGGCGCTCGCCGCCGGAAACGCGTTCGTGCTCAAGCCTTCCGAGCGCGACCCCTCGGTGCCGCTCCGTCTGGCCGAGCTGTTCCTCGAGGCCGGCCTGCCCGCCGGTGTGTTCAACGTCGTCAACGGCGACAAGAGCGCCGTCGACTACCTGCTCGACGACCCGCGCATCAAGGCGATCGGCTTCGTCGGCTCGACCCCCATCGCGCAGTACATCTACGAGACGGCCGCGAAGAACGGCAAGCGCGCACAGTGCTTCGGTGGTGCGAAGAACCACGCGATCGTCATGCCCGACGCCGACCTCGACCAGGTCGCGGACGCACTCGTCGGCGCCGCCTACGGCTCGGCCGGTGAGCGCTGCATGGCGCTGTCCGTCGCCGTCCCCGTGGGCGAGGAGACCGCGGATCGTCTCGTCGCCAAGCTCACCGAGCGCATCGCCGACCTGCGTATCGGCACCAGCTTCGACGAGAAGGCCGACTTCGGTCCGCTCGTGACCGCCGCCGCCCGCGACCGCGTGCACGGCTACATCGCCCAGGGCGTCGAAGAAGGCGCCGAGCTGGTCGTCGACGGCCGCGACTTCGTCCTCGAGGGCCACGAGAACGGCTTCTTCTCGGGCGCCACCCTGTTCGACAAGGTCACCCCCGAGATGTCCATCTACAAGGAGGAGATCTTCGGTCCCGTGCTCACCGTGGTGCGTGCGCGCGACTACGAGGACGCCCTGCGCCTGCCCACCGAGCACGAGTACGGCAACGGCGTCGCGATCTTCACCCGCGACGGCGACACCGCCCGCGACTTCGCGGCCCGCGTCGAGGTCGGCATGGTCGGCATCAACGTCCCGATCCCCGTCCCGATCGCGTACTACACCTTCGGCGGCTGGAAGGCCTCCGGCTTCGGCGACCTCAACCAGCACGGCCCCGACGCCTTCCGCTTCTACACCAAGACCAAGACGGTCACGCAGCGCTGGCCGTCCGGTGTCAAGGAAGGCGACATCGAGGGTGCGCACGTGGCCGACACCGACCACTTCGTCATCCCGACGATGAACTAGGCGGTCCATCGATGTTCGTTCTCACCGACGACGACCGGGCGATCCGCGACACCGCCCGGGACTTCGCCACCGAATATCTGGCCCCGAACGCGGTCGAATGGGACCAGAGCAAGCACTTCCCCGTGGACGTGCTGCGCAAGGCCGCCGAACTGGGCATGGGCGGGATCTACGTCCGCGAGGACGTGGGCGGATCGGGGCTGCGACGCCTCGACTCCGTCCGCATCTTCGAGGAGCTCGCGAAGGGTTGCCCGTCCATCGCCGCCTACATCTCCATCCACAACATGGTCACGTGGATGATCGACAAGTTCGGCAACGACGACCAGCGCAAGCAGTGGATCCCGAAGCTCTGCACGATGGAGAACCTCGCGAGCTACTGCCTCACCGAGCCGGGCGCCGGATCCGATGCGGCGGCCCTGAGCACCAAGGCCGTTCGTGACGGCGACGAGTACGTGCTCACCGGAGTCAAGCAGTTCATCTCCGGGGCCGGCACGTCCGACGTCTACGTGGTCATGGCCCGCACCGGCGATACCGGCGCCCGCGGTATTTCGGCGTTCATCGTCCCGAAGGACACCGCCGGGCTGTCCTTCGGCGCCAACGAGAAGAAGATGGGCTGGAACGCGCAGCCCACCCGCCAGGTCATCCTCGACGGCGCCCGCGTGCCCGCCGAGAACCTCCTCGGCACCGAGGGCGGCGGCTTCCGGATCGCCATGCACGGCCTCAACGGCGGCCGCATCAACATCGCCGCGTGCTCGGTGGGCGGCGGCCAGACCGCCCTCGACCGGGCGGTCGCCTACCTCGCCGAGCGCAAGGCATTCGGCGAGCGGCTGCTCGACTCGCAGGCGCTGCAGTTCCGCCTCGCCGACATGCGGATCGAACTCGAGGCCGCACGCACGATGCTGTGGCGTGCCGCCGACGCTCTCGACCGTGGCGCCGACGACGTCGTGGAGCTGTGCGCGATGGCCAAGCGCTTCGCCACCGACACCGGTTTCGAGGTCGCGAACGAGGCGCTGCAGTTGCACGGCGGATACGGTTACCTTGCCGAGTACGGGATCGAGAAGATCGTCCGCGACCTGCGCGTGCATCAGATCCTGGAAGGAACCAACGAGATCATGCGGGTGGTCGTCGCGCGGAGCGTGGTGGCCGCAGCGCAGAACGGAGTGGCATGACCGGGCAGGAACCCGAGATCCTCATCGACGTGAAGGACGGCATCGGCCGTATCACGCTCAACCGGCCCAAGGCCATCAACGCCCTCAACCACGCCATGGTCCTCGAGATGTCGAAGGCCCTGAGCGCGTGGGAGAACGACGATTCGGTGCGTGCCGTGCTGGTGCGCGGTGCCGGTGAGCGCGGCCTGTGCGCCGGCGGCGACGTCGTCTCGATCTACCACGACGCCAAGGACGGCGGCACGGGATCGCAGGACTTCTGGCGCGACGAGTACATCCTCAACGCCGCCATCGGTCGTTACCCGAAGCCGTACATCGCGATCATGGACGGCATCGTCATGGGCGGCGGCGTCGGGATCTCGGCGCACGGCAACGTCCGGATCGTCACCGAACGCTCGAGCATCGCGATGCCCGAGACCGGAATCGGATTCGTTCCCGACGTCGGCGGCACCTACCTGCTCTCGCGCACCCCCGGCGAGATCGGCACGCACATCGCGCTGACCACCGGACGGATGAAGGCCGGCGACGCCGTCACCATGGGCTTCGCCGACCACTACCTGCCGTCCGATTCGCTCGACAAGTTCGTCGCCGCACTCGAATCCGGCCCGCTCGAGGACGCGCTCGCCGAATACTCGCAGCCCGCACCGGAATCGGCGCTGCTCGGGCAGCGCGAATGGATCGACGCGGCGTACTCCGCCGACACCGTCGAGGAGATCGTCGAACGCCTTCGGGCTTCCGATGTTCCGGAGGCACGGGAGACCGCCGGCCAGGTGCTCGCGAAATCGCCTGTCGCGCTGAAGGTGACCCTCCGCTCGCTGCGTCACGCCCGGCAGCTCGGCAGCCTCGAAGAGGTGCTGAACGAGGAGTTCCGGGTCTCGACCGCCTCGCTGAAGTCGCACGACCTCGTCGAGGGCATCCGCGCACAGGTCGTCGACAAGGACCGCAACCCGCAGTGGTCGCCGGCGACCCTCGCCGATGTCACCGAGGCCGACGTCGACGCCTACTTCCAGCCGCTCGGCGATCTCGAACTCGGGCTCGCCGCTCCCAAGGAGAACGACCGATGAGTGAACTTCCCACCGTCGCCTTCCTCGGCCTCGGACACATGGGTGGGCCGATGGCCGCGAACCTCGTCCGCGCCGGGTACACAGTCAACGGTTACGACCCGGTTCCCGCTGCGCAGGAAGAGGCCACGAAGAACGGCATCACCGTCGCCGAGACCGCGACCGATGCGGTGCGCGGCGCCCAGGTCGTGATCACCATGCTGCCCAACGGCAAGCTCGTCCTCGACCTGTACGACGAGATCCTGCCTGCGGCCGAGGCGAACACGTTGTTCGTCGACAGCTCGACCATCGACGTCGCCGATGCCCGCGCGGCGGCGGAGAAGGCACGCAAGGCCGGTCACCGTGCCGTCGACGCCCCGGTCTCCGGCGGTGTCGCCGGTGCCGCCGCAGGCACCCTCGCGTTCATGGTCGGCGGCGGCGAGGACGACTTCGCCACCGTGAAGCCGCTGCTCGAGGCCATGGGACGCAAGATCGTCCACTGCGGCGGGTCGGGCAACGGCCAGGCCGCGAAGATCTGCAACAACATGATCCTGGGCATCTCGATGATCGCCATCAGCGAGGCGTTCGTCCTCGGTGAGAAGCTGGGCCTCGACAACCAGGCACTGTTCGACGTCGCGTCCAACGCGTCCGGTCAGTGCTGGGCGCTGACGAGCAACTGCCCGGTGCCGGGCCCCGTCCCGACCACCCCCGCGAACAACGACTACACGCCGGGCTTCGCGGCCGCGCTCATGGACAAGGATCTCGGACTGGCCGCGAACGCGGTGCGCGCCAACGGTGTCGAGGCCGAACTCGGACTGCGTGCAGCCGAGCTCTACCATCGTTTCAACACCGAGGGTGGTGGAGGACTCGACTTCTCCGCCATCATCACCGACATCCGAGACCGCTCGACCGTGAAGGACAGCCAGTGACCGATTTCGAGACCATCCTGCTCGACCGCAAAGGCCGCGTCGGCATCGTCACCCTCAACCGGCCGAAGGCGCTCAACGCCCTCAACAGCCAGTTGATGCGTGAGGTCGTCGCCGCCGTCGAGGAACTCGACGCGGACGACGAGATCGGTGCGATCCTGCTCACCGGCTCGGAGAAGGCGTTCGCCGCCGGCGCCGACATCAAGGAGATGGCTCCGAAGACCTTCGCCGAGGTCTACGCGGAAGACCTGTTCTCGCAGTGGGATCGGCTCTCGTCCGTCCGCAAGCCGATCGTCGCTGCGGTGTCGGGCTACGCGCTCGGTGGCGGTTGCGAGCTGGCGATGCTGTGCGACTTCATCATCGCGTCCGACACTGCCAAGTTCGGTCAGCCCGAGATCAAGCTCGGCGTCATCCCGGGCATCGGCGGATCGCAGCGTCTCACCCGCGCCGTGGGCAAGGCCAAGGCCATGGACATGTGCCTGACCGGCCGCAACATGGACGCCGAGGAGGCCGAGCGCGCCGGACTCGTCTCGCGCATCGTTCCCGCCGCCGAACTGTTCGACGTGGCGCTCGAGACGGCGACGACCATCGCGTCGATGTCGCTGCCGGTTGCGATCATGGCGAAGGAGGCCGTCAACCGGTCCTTCGAGACGACGCTGGCCGAGGGCGTGAAGTTCGAGCGCCGCGTGTTCCATTCGACGTTCGCCACCGCCGACCAGAAGGAAGGCATGGCGGCCTTCGTCGAGAAGCGCGCGCCGGAGTTCAAGCACGCCTGATCCGCACCACCCGTACACGACGAAGGGCCGCCCCGAACGGGGCGGCCCTCCTCGTTTCTCGGCAATCTCTCGCGCCTCACCACTTGGAAGGCGCACCGCCGGTGTCGAAGTCGCCGGCGTCGTGCCGCATCGTCGCGATGATGCGCAGCAGTGTGTCGATGTGCTCCTCCGGAATGCCGGGCCGGGCGAAGACCTCCGTGTTGAGCTTCTCCGTCGCTTGGATCGCCAATGCCCGTCCCTCGTCGGTGAGTTCGATGAGTGTGGCCCGTCGATCGCTCGGATGCGGGGTACGCCGGACCAGTCCGGCCTTCTCGAGCCGGTCGACGGCATTGGTGACGCTGGTGGGGTGCACCTGCAGGCGCGCGCTGGCCTTCGCCATCGGCAATGCTCCCGACCTGGTGAAATGCAGCAGCGTGAGCAGTTCGTAGCGGGCGAAGGTCAGGCCGAAGGGCTTGAGCACCTCCTCGACCCGCGCCATCATGATCTGCTGTGCCCGCATCACCGAGGTGACCGCGGCCATGCCGTCCGCGACTTCGCCCCAGCCGTGGGCGGTCCACTGGCGGTGGGCTTCGGCGATGGGGTCGAGGGGGAGTGGTGCGGGCATGCCTCCATCATCCCACGGACGAACGCGCAGGTAGCCAGGGCACACCGGTTTCCGGTGCCTTTCCTGCCGGGTTCAGCGGTACGCGTAGTCGCGGAAACGTTCGTCGACCTCGCCCACACTCAGCCCGAACTCCTCGAGCGTGTACCGGTGCGCGGGTTTCCTTGCCCCGCTGCGGCTTTCTTCGTGCAGGTCGGCCATCGCGCGTTCGGCCTCCGCGGTGAACGGCAGACCGAACCGGTCGTACAGGCCGCCGACGGTGCCGAGTGGATCGGCGACGAAATCCCGGTAGTCCACGTCGACGAAACGGGCGGGATCGTGCCGGCGGCGCACCTCGGTGAAATGATCGAAACCCCGTGCCCAGAGGTCGAGCTGGCTGCGCCCGATCGTCTCACCGACGAACGCGTCGGACCATCCCTCTGTGGCCTGCGCCGCGAGGCTGCACACCGACGGGATCACGGTGCGCGGATCTCGATGGGTGACGACGACGAGCGCGTCCGGATACACCGTGAGCAGTTCGTCCAGTGCGAACAGATGACTGGGATTCTTGAGCACCCACCGCTTGTCGGCGTCCGGCAGTCCGATGAGCTGCAGATTCCTCCGGTGCCGGGCATAGGCCGCGGTCCAGTCCTGCTCCGCGAGCCACTGCGAATAGGTGGGCAGGTGGGCCAGGCACTCGTAGGAGATCGAGCGGAACGACTGGCGCAGCAACTGCCAGCATTCCTCGACCTCGGCGGCCGACATGTAGTGCACACCCATGAATTCGGGATGCTCGACGTGGTGCTGTGCGAATCCGGCCTCGATCCCGGCGAAGACGGGATTCTCCGCCCAGGTCTCGCGAGGAGGTCGCGGTTGCGGCATCTCGGTCAGCCACATCTCGAGCCCCTGATGGGCGGGATCCGCGGCGAGTAGGCGGTGCAGTGCCGTCGTGCCGGTACGGGGCAGGCCGGTGACGAAGATCGGCCGGGTGACCGGGACGTCCGCGTGCTCGGGATGGGCAGCCCAGGCAGATTCCGACAGTAACCGCGCCACGAGGGCGCCGCGCAGGAAGACCCGTGACATCTTGCTGCCGAGCGGGGTGAGCTTCTCGTCCCGCGCATACGACTCGAGCAGGACCTCGAGCCCGTCACGGTAGTCGTCGTCGCCGAGATCGGTCAGGCCCGTCAGGCGGGTCGCGGAAGCGTGCAGATCCTCGACGCTGCCGACGGTGGTGCGTTCGCTCATGTGCTTTCCCGTTCAGTGGTGGTATTCGCCGCAGTTGACGTCGAGGCACTGGCCGGTGATCGCCGACGCCATCGACGAGGCCAGGAAGATCACCGCATCCGCGATTTCCTCGGTGGTCGGGAGACGCTTCAGATCGGAGGCGGCGGCGGTGTGCTCGTAGATCTGTTCGACGGTGGTGCCGTACTTTCCCGCCTGGTGTTCGAAGTACCCCTGCAGGAGCGTCCCCCAGATGTACCCCGGTGCAACGGAGTTCACCCGGATTCCCTGCGGTCCGAGTTCCGTCGCCAGGGACTGCGACATCGCCAGCAACGCCGACTTCGCGAGTTTGTAACTGCCGTAACGTTCCTGGGAGTGCCGCAGCACCATCGAATTGATGTTGACCACCGCGCCGGCCGACTCGGCGAGGGCGGGGGTGAACAACTGCGTGAGCCGCAGCGCGCCGAGGACGGTGAGCTCCACGCTGTCCCGGATCTGCTGGAAGTCGGTGCGCGCCAACAGTTTCATCGACGGAACGGAGAACGCGTTGTTGACGAGCACGTCGACACCACCGAACTCCGAGACCGCAGACTCGACAAGGGCGGCGGCGGACTCGTCGTCGGTGATGTCGGTGGGCACGACCAGGGCCCGGCGGCCCGTGCTCTCGACTTCCGCTGCAACCTTCTCGAGCCGCTCCCGGGTCCGGGCGGCGAGCACCACGTCGGCGCCTTGTTCGGCGCACCGCAGCGCGAGGGTGCGCCCCAGTCCCGGGCCGACACCGGAGATCACGACGACGCGGTCGCGGAGCAGTCCCGCTGCCGCGCTCATGCGAGCATCCGATCGGCGACGCCCCGCTGACGGTCCGCGATGCGCTGCGCCCAGGCCTCGGGAGTGATGCGGTTCGAATCGTGGAAGGGCAGGACCTCGGAGAGCCGGTCGAACGGCACCACCTCGGCGGTCGGGCCGTCGGCTGCGGTGAGTTCGCGATCGAGGCGCTGCCAGCGGAACTGCAGGATCCCGCGGCTGCGGCCGAGGGTCTCGACCCAATTGGTCAGCCCCGGATCGCGGGCCGAGACCACGATCCGGACCATCCCGTCGGGATCGACCTGCGCCTGACTGTTGTTCAGGGAGGTCTGGTGGTGGATGTAGTCCAGGGAGATGTACCAGAGGCTGCCGATCTGGAAGCCCAGATAGGGCGCGTCGCTCGTCGGGAGGGTCAGGACCATCGCCTCGTCGTCGCCGAGTTCGTAGTGCCCGACGGATGAGTACTGCGTGTCGAGACCACCTGGGGTGCGGCGCGGCTCGGTGACCGTGTTCACCGGCAGCTTCAGGTAGAACCACTCGGGGAACTGCAGCCAGGTCTTCACCCGCGAGACCAGTGCGCGACCGGCGCGTTCGTAACGGGTGACCGCGTCCTGGTGGGTGGGTTCGGGTGCCGGGGTGCCGAGACTGTCGAGCCGGTGGATGCTCAGCATGCCGCGGCGCTGCGTCCAGTCGCTGTAGACCTCGCGGACCACGAGCTGCGACGAGCCGGGCGCGAGCGGGAAGTAGTTACGTTCCGGGTCTCGTGGGCCGGGTCCGAACCGCACCTGGAAGGTGCCGTCGTCGGCGATGGTCAACGCGCGGTCGTCGAAGGCCGTGACGTTGCCGGGCACCTCGGCGTCGGTGTAGTTGCCGGCCAGCACCTGGAAACTGAGATCGCAGGTCGTGCCGCGGCGCCCGGCGACGACGTACTCGGCGTCGTCGCGGATCGATGCGCCCCAGTACAGGGTGTCGGGATTGTCGAGGCCCATCTTCGCGTAGGGGCCGGTGCCGGTGACGAAGACCGGATGGGATCGGCTGTACGCGAAGGTGGCGTGGATGCACGCCGAGATCCCGCCCGCCAGATATCCGTATCCCTCGACGAGGTCCTGTTCGGTGCGGATGTGCGGGGCTGTGGCGACGAGCTTCTCGGCCTCGGCTATCGCCGCGGTGAGCGGATCGGTGAGCACTACGATCTCCTCTGGTCCAAATATGTACCGCTGCGGTAGTCTTCCGTTGCGCCGAGAGTAGAACGTGTTCCAGGGAGGGTCAATGGCTCGTCGCGAGACCGAGACACTAGGGAAGCCGACCGCCGGGGCGGGAGCCGCCCGCCGGTCGCCGCCCACGGAACGCGTCGTGCAGGTCCTCGACCACCTCGTCGCGCGACCCGGCGTCCGGTTCGGACTGTCGGAACTGGCGCGCGAACTCGATCTGAGCAAGCCCACCTGCTTGGGCATCCTCACCGTGCTCGCCGACGCGGGTTATCTGATCCGCGACCCCGTCGACAAGACCTACGGTCTCGGGCCGGCGCTGATCGTCGCGGGACGCGCAGCCCAGCGCGGCTTCGCGTCCGGGCCGGTCGCCCACCGGCATCTCGCCGCCCTCTCCGAGGAGTTCGCCGTGATGTGCTCTGCGTCGGCGGTCGTCGGCGACCGGATCGCGGTGCTCGACGTCATCGGTGGCCACGGCACGGCCGCGGCGGCACGCGTGGGGGAGGTGTACCCCTTCGCGCCCCCGGTGGGGCTGATGTACGTGCTGTGGGACACCGACGAGCGCATCGAACAGTGGCTGCGGCGAGAGCCGACCCTGCCCGTGACCGTCGACCGCGACGAGCTGTGGCGGATCGTCACCGAATGTCGCCGGACAGGTTATCTGGCGGAGTCCCTCACTCCCGGCGGCCGTCGCCTGTACGCGCTCATGGCGGGAGTGGTCTCGCACGACCTCGCGCCCGAGATGAGGGAGATGCTGGCGGAACTCGTGGCCGGCCCCGGCGAGCGCGTGCTGCTGCCCGACGCCTTCGCCGCGGGGGAGAAGCGGGCGGTCAACCTCGTGGCCGCCCCGGCCTACGATCCCGACGGCCACCAGTCGCTCGTGCTCACGCTGCACCTCGAGCGGGAGGTGGACGCCGCCGGGATCGAACGGTACGGCGCGGCACTCGTGGCGGTCGCGGATGCGATCACCGCGGATCTCGGCGGACACCGGCCACCGCGCTGACGGAGGGCTGCGGAGACCACCCGTTGACCTGGAATTGAAACTCGTTCTACTGTTGCGGAGTAATCTTCGACCGCATCGGTACACATGTGTACCGAGCCGGGTGAGAGGGGCGCGAGTGACCACGGTGCCACCGCAACGACCACCGACCTACGAACTTTCGCTGCTCGGTGCGCTCGAAGCCGAGTCCGTGCACATCTTCCGCGAGGTCGCCGCGACCTTTTCCCGTCCCGTCCTGCTGTTCTCGGGTGGTAAGGACTCCGCGGTGATGCTCCACCTCGCGGCCAAGGCGTTCTGGCCGGCGCCGCTGCCGTTCCCCGTCCTGCACATCGACACCGGGCACAACTTCGACGAGGTGATCGACTTCCGCGACCGCACCGTCGAGCGCCTGGGGATCCGGTCGATCGTCGCCTCGGTGCAGGACGACATCGATGCCGGGCGTGCCGTCGAGGACGACGGACCGCACGCGACCCGCAACCGGCTGCAGACCGGAACCCTCCTGCGCGCGTTGCGGGAAGGGGGATTCGACGCCGTCTTCGGGGGTGCTCGTCGCGACGAGGAGAAGGCCCGCGCGAAGGAACGCGTCTTCAGCCTGCGCGACGAGTTCGGGCAGTGGGACCCGAAGGCGCAGCGACCCGAACTGTGGCAGCTGTACAACGGCCGGCACCGCCGCGGCGAACACATGCGGGTCTTCCCGCTGTCCAACTGGACCGAACTCGACATCTGGCGCTACATCCGCGACGAGGGCGTCGACCTGCCGTCCCTGTACTACGCCCACCGGCGACCGGTGATCGAGCGCGACGGAATGCTGCTCGCGCACAACCATTTTCTCACCCTCTTCCCCGGGGAGACTCCGCGCGAGAGCCTCGTCCGGTTCCGCACCGTCGGTGACGCGACGTGCACCGGCTGCGTCGAATCCGCCGCCACCACCGCGGACGAGGTGGTCACCGAGGTCTCCGCCAGCAGGGTCACCGAACGCGGCGCCACGCGGGCGGACGACCGGATCTCCGACGCCGGAATGGAAGACCGCAAGAGGGAAGGCTATTTCTGATGTCCCACCTGCTGCGCATCGCCACCGCCGGCAGCGTCGACGACGGCAAGTCCACGCTCATCGGCCGATTGCTGTTCGACTCGAAGGCCGTCTTCGAGGACCAACTCGAGGCGGTGACCCGCACGAGCCTCGACCGCGGCGCCGACCGCGCCGATCTCGCGCTGCTCACCGACGGCCTGCGCGCCGAACGCGAACAGGGCATCACGATCGACGTCGCCTATCGCTATTTCGCCACGGCGCACAGAACATTCGTCATCGCCGACACTCCCGGTCACGAGCAGTACACGCGCAACATGGTCACCGGGGCGTCCACCGCAGACCTGGCACTCGTCCTCGTCGACGCCCGCAACGGCATCGTCGAGCAGACCCGCCGGCACGCCTTTCTCGCGTCGCTGCTCGGGGTGCGGCACGTGGTGCTGTGCATCAACAAGATGGACCTGGTGGACTGGTCGCAGAGCCGGTTCGACGAGATCTGCGACGAGTTCCGGAATCTCGCGGCGAAGCTCGACATGCCCGACCTCGCCTTCGTTCCCGTCTCCGCCCTGCACGGCGACAACGTCGTCTCCCGCACCGCGAACATGCCGTGGTACGAGGGGACTTCGCTGCTGCACCATCTCGAACAGGTCCACATCGCGTCGGACACCAACCTCATCGATGCCCGACTGCCCGTGCAGTACGTCATCCGGCCGGGCGAGGGTGAGCACCGCGACTTCCGCGGCTACGCCGGGACGGTCGCCGCCGGCGGATTCGCGCCCGGCGATGAGGTGGTCGTTCTCCCTTCCGGTTTCGGAACGCGGGTGCGAACGTTGTGGGGGCCGGGCGGGACGGAACTCGAGCACGCCTTCGCCGGTGCGGCGGTGTGCGTCGAACTCGAGGACGACCTCGACGTCGGACGCGGCGACATGCTGTGCCGCCCCAACAATCGTCCGCTCGTCGGCCACGAGATCGACGCCATGGTGTGCTGGTTCGACGAACGCTCCGCCCTCGATCCGGACGCCCGCTACGCCCTGCTGCACACCACGCGCTCGACCACCGCGCGGGTCGCGCGGCTGGACTACCGCCTCGACGTCAACAGCCTGCACCGCGACGAGGCCGCGACGACGCTCGGTCTCAACGAGATCGGCCGCGTGCAATTGTGGACGCAACAGCCGCTGCTGTTCGACCCCTACCGGCGCAACCGCACCACCGGAAGCTTCGTGCTCGTCGACGAACGCACCGGCAACACCGTCGCGGCCGGAACGATCACCGGCCCGACACTCGCCGACACGGCGGTGGTCTGGCACTCGGCGGCGGTCTCACGGCCCGAACGGGGGAGGGCCGGGGCGACGGTATGGCTCACCGGGCTGTCCGCCTCCGGCAAGTCCACCCTCGCCGTCGAACTCGAACGACGACTGCTCGCCGAGGGCATCCCCGCCTACCGCCTCGACGGCGACAACCTCCGGCACGACCTCAACGCCGACCTCGGCTTCGGTCCGGAGGACCGCGCGGAGAACGTCCGCCGCGTCGGTGCGGTCGCACAGCTGATGGCCGACGCCGGACTCGTCGCGATCTGCGCGCTCATCAGTCCCTACCGTCAGGACCGCGACCGCATCCGCCGGCAGCACGAGGAGTCCGGGATCCGGTTCGTCGAGGTCTTCGTCGATACGCCGCTCGCCGACTGCGAGGCCCGCGACCCGAAGGGCATGTACGCGCGGGCACGTGCCGGTGAGATCACCGGTTTCACCGGCGTCGATGATCCCTACGAACCACCGTCCGATCCCGAGCTGGTCGTGCGCCCCCACGACGGCACGCCTGCCGTGCAGGCGGGCCTCGTCGTGGAATTGTTGAGGCCATGACGCACGACAACAGCGACGACGCTCGGCTCGCGGCCGAGACGGCTTCCGGCGCAGGTGAACTGCTGCTCACGGTCCGCGCCATCGAATCGGATGCCCTTACCGGGCGCGAGCTGGGCCGGCGCGGCGACCACGCCGCCAACACCTACATCCTCGAACGGCTGGCGACCGCGCGGCCCGGCGACGCGGTGCTCTCGGAGGAATCCGCGGACGATCCGGCCCGGGTCGGCGCCGACCGCGTCTGGATCATCGACCCGCTCGACGGGTCGAAGGAGTACGGGATGCCCGACCATGTCGACTGGGCGGTCCACATCGCGCTCTGGGAGGCAGGACGAGGGCTCACCGCCGCCGCGGTCGCGCAACCGGCGATCGGCGTCGTCCACAGCACCGCAGATCCGGTCCCGGCGCCGCGGCCGGCCCGCCGTCGCCCCCGCATCGTCATCAGCGGGAGCAGGCCGCCCGCCTTCGTCTTCGATCTGGCCCGCGATCTCGGTGCCGATCTGATCCGGATGGGGTCGGCCGGTGCCAAGGCCATGGCGGTGGTCCGCGGGGAGGCCGACGCCTACATCCACGCCGGAGGTCAGTGGGAGTGGGATTCGGCGGCGCCGGTCGCGGTCGCGCGCGCTGCGGGTCTGCACTGCGCGCGGATCGACGGCAGCGAACTCGAATACAACCGGCCGCACCCGTATCTGCCCGACCTCGTGATCTGCCGCGCAGACTGGGCACCGGAGGTGATGGCCGCGCTGGCCGCGCACGCCACCGGGCCGACCGACAGCCCCCGCGCCGCGATGGCACGCGCATACATCCGATCCCTGGTCAGCCACGACGCGTCCCACGTCCGGCTCGCCGAGGACGCCTGGCGGGTCGAGAACGGGGAACGCACCGGCGACAGCGGCATCGAGATCCGCGACCGCCTCGAGAACGGCCCGGAATACCGGCCCATCCGCCGCGTCCGCGACCTGCAGTTCCGCGAATGGCACCACAGTGTCGTCGCGCGGTTCGTCCTGGACATCGCAGCACGTCCGGGCGCCGAGACGTCGGTCGCGGTGACCGAGCACTTCGACATCCCGGCGGGGGAGATCCGATCGATCGTGGCGATCATCGAGCCCGCGCAGGGTAATAGTTGAATTCATTGTTGTAGCTTTCGAACGAAAGTCACCATGATCGAGAGGCATCACCATGGCCGAAGCGCGTGATATCGGGGACGGCATCCACGTCGTTCCCGTCCCGGTGGCGGACCTGCCGGTCGGCGACACCCAGGTCTACGTGATGGAATCCCCGCGTGGCGTCGTCCTCGTCGACGTCGGCTGGAACGACGACCGGTCGTGGGCGGCGCTGCAGGACGGCCTGGCCACCGCGGGCCTGTCGGTCACCGACGTCGAGGGCGTGGTGGTCACCCACTTCCATCCCGACCACGTCGGGCTCACCGGACGCATCCGGGAGGCCTCCGGGTGCTGGGTCGCGATGAACGAGGCCGACTTCGCCCACCTCGAGGTCATGCTCTCCGACGACGATCGCCGTCCCCAGGAAGCCGAACTGCTGCGCCGCGCAGGGGCACCCGAGGACGCGATCGAGGAGTCGCTGGCCACCCTCGTACCGGCGGTCGGCCGTCCCGACGCGCTGCCCGACCGCAAACTCGGTGCCGACGAGACGATCCCGCTGACGGGACGATCCCTGCGCACCGTGCTGACCCCCGGCCACACCGCCGGCCACGCGTGTTTCCTGCTCGAGAAACACGGCGTGCTGTTCAGCGGCGACCACGTCCTCGCGACCACGACCCCGCACGTCGGCGAGTTCGATTTCCCTCTGCCGCAACGCGACGCGCTGGGGGAGTACCTCGACTCGCTGCGCGCGGTCGCCGGCCTGCCCGTGCGACGCGCACTGCCCGCGCACCGGCAGCAGATCGACGACCTGCCGCACCGCGTCGGCGAATTGATCGCCCATCACGACCAGCGCCTCGACGATCTCTACGACGCGTTCGGCGACGAGGAACTCACGCTGTGGGAGGCCACCGCCCGCATGCGCTGGTACCGGCCGTGGGACGAGACTCCCTTGCACGGCAAGCGGATGGCGCTCGCAGAGGGCTCGGCGCACGTCCGGCAGCTCATCGAGCGGGGACGGGTCCGTCGCGTGCCCGGTACGGAACCCGCCCGCTTCGCGCGCGTGCAGACCCGATGAGCCCCGACGAGCTGGTCACCGAGTTCTGCCGTCGCTGGGCCGATCCCGATCCTGCCGAGCTCGCGGCCTTCTTCGCCGAGGATGCGGTCTTCCACAACATCCCGATGGAACCGATCCGCGGCCGCGCGGCGATCGAGAAGTACATCGTGGGCTTCGTGACGTCCTTCGGGGCCATCGACTACCGCATCCACCACCAGGCGGTCTCCGGCAACGTCGTGCTCAACGAACGCACCGATGTGTTCACGATGAACGGCCGGACGATCGAGCTGCCCGTCACAGGCGTCTTCGAGATCGTCGACGGGAATATCGCGGCCTGCCGCGACTACTTCGATCCCACACCCTTCACCACCGGAAACTGACCGGCCTCTGGGACACCGAAGGCCCTGGAACACCTGAAGGCCCCGCTTCATGAGAAGCGGAGCCTTCGTGGTGCCCTCGGCAGGATTCGAACCTGCGACTTCTTGCTCCGGAGGCAAGCGCTCTATCCCCTGAGCTACGAGGGCATCCGGACCACCGGATGACCGGAGGTGCGGGAGTTAGCCTAGCGCATCGAACGCTCAACTCCACATCGCCAGGTCAGAGCCGGTTTTCGGCCCGAAGTTGCGGTTCGCCCGCGCGAAGACTCAGTTGAGGGGCAGCGGTTCGGCGCCGCGCTCGGCGAGTAGCGACCTCATCAGGTCCGACTCACCCTGCTGCGTCGCGACCATCGTGCCCGCCAGATTGCGCACTGCCGAGGTGCTCGCGTACTGCTCGCCGTACTCCATCATCGGCAGACCACCCTCGTGGTGGCGCAGCATCAGCTGAAGAAAGAGCACGTCCAGTTCGGGACCGCGAGCGGCCCGGAGATTCGCGAGATCCTCGGAGGTCGCCATCCCCGGCATCAGGTGCGAGCCGTCCGAATCCTCGGACTCGGCGGTCGCACCGTGATCACCGTGTCCGTGACCCGTCTCCGTCTCGGTCATCCACTCCATGTACTCGCCCGTCGGCAGCGCCGGCTGTCCCCACAGTGACAACCAGCCCTGCATCTGACCGATCTGGTTCTGCTGGGTGGTGAGGATGTCGTACGCGATGTTGCGGATCCGATCGTCCTCCGAGTTGGAGACCACCACGGCGGCCATCTCGACGCCCTGGTCGTGGTGCACGATCATGTCCTGCGCGAATCCGACGTCCACCGAGCCGGCCTCCGGCGCCGCCTGCGCGGAGTCCTCGAAGGGGATCCGGGACAGGAACCCCGCGAGGAAACCGACGGTGACCGCAGCGACGGTGAGCAGCACCAGCAGCAGCCGGTTGTGCCCACCACGCTCGGGGGTGGAGATGTCCGAGGAGGTCTCGCTCATCGTCAGCTCCCGGCCGGTGCCTGCTGCATGTCGCCCGCGGTCTCCGCGTTCATCGGCACCGCGTCGGGGCCGGGCTCGGAGGCGTCGAAGGCCGGCGGGTTCGCCGGATCGAACGAACCGGGGATCGTCGAGCAGCTCGCACCCACCTCGGGGTAGGTGTACTGGTTCAGGCGCAGCGCGCTGATGAACTGGTCGATGCGCTCGTCGTCGACGCTGTCGACCTCGAGCCGGTGACCCCACGACTGCAGTGAGACGGGAGCCTCGAGTCCCGGATACGGTGACATCATCATGTAGGTGCGGCCGTCGACCTTCGCGCGGAGCGTGTCGACCGCGGCGTCGTCGAGCAGATCGGGGTTGTATGCCACCCACACGGCGCCGTGCTCGAGCGAATGCACCATGTTCTCGTTCCGCACAGGCTGCTCGTAGACCGTTCCGGTGCAGGTCGCCCAGACGGAGTCGTGAGGGCCACCGAACGGCGGCGACTGGTCGTACGCGACGCGCTGGCCCGGCGCGACGTGCACACCGGCCGGGTACTCCATCTTCAGCACGCCCTCGATGTCGTCCGACGGGTCCTGGTTGGACTCCGACGGCGTCCATGCCGACATCTCCTGCTGGTTCTGATACTTCGGGATGAGGCTCACAGCGATCACGGCGACCAGCACGACGACCAGGGCCACGCCGCCGATCGTCAACCACGGGATCTGGCGCTGCGCGGAGACCCCGGGAGCGCCGCCGCTCTTCTTCTTGGCGGCCTGAATGGCCTTCGACGACTTGGCTCCGGTCTTCTTGTTACCGGAGCCGCCACTAACCGAACCGCTGGGCATCGCTGTGTGCTCTTTCGACGGGTGGACAGGCGGACGCGCGCCCATCGGGCGCACAAACACCCACAACTCTACGGGCGTGCTCTCGCGCGGTGCCTCGACCTGCCGGTAGGGGGAGCGTCGGCGCCGCGATCGACCAGCCAATAGGATGGACACCTGTGACTCCCTCCGACCTTGCTCAGCTGCTCCGCGGAACCGCCGCCGGTGTCCTCACCGACCGTGGTCTCGACGCGTCCGTTCTTCCCGAGACTCTCACCGTCGAGCGCCCGCGCAATCCGGAGCACGGCGACTACGCGACCAACGTCGCGATGCAGGTTGCGAAGAAGGTCGGCGTCAATCCCCGCGAACTCGCCACCTGGCTCGCCGAAGCCTTGACCGCCGCCGACGGCATCGACTCCGCCGAGGTCGCGGGCCCCGGCTTCCTCAACATCCGGCTCGCCGCCGACGCCCAGGGAGCGATCGTGGCGAAGGTGCTCGCCGAGGGCGCCGCCTACGGCACCGGCAGCGACCTCGCGAACACGAGGATCAACCTCGAGTTCGTCTCCGCCAACCCCACCGGCCCGATCCACCTCGGTGGCACCCGCTGGGCCGCGGTCGGCGACGCGCTCGGACGCATCCTCACCGCCCAGGGTGGCGAGGTCACCCGCGAGTACTACTTCAACGACCACGGCGCGCAGATCGACCGCTTCACCCGGTCGCTCATCGCCTCCGCACTCGGACAGCCCGCCCCCGAGGACGGCTACGCCGGCGCGTACATCGTCGACATCGCCTCCTCCGTGCTCGAGCAGCGCCCCGACGCCCTCGAGCTCCCCGAGGACGAGCGGCACGAGACGTTCCGCTCGATCGGCGTGGACCTGATGTTCGCGCACATCAAGCGCACCCTCCACGAGTTCGGCGTCGACTTCGACGTGTACTTCCACGAGAACTCCCTCTTCGAGAGCGGAGCCGTCGAGAAGGCCGTCGAGACCCTGAAGGCGTCGGGCAATCTGTACTTCGACGACGGCGCGTGGTGGCTCAAGAGCACCGATTACGGCGACGACAAGGACCGTGTCGTCATCAAGTCCGACGGCAACGCCGCCTACATCGCCGGCGACATCGCCTACTTCCAGGACAAGCGCTCGCGCGGCTTCGACCTGTGCATCTACATGCTCGGTGCCGACCACCACGGCTACATCGCGCGTCTGAAGGCCGCCGCGGCGGCGTTCGGCGACGACCCCGACACCGTCGAGGTGATGATCGGCCAGATGGTCAACCTCGTCCGTGGCGGCGAGGCCGTGAGGATGAGCAAGCGGGCCGGCACCGTGATCACCCTCGACGACCTCGTCGAGGCGATCGGCGTCGACGCCGCCCGCTACTCGCTCGTGCGTTCCTCGGTGGACCAGAGCATCGACATCGACCTCGAGCTGTGGGCGAGCACCACGAACGAGAACCCGGTCTACTACGTCCAGTACGCCCACGCACGACTGTCGTCGATCGCGCGCAACGCCGCCGATCTCGGCCTGACCGCCGAGGGCGCCGACTTCTCGCTACTCACCCACGAGCGCGAGGGCGACCTCATCCGCACCCTCGGCGAGTACCCCCGGGTGCTGGCAAAGGCGGCCGAACTGCGCGAACCGCACCGCGTCGCCCGCTATCTCGAGGAACTCGCGGGCACCTACCACCGCTTCTACGACGCCTGCCGGATCCTGCCGCAGGGCGACGAGGAAGCCGGACCGCTGCACACCGCGCGACTCGCGTTGTGCGCGGCCGCACGCCAGGTCCTCGCCAACGGCCTCGGCCTGCTCGGCGTCACCGCCCCGGAGCGGATGTGAACGCGCACCCCGCGGGACCGCGTCACGCCCAGATCCCGCACGCCCCCAACCTGCCCGAGCGCCCGGCCGACACCGCGGCGCTCAACGCGCTGGCCCCGCACGTGTGGCCCCGCAATGCCGCGCGCGGCGAGGACGGCGTCATGCGCATCGCCGGTATCCCGGTGACCGAGCTCGCCGAGAAGTACGGCACCCCGCTGTTCGTCGTCGACGAAGACGACTTCCGCTCCCGCTGCCGGGAGATCGCCGAGGCCTTCGGCCCGTCGGCGAAGGTGCACTACGCGTCGAAGGCGTTCCTGTGCAGCGAGATCGCACGGTGGGTTCATCAGGAAGGGCTCTCGCTCGACGTCGCGTCCGGCGGTGAGCTCGCCGTGGCCCTGCACGCCGGATTCCCTGCCGGGAAGATCGCGATGCACGGCAACAACAAGTCCGTCCGCGAACTGCAGGCCGCCGTGACCGCCGGGGTCGGGCACATCGTGCTCGACTCGCTCACCGAAATCGACCGGCTCGACGCGGTCGCCGGTGAGGCCGGTGTCGTCCAGGACGTGCTCATCCGCGTGACCGTGGGCGTCGAGGCCCACACCCACGAGTTCATCTCCACCGCGCACGAGGACCAGAAGTTCGGGCTCTCGCTCGCCGGTGGCAACGCCATGCAGGCCGTGCGCCGCGTCTTCGCGGCCGACAATCTCCGCCTCGTCGGCCTGCACAGCCACATCGGCTCGCAGATCTTCGATGTCGACGGCTTCGAACTGGCCGCCCACCGCGTCATCGGCCTGCTGCGCGACATCGTCGCCGAGTTCGGTGTCGACAAGACCTCGCAGATGAACATCGTCGATCTCGGCGGTGGTCTGGGCATCTCGTACGTGCCGAGCGACGACCCGCCGCCGGTCGCCGACCTCGCGGCGAAGCTGGGCGACATCGTCCGCACCGAGTCCGCGCTCGCCGGGCTGCCGGCCCCGACCCTCGCGGTCGAACCGGGCCGCGCCATCGCCGGACCGGGCACAGTGACGCTCTACGAGGTGGGAACCCTCAAGGACGTCGAGGTCGGTTCCGGGCACGTCCGCCGCTACATCAGCGTCGACGGCGGCATGAGCGACAACATCCGCACATCGCTGTACCAGGCGGAGTACGAGTCGCGCCTCGTCTCCCGCGTGAGCGACGCCGAGCCGGTGGTCTCGCGCGTCGTCGGCAAGCACTGCGAGAGCGGCGACATCGTCATCCGCGACGCTTGGATGCCCGCAGACGTCGCAGCCGGTGATTTACTGGCGGTCGCGGCGACGGGTGCATACTGCTACTCGATGTCGAGCAGGTACAACCTGCTTCCTCGCCCCGCCGTCGTGGCGGTCAAGGACGGCGTCTCGCGCGTTCTGCTGCGCCGCGAGACCCTCGAAGATCTGCTCAACTTGGAGGTTTCGGAGTGACCAGTGTAACGGCGACCGATGCTTCGGGCCGGCGTCCGGTGGGTGTGGCGGTTCTCGGACATGGCACCGTCGGTGCCGAGGTCGCGCGGATCATCCGCGAGGACGCCGCGGATCTCGAGGCGCGCATCGGTGCCCCCCTCGAGCTGAGGGGCGTCGCCGTACGCGACGCCGCCCGCGACCGGGGTCTCCCCGCGGAACTGGTCACGACGAACGCCGAGGCGCTGATCCGCCGCGACGACGTCGACATCGTCGTCGAGCTCATCGGTGGCATCGAACTGCCCCGCAAGCTCGTGCGCACGGCGCTCGACGCCGGCAAGTCCGTCGTCACCGCCAACAAGGCACTGCTCGCCGCCTACACCGGCGAACTGGCCGAGGTGGCCGAGGCCCGCAACGTCGACCTGTACTTCGAGGCGTCCGTGGCCGGCGCGATCCCGGTGATCCGCCCGCTTACCCAGTCGCTCGCGGGCGACAAGGTCAACCGGGTCGTCGGCATCGTCAACGGCACCACGAACTACATCCTCTCGGCCATGGACGAGACGGGCGCCGACTACGGCGAGACGCTCGCCGAGGCGGGCCGCCTCGGATACGCCGAGGCCGATCCCACCGCCGACGTCGAAGGCTTCGACGCCGCCTCGAAGGCGGCGATCCTCGCGTCGATCGCCTTCCACACCCGCGTGACGGCCGCCGACGTCTACCGCGAGGGCATCTCCTCGATCACCGCCGCCGACCTCACCTCGGCGCGCGCGCTCAACTGCACGATCAAGCTGCTCGCGCTGTGCGAGCGCGTCCCGTCCGTCGACAGCAAGGACCGCGTGTCCGCCCGGGTCTACCCGGCCCTCGTGCCCCGCGAGCACCCGCTGGCCTCGGTCAACGGTGCGTTCAACGCCGTCGTCGTCGAAGCGGAGTCCTCGGGTCGGCTCATGTTCTACGGCCAGGGTGCCGGTGGCGCCCCCACCGCCTCCGCCGTGATGGGCGATCTCGTGATGGCCGCCCGCAATCGGGTGCAGGGCGGTCGTGGTCCGCGTGAATCGAAGTACGCGCAGCTGGAAATCGCGCCCATGAGTGACATCCTCACCCGCTACTACGTCAATCTGAAGGTCGCCGACCGCGCCGGCGTGCTCTCCGCGGTCGCCGCCGAGTTCGCCACGCGGGGCGTGAGCATCGCAGCGGTCCGCCAGGAAGGCGCGGGCGACGCTGCCCGTCTGGTGGTACTCACCCATCAAGCCACCGACCGTGCGCTGGCGGATACCGTCGCAGCGCTCGACAAACTCGAATCCGTGATCGCTGTGACCAGCGTCCTGAGACTGGAGGGATCCGCCGAATGAGCGCGGCCGAGAAGAACACCACCCCCGTACACACGCCGTGGCCGGGCCTGATCGAGGCGTACCGTTCGCGCCTGCCGATCGGTGACGACTGGAAGACGGTCACGCTGCGCGAGGGTGGAACGCCGCTGCTCCCGGCTCCGCGCCTGTCGGAGATCACCGGCTGCGAGGTGCATGTCAAGGTCGAGGGTCTCAACCCCACCGGCTCGTTCAAGGACCGCGGTATGACCATGGCGGTCACCGAGGCCCTCGCGACCGGCAAGCAGGCGGTGCTGTGCGCGTCCACCGGCAACACCTCGGCCTCGGCCGCCGCCTACGCCGCGCGCGCCGGCATCGGCTGCGCGGTTCTCGTCCCGCAGGGCAAGATCGCGATGGGCAAGCTCGCCCAGGCCGTCATGCACGGCGCGAAGATCGTGCAGGTCGAGGGTAACTTCGACGACTGTCTGGAACTGGCACGCAAGACCACCGCGGAGTTCTCCACCATCGGTCTGGTCAACTCCGTGAACCCGGTGCGTATCGAGGGCCAGAAGACTGCCGCCTTCGAGATCGTCGACGCGCTCGGCGACGCCCCCGACGTGCATGTGCTGCCCGTCGGCAATGCCGGCAACATCACCGCCTACTGGAAGGGCTACAGCGAGTACGCCGCCGACGGCCTCAGCACGCGCCGCCCGCGCATGCTCGGCGTCCAGGCCGCTGGTGCCGCGCCGCTCGTCCTCGGCCATCCGGTGAAGGATCCCGAGACCATCGCGACCGCCATCCGCATCGGCGCTCCCGCATCGTGGAACGGCGCGGTGGCCGCCAAGGAGGAGTCGAACGGCGCATTCCGTGCGGCGACCGACGAGGAGATCCTCGAGGCGTACCGGCTGCTCGCGAAGTCCGAGTCGATCTTCGTCGAGCCGGCCTCGGCCGCCTCCATCGCAGGTCTGCTCGCCGCGAGCAAGGAAGGCTGGCTCGAGCGCGGCCTGAAGGTCGTGTGCACCGTGACCGGCAACGGTCTCAAGGACCCCGATACGGCCCTGCGCGACGTGCCCGTGGTCGAGCCCATCCCGGTCGACCCGGTCGCGGTCGCCTCCGCGCTCGAGTTGGCCTGAGTTGACCGCCACGCCTTCCTCCGTTGGGAATCAGGACATGACGCAGACGTTGCCCGTGGGGCTTTCGGTGACGGCACGGGTTCCCGCTTCGAGCGCGAATCTCGGTCCCGGCTTCGATTGTCTGGGTCTCGCCCTCGGTCTGTACGACGAGATCACCGTCACGACAACGGCTTCCGGGCTCGACGTGAAGGTGGAGGGGGAAGGCGCCCAGGAGGTTCCGTGGGGACCCTCCCATCTCGTGGTCCGTGCCGTCGAGCGGGGACTCGAGGCCGCCGGTGTGTGGGCGGACGGACTGGACGTCGTGTGCCACAACGTCATCCCGCACTCGCGTGGCCTGGGATCCTCCGCCTCGGCGGCGGTGGGAGGGCTGGCAGCGGCCAACGGGCTCGTCCGCAAGATCGCTCCCGAGCGCGTCCTCGACGACGAGCAGCTCGTGCAGCTCGCCTCCGAGTTCGAGGGCCATCCCGATAACGCCTCCGCGAGCGTCCTCGGTGGGGCAGTGGTGTCGTGGACCGAGGTCGAAGTCGACTCCGAACAGCGGACCTACCGCGCGGTGAGCCTGCGTGTGCACCCGGACATCAAGGCGTACGCCTTCGTCCCGTCGGTCCGTTCGTCGACGGCCCACACCCGGGGCCTGCTGCCCGAACTCGTCCCACATCGGGACGCGGCGTTCAACGTCAGCCGAGCGGCTCTCGCGGTCGTCGCGCTCACCGAGCGGCCCGAGCTGCTGATGCCGGCAACGCAGGATCTGCTCCACCAGGCCCAGCGGGCACCCGCACTCCCGCTCACCACCAAATGGGTGGCCGCACTGCGCGAGGCGGGCATCCCCGCCGTCGTCTCGGGTGCCGGGCCGACCGTGCTCGCGCTCACGACCTCCGCGCTGCCCGACGAACTGCGGGCCGCCGCCGAGGCCGACGAACTGACGGTGCTCGAACTCGAGATCGCCGAGGGCGTCCAGGTCGACTGAGTAGACGCGGAGTGCTGGGGACCGACGGATGGTGCCGGATGGAGGTCGACGGGTGGTGCAACACACACGTCCCATCCGGCACGGCGATTCTTGCTCTACGTACAGATCGTCGCTATTCTGTGGGGTGTCCGCACGTCGTGCGTATCAGTCGCCGGATTCTCCAGGGTAATCACTCCAGCTCCATCGGGGCGTCGAGCCTGGATCGATCCTCACCTGCTCCCGGATCCGGGAGGGGGACAGACCGCACCTACCGGATTTCGGTGTGGTGGCGGACGTGCCGACCGTTCGTTTTCCCTGAACTCGTACGGCAAATCCCAGCTCAGTGGACGAACTGATCTGCGGGACGAACCCTCTGCTGCGCATGAGCGAGCGAGGGAAGGAAGGATCTCCGTGACAGATACGGACCTGATCACTACACCTGCTCTCGACATTCCCGAGGCCGGTAGCCGGACGACCACGCGCGGTCGCCGCGGAGCAGGCCTTTCGGGCATGGTGCTTGCCGAGTTGCGGACTCTTGCCGCCGAGCTCGGAATCAAGGGCACCTCCGGGATGCGCAAGGGTGATCTCATCGCTGCGATCAAGGAGAAGCAGGGAGGCGGCGCCGCCGCACCTGCCGAGCAGCCGGCAGCCGAGAAGACCGCTGCCCCCGAGAAGACCGACGCGGCAGCGAAGACCGAGACGGCGGGGAAGCCCGAGACTGCCGGCAAGCCCGAGGGAGCACCCTCGCGTGGCACCCGCGGTCGCCGTGGCCGTGCCGCCACCGACGAGACCGCCGCGCCCGAGCAGAAGGCCGACGCCGCACCGGCCGAGCAGAAGGCCGACGCCGAACAGGCCGAGCAGAAGGCCGACGTGAAGCACGGTGAAGAAAGCTCGCAGGAGAAGCCGCAGGGCGGCCAGACCCCCAGTGGCGACAACGAATCCGACGGTAACCGCCGCGGCCGTGGCCGTCGCGGACGCCGCGGTGGCGACAACGCCGACCAGAACCAGCAGACCGAGGGTGCCGACGCGTCCGAGGACGGTCGCCAGGATCGCGACTCGCAGCGCGACAAGGTCCAGGATCGCGACTCGCACCGCGAGCGTGGCCAGGACCGTAACTCCGGCGACGGCTCCTCGCGCCGCGACCGTAACCAGGGCGACCGTAACCAGGGCGACCGCAACCAGGACGCCGGCGATCGCGACGGCGGTAACCAGGGTCCGCGCCAGGGCCAGGACAACCGTGGGGGAGACGACGAGGAAGGTGGCCGCGGTCGCCGGGGTCGTCGCTTCCGTGAGCGTCGTCGTGGACGCGACCGCGGCGAGAGCGGTTCGGACTCGCGCGAGCCCGAGATCCGCGAGGACGACGTCCTGCAGCCGGTCGCCGGCATCCTCGACGTCCTCGACAACTACGCGTTCGTCCGCACCTCCGGCTACCTCGCCGGCCCGAACGACGTGTACGTGTCGATGAACATGGTGCGCAAGAACGGCCTGCGCCGCGGCGACGCCATCACCGGCGCCGTGCGGGTCCCCCGTGAGGGCGAGCAAGGCAACCAGCGTCAGAAGTTCAACCCGCTGGTTCGTCTCGACACCGTCAACGGCCGCGAGGTCGACTCGGCCAAGCGCCGCCCCGAGTTCAACAAGCTCACGCCGCTGTACCCCAACCAGCGACTGCGCCTCGAGACCCAGCCGAACATCCTCACCACGCGCGTGATCGACCTGGTCATGCCGATCGGTAAGGGTCAACGTGCACTCATCGTGTCGCCGCCGAAGGCCGGTAAGACCACCGTCCTCCAGGACATCGCGAACGCGATCGCCGTCAACAACCCCGAGTGCTACCTGATGGTCGTGCTCGTCGACGAGCGTCCCGAAGAGGTCACCGACATGCAGCGTTCGGTGAAGGGTGAGGTCATCGCCTCGACCTTCGACCGGCCGCCGTCGGATCACACCTCGGTCGCCGAGCTCGCCATCGAGCGTGCGAAGCGTCTCGTGGAGATGGGCCAGGACGTCGTGGTGCTCCTCGACTCCATCACCCGTCTCGGCCGCGCGTACAACAACTCGTCGCCGGCATCCGGACGCATCCTCTCCGGTGGTGTCGACTCGACCGCGCTGTACCCGCCGAAGCGTTTCCTCGGTGCCGCCCGCAACATCGAGAACGGCGGATCGCTCACGATCATCGCCACCGCGATGGTCGAGACCGGTTCCACCGGCGACACAGTGATCTTCGAGGAGTTCAAAGGCACGGGTAACGCCGAGCTCAAGCTCGACCGGAAGATCGCCGAGCGGCGCGTGTTCCCGGCGGTCGACGTCAACCCGTCCGGTACCCGCAAGGACGAGCTGCTCATGAGCCCCGACGAGTTCGCCGTGGTGCACAAGCTCCGCCGCGTGCTTTCGGGCCTCGATTCGCACCAGGCGATCGATCTGCTCATCGACCGGCTCAAGAAGTCCAAGACGAACATCGAGTTCCTCATGAATGTGGCGAAAACCGCACCGGGGGCACTCGACGACTGACGTCGGCGCCCCGGGGAATTTCCTCCCGGGGCCCTACGTTTGGCATAATCGGCAGGCTCAGTCCGGCTCCGGTTCACGTCTTCGACCCGCGAAGGCGACCCGGCGGCCATGAAAGGGACACCATGAAGGCAGGAATCCACCCCAACTACGTGACGACGACCGTCGTCTGCGGTTGCGGTAACACGTTCGAGACGCGCAGCACCAAGGAGTCGGGACGTATCAACGTCGAAGTCTGCTCCAACTGCCACCCGTTCTACACCGGCAAGCAGAAGATCCTCGATACCGGTGGACGCGTCGCGCGCTTCGAGGCTCGCTACGGCAAGCGTGCTCCGAAGAAGGCCGCTTCCGACAACTAGCTGTCACGCCGACGCCCGGTACTGCCCTCGTGCAGGCCGGGCGTCGGCTTTTTCATGCAAGACCGAAATCAGAGCGGAGCACACTCATGGCGGGGCAGACCAAGCCGTCGGCCATCGACGACATCCTGGCCGAACACGCGGGTCTGGAGCAGCAGCTGTCCGACCCGTCGCTGCACGACGATCCTGCAGCAGCGCGTCGGGTCGGCAAGCGGTTCGCCGAACTCGCCCCCGTGATGTCGACCTACAACGCTCTGAAGCAGGCCCGCGAGGACCTCGAGGCGGCGCGCGAACTCGCCGCCGACGACGCGACTTTCGCATCCGAGGTCGACGACCTCGAGGCGCAGGTCGCCGAGCTCGACCGCTCGCTCACCGACCTGCTCGCCCCGCGCGACCCGCACGACAGCGACGACGTGGTCCTCGAGGTCAAGTCCGGTGAGGGCGGCGAGGAATCCGCCCTGTTCGCCGGCGATCTCACCCGGATGTACACGCGCTACGCCGAACGTGCCGGTTGGCGCGTCGAGGTCCTCGGTGCCACCTACTCCGATCTCGGCGGCTACAAGGACGTCACGCTGTCGATCAAGTCGCGGACCGACGTGCGCGACGGCGTGTGGTCCCGCCTGAAGTTCGAGGGCGGCGTGCACCGCGTCCAGCGTGTGCCCGTCACCGAGTCGCAGGGACGCGTGCACACCTCCGCGGCCGGCGTCTTCGTCTACCCCGAGCCCGACGAGGTCGAGCAGGTGCAGATCGACGAGAGCGACCTGCGCATCGACGTCTACCGGTCGTCCGGCAAGGGCGGTCAGGGTGTCAACACCACCGACTCTGCCGTGCGCATCACGCACCTTCCCACCGGCATCGTGGTGACCTGCCAGAACGAACGCTCGCAGCTGCAGAACAAGGCCCGCGCGATGCAGGTCCTCGCGGCGCGCCTGCAGGCAGCGGCCGAAGAAGCTGCCGAGGCCGAGGCGTCAGCGGGTCGCGCCAGCCAGGTCCGGACCGTCGACCGGTCGGAGCGCATCCGCACCTACAACTTCCCGGAGAACCGGATCACCGATCACCGCATCGGCTTCAAGTCCCACAACCTCGACGCGGTGCTCGACGGCGAACTCGACGCACTGCTCGACGCCCTGGGCGCCGCAGACAGAGAGGCCCGGCTCGCGGCGGAGTAACCGCGAACCGGGCTCGTCGCCAGCGGATCAGGCAGGAGTGTCGTCGCCCTGACCGGCCTCGCCGTCCTCGACCGCCGTCGGTGGAACGTTCGTGAGATCGACGCCCGGCAGCAGGAAGCAGCCCTCGCCGCCGGCGTTCTGATGGGCACCCCAGACTGCGCTGACGACGAGTCCGTCACCGGTCTGGAGAGCGACGGCAGGTTCCTCCTCGTCGATTGCGTCCGGAAGGACACCACCGCCCAGCTGAAGCGTCCTCAGGTTCACCCAGCTGATCTGGCCTCCTCCGCTGCCCTCCTGCTCGATCTCGTACTCGATCTGGCCGGGCTCCGCGTCTTCCTCGGCGAGAGCGGTCTCCGTGTCGACCACGCCGATACCCGCCGGGCATCCGATGGGGATCGGCTGGAAGTCGATGGGCTCGGCACTCGCGAGAGCAGGGGCCGCGAAGGCGGTTGCACCCGCAGCGGCAAGGACGGTGATTCCACGCACAGTCCGCGTCTTCATGGAGCAATCCCTTTCTGTCGATGAAACCGACCGGAAGGTATCGGTCCTCGTTCGGGTGCCCATCCCGCCGTGCCGTCAATCACGTTGTCGGAAACACCCTCGATGTCCGGTCCGGGTGTTCTGCGTGCAATGCGAGGGCTACCTCGGCGTAGTGCAGGTACGAGGTCGTGGCACGCTGTAAGGCGTGAGCCGTCAACCTCTGCGCCTGGCCATCATCGAAGCGGCATCGGTCCTCGAGGAAGCCGGAGTCCCGAGTCCCCGGGTCGACGCCGAACTTCTCGCAGCGCACCTGCTCGGCATCGAGCGCGGGCGACTCGGTCTGGTCCCGCTCGTCGAGGCGACGACCATCGACGCCTACCGCTCGATGGTCGAACAACGGGCGAAGCGGATTCCTCTGCAGTACATCACCGGCACCTCGCCGATGGGGGAGATCGACCTGGCAGTGGGGCCGGGGGTGTTCGTCCCGCGACCCGAGACGGAACTGCTGCTCGGCTGGGCGCTGGCCTTCCTCGAACGCCACGGCAGCCGCAACCCGGTCGTCCTCGACCTGTGCACCGGATCCGGCGCGCTGGCGCTGGCGATCGCGCATGCGCGTCCCGACGCCGAGGTCCACGCCGTCGAACTCGAAGCGAAGGCCCTCGCCTGGGCGCGTCGGAACGCCGAGACCCGCGCGGAGGAAGGGGACACCCCGATCCGGCTGTACCAGGGCGATGTCACCGACCGCATGCTGCTCACCAACCTCGAAGGCAGTGTCGACCTGGTGGTCGCCAACCCGCCCTACATCCCGGAAGGAGCCGACCTCGAACCCGAGGTGGTCGAACACGATCCGCACTCGGCGCTCTTCGGGGGAGCGGACGGACTGTCCGTCATCCGGCCCATGGTTTCCAACATTGCGCGGTGGCTGCGGATCGGGGGAGCGGCAGCGGTCGAGCACGACGACACGCACAGCCTGCTGGTCGCCGAACTGTTCGAGCAGCGTCGGGTGTTCGGCGACGTCGTGCGGCACCCCGACCTCGCCGGGAAGGCCCGCTTCGTGACCGCGCACCGTGTTCCCACGGCGGTGGAGGCCGACCGCATGAAGTCGGTACGGTCTGCGGCGGACGGCTGACGGGCAGGACCCGTCCGGTGCCGATTGCGGCCGAAGTGGAAGGATGAGCGCGTGAGCACCGTGTACGACTGCAACAACGAAGCTTCGCGCGCCGCCGGACTCAACGCGGCGCGCGGCGCACTCAAGGCCGGACGACTCGTCGTCGTACCCACCGACACGGTGTACGGCATCGCTGCCGACGCCTTCGACTCCGACGCCGTAACGGCGCTCCTGCGCGCGAAGGGGCGCGGCCGCGACATGCCGGTGCCGGTCCTCGTCGGCTCCTGGACGACCATCGACGGTCTCGTCGCCTCGGTGCGTCCCGAGGCGCGGGAGTTGATCCGCGCGTTCTGGCCGGGCGGACTCAGCCTCGTGGTGCACCAGGCACCGTCCCTGGCCTGGGATCTCGGCGACACCCGCGGCACCGTCATGCTCCGCATGCCGCTGCACCCCGTCATCCTGGAACTGCTGCGCGAGGTCGGTCCGCTCGCGGTCTCCAGCGCCAACGTCTCCGGTCGGCCCCCCGCCACGAACGTCACCGAGGCGCGCGAGCAACTCGGAGCCTCGGCGAGTGTCTATCTCGACGGTGGCCCGGCAGAGCACGGGGTCGCATCGACGATCGTCGACCTCACGGGTGACCGCCCACGCATCCTGCGCGAGGGTGCGGTGACGGCCGAAGCACTCGCGGAGGTGCTCGGTGATGATCCCGAGCGCCTTCGGTCCGGCGGGGAGTAGCGGCGGAGGAACGGAGCACGTGACTGCAGCCGACACCACCGCCGTACTGCTCGCCCAGGCCGGGCGCGGCGCCGGCGTTCCCATCCGGGAGCTTCTCCTCGTCCTGCTCACCGCCGCGGTGGTGACCTTCCTCGCGACCGGTGTGGTGCGGATCCTCGCGCTGAAGTTCGGAGCGGTCGCCGTTCCTCGCGACCGCGACGTGCACGTGACCCCGACCCCGCGGATGGGTGGGGTCGGCATGTACATCGGCCTCGTCGCGGGAATCGTCTTCGCTCAGCAATTGCCTGCTCTGACAAGGGGTTTCGAATTCACCCCGGATATGGGGGCGGCGCTCGCCGCGGCCTCGATCATCGTCGTCGTCGGCATCGTCGACGACCGGTGGGGACTCGACGCGCTCACCAAGTTCGTCGGCCAGGTCACCGCGGCCGGCGTGCTCGTGATCATGGGCGTGAGCTGGATCGTCATCTACGACCCGTTCAGTGCCTCGACACTCGTACTCGACCAGCTCCAGGGCGGTCTCATCACCGTCGCCGTCGCCGCGGTGACGATCAACGCGATGAACTTCGTCGACGGGCTCGACGGACTCGCGGCCGGACTGGGTCTCATCGCCGCACTCGCGATCTGCGCGTTCTCCGTGGGTCTGCTGCTCGATCAGGGCGGCGACGTCTCCGCCTACCCGCCGGCCCTCATGGCCGCGGCCCTCGCCGGCGCCTGCCTCGGCTTCCTGCCGCACAACTTCCAGCCCGCCAAGATCTTCATGGGCGACTCCGGGTCCATGCTCATCGGTCTCATGCTCGCCGCAATCTCCACAAGCGCCTCGGGCCTCATCCCGCTCAGCGCCTACGGTTCGCGCGACCTGCTCGGTCTGCTCTCGCCGCTGATCCTGGTCGGTGCCGTGATGTTCATCCCGATCCTCGACCTGCTCCTCGCGATCGTGCGGCGCACCCGGGCCGGCGTCAGCCCCTTCAGCCCCGACAAGATGCACCTCCACCACCGCCTGCTGCAGATCGGGCACTCGCACCGTCGCGTGGTGCTGCTGCTCTACCTGTGGGTCGGAATCCTGGCCTTCGGGGCTGTCGGTTCCTCGCTGCTCGACCGGCGGGCCGTGGTGTTGATCCTCGCGGGCGGTCTCGTGTTCGCCCTCGTCGTGACCGCTGTGCCGTCGCTGCGGCGGCACGACGAGTCGGGGGAGACGCCGCCGGAGCACTCCCGAGAGGTCGGTTAGGCTCGGATATCGTGACGAACCCGGATCATCCCGAACCCGACCACGGCCTGCCCTCGCTGCCCGACCCGATCGCGCCGATGCGCGCGGCCGTGCGGTACGGCGCCCTCGGTCTTCTCGCGCTCGCCGTCGTGGCGTCGGTGATCTCGGTGCTCGTCGCCGGGATGCCCGGTCTGTGGGGTGCACTCATCGGAGCGGCCGTCGGCGGAGGGTTCATCCTCTTCACCGCACTCGGCGTTCTCCTGACGTCGAAGATGCCGGCGATGACCGCCGGAGCCGTACTTCTCGGCACCTGGCTGCTGAAGCTGATCCTCGCCATCGTCGTGATGGGCTCGCTCGACTCGCTCGACTTCTACAACCGCAACGCGCTCGTCCTCACCATCGTGTTCGCCCTGGTCATCGTTCTGGGAGCCGAGACCTACGGGGTGCTCTCGCAACGTGCCCTGTACGTCGATCCCCACGCGTCGTCCGGATCCGACAACGACGATCGGTAGTAGCACCGCTTGTCCATAACCCCCCACGTAGGAACCCACCTACGCACTGTCGTAGAGCAGTTGGTAGGGTGAGTTCTACGAGAGTGACGCTGCCCGCATCGGGTTCGAAGAGGGTGCGCAGTTGTGACTTCGTAGGCGGTCGTGTTCAAATGGCCGCCGAGTCGACGAGAGTCGCCGACACCGGCAGGAAGCGGGACCGTTCACGCGGTTCGGACCACTGGCGAATACGCGAGCCGACCTGGTCGACTTCTGGATCGTCAATGTCCGATCGAACCGCAGACGGCATGCCTGCGGCCGACTACGGGAGAGAGCGCTGAGCGTCACCACCTTGGCAGCCGGAGAATTCCACGCGCCGTCACTAGCTGATTTTTTCCCACCGGCAGTCCTGTTCGAAGGAACCCCCTTCGAGATGGACCGGTTGATGCTCATCCGCGTCGCCGTCGCCCTGATCGTCGCGCTGTTCTTCTTCTTCGCGTTGCGGAGTCCGAAGATCGTGCCGCGGGGCGTGCAGAACGTCGCCGAGATCATGCTCGACTTCGTCCGGATCCACATCGCCGAGGACATCCTCGGTAAGGAACAGGGACGCCGGTTCCTCCCGGTGATCGTCACCATCTTCTTCCTGGTGGTCGGTCTGAACCTGACATCGGTCATCCCGTTCCTCAACATCTCGTCCAACGCACGAATCGGTATGCCGATCGTGCTCGCGGCACTCGCCTACATCGTCTTCAACTATGTGGGCATCAAGAAGTACGGATTCTTCCGCTACGTCAAGAGCAGCATCGTCATCCCGAACCTGCCGCCCGCTCTCCACGTGCTGGTGATCCCGATCGAGTTCGTCTCGACGTTCATTCTGCGGCCGTTCACGCTGACCATTCGTCTCATGGCCAACATGCTGGCCGGTCACATCATGCTCGTGCTGTTCTTCAGTGCCACGCAGTTCTTCTTCTTCGATTCCGACGGCTTCATGAAGGTGTTCGGCATCGGTTCTCTCATCGGCGGAATCGCGTTCACCTTCTTCGAGCTCCTGGTGATCGTCCTGCAGGCCTACATCTTCGCGCTGCTCACCGCGGTGTACATCGACCTGGCCCTGCACGCCGAAGAGCACTAGCTCGACGAACGGCACGACCCACATCTACACAAAGACTGACTCGGTTGCCGACTCCCGGGGCCGAGCCACAAGAAAGGGAATGGAACACCAATGAGCGTTGCGCTTCAGGCAGCAGACGTCCTCGCCCAGGAGACCACGATCTCGGGTGCAGGCGCCATCGGCTACGGCCTCGCCGCCATCGGCCCCGGCATCGGCATCGGCATCGTCGTCGGCAAGGCGATCGAGGGCATGGCTCGTCAGCCCGAGATGGCCGGCCAGCTGCGCACCACGATGTTCCTCGGTATCGCCTTCACCGAGGCCCTCGCGCTGATCGGCATCGTCGCCGGCTTCATCTTCTGATCCGACGATCACAATGGCTGACAGCATCCTGATCCTCGCGGCAGAGGAAGGGGAGACTCCCAATCCCCTTCTCCCCGCGACATACGACATCGTCTGGTCGCTGGTCGCCCTGATCCTCGTCGGATTCGTCTTCTGGAAGTTCGTGCTTCCGATGTTCCAGAAGGTGCTCGACGAGCGTTCGGAGCTGATCGAAGGCGGCATCAAGAAGGCAGAGGAAGCTCAGGCGGAGGCTGCGGCCGCGCTCGAGCAGTACCGTAGCCAGCTCGCCGAGGCTCGCACCGAGGCGGCGCAGATCCGTGAAGAGGCCCGTGCACAGGGCCAGCAGATCATCGCCGACATGAAGGCGCAGGCCCAAGAGGAGAGCGACCGTATCGTCGCCGCCGGTCACAACCAGCTGCAGGCCCAGCGCCAGCAGATCGTGGCCGAGCTGCGTAGCGATCTCGGACGCAGCTCCGTGGATCTCGCCGAGAAGATCCTCGGCGAAGCGCTCGCGGACGACGTGAAGCGTGCCGGCTCGATCGATCGGTTCCTCGACGAACTCGACTCCCTCAGCGCTGACTCTGCATCCGGAAAGTGAGCACCATGTACGCAGCAAGCCGTGAGGCACTCGCTCATACGCGTTCCGCGTTGCAGTCCGCCCTGGGCTCGGGTGCCGCGACTGCCGCTGCGGCTCAGGCCGGTTCCGAACTCTTCTCGGTGGTCGAGGCGCTCGACAGCCAGCGCGCCCTCCGGACCGCGCTGGCCGACGCCTCGGCCCCGGCTGCCGTTCGCGAGCGGCTGGCCGAGCAGGTCTTCGGCGGCAAGGTTTCGGCCCAGACCCTCGCGACCGTCAAGGCCGCAGCGGGGCAGGACTGGTCGGCACAGTCCGACCTGACCGACTCGCTCGTCCAGCTCGGCCGTGAGGCACTGCTGAAGGCCGCAGCGGACCAGGACCAGCTCGACACCGTCGAGGACGAACTGTTCCGCCTCGGTCGCATCGTGGCAGGCGACCCGGAGCTCGAGCAGACGCTCTCGGATCGCAGCACCCCGGCTTCGGCCAAGCGTGATCTGCTGGCGCGCCTGCTGTACGGCAAGGTCACCGCAGTCACCGAGGCGCTGGCGGTCCACGCGGTCGGTCGGCTGAGCAAGTCGCCGGCCGAGACGTTCGACGAGTTGTCGGCGCTCGCCGCGGCCCAGCGGGACCGTGCCGTCGCGCACGTCCGCAGCGCGGCACCGCTCGATGCGAAGCAGGAGGAGCGGCTCACCGCGACCCTGACCCGCATCTACGGGAAGCCTGTGACGGTTCACGTCGAGGTCGATCCCGAGCTTCTCAGTGGATTGGTCGTCCGGGTGGGCGACGAGGTCATCGACGGTAGTGCCGCGGGTCGACTCGCTGCAGTGCGCAAGAGCCTCACGTAGTCCACTACCGAACACACACATAGATCTTTTCGAAGACCAGATACCGAGAGCAGGAAGAACATGGCGGAGCTGACGATCTCCTCCGACGAGATCCGTAGCGCGATTGACAATTTCACCGCGAGCTACTCCCCGGAGGCCTCCCGCGAGGAGGTCGGCGTGGTCGTCGACACCAGTGACGGCATCGCGCACATCAGCGGTCTGCCGTCGGCGATGGCCAACGAGCTGCTGGAGTTCCCCGGTGGCGTCCTCGGCGTGGCCCTCAACCTCGAGGCCACCGAGATCGGTGCCGTTATCCTGGGCGACTTCCAGACCATCGAGCAAGGCCAGGAAGTCAAGCGGACCGGCGACGTTCTGTCGGTGCCGGTGAGCGACAACTTCCTCGGTCGCGTCGTGAACCCGCTCGGTCAGCCGATCGACGGCCTCGGCGACATCGAAGCCGATGAGACCCGCGCCCTCGAGCTGCAGGCCGCGACCGTGCTGGAGCGCCAGCCGGTCGAGGAGCCGCTGCAGACCGGCATCAAGGCCATCGACGCGATGACCCCGATCGGCCGTGGCCAGCGTCAGCTCGTGATCGGCGACCGCAAGACGGGCAAGACCGCCGTCTGCATCGACGCGATCCTGAATCAGAAGGCGAACTGGGAGACCGGCGACCCGAAACAGCAGGTCCGCTGCATCTACGTCGCGATCGGCCAGAAGGGCTCGACCATCGCGGGTGTCAAGCAGGCACTCGAGGAGAACGGCGCGATGGAGTACACCACCATCGTCGCGGCTCCGGCCTCCGACTCCGCCGGCTTCAAGTGGCTCGCCCCCTACACCGGTTCGGCCCTCGGCCAGCACTGGATGTACCAGGGCAAGCACGTCCTCATCGTGTTCGACGACCTGACCAAGCAGGCCGAGGCCTACCGCGCCATCTCGCTGCTGCTGCGTCGTCCGCCGGGCCGCGAGGCATACCCCGGCGACGTCTTCTACCTGCACTCGCGTCTGCTGGAGCGCTCCGCCAAGCTCTCCGACGAGCTCGGTGGCGGCTCGCTGACGGCCCTGCCGATCATCGAGACCAAGGCGAACGACGTGTCGGCCTACATCCCGACCAACGTCATCTCCATCACCGACGGCCAGGTCTTCCTCGAGTCCGACCTGTTCAACAAGGGTGTCCGCCCCGCCATCAACGTCGGTATCTCGGTTTCCCGAGTCGGTGGCGCCGCCCAGACCAAGGGCATGAAGAAGGTCTCCGGTTCGCTGCGTCTCGAGCTCGCGCAGTTCCGTGAGCTCGAAGGCTTCGCCGCCTTCGCCTCCGACCTCGACGCCGCGTCGAAGGCTCAGCTCGAGCGCGGTCAGCGTCTCGTCGAGCTCCTCAAGCAGGACCAGTACGCGCCCATCGCAGTCGAGGACCAGATCGTGTCGATCTACCTCGCCGGCGAAGGTGTCTTCGACTCGGTTCCGGTCGAGGACGTGCGTCGCTTCGAGACCGAGCTCCTCGAGGATCTGCACCGCAACGCCGCAGGCGTCTACGAGCAGATCGCCGGTGGCAAGGCCCTGTCCGACGAGTCGATCGAGGCCCTCCGCGCCGCGACCGCCAAGTTCAAGGAGGGCTTCATCGCCTCCGACGGCAGCCGTGTCGTGAACGAGGCAGAGGCCGAGGCCCTCGGTGCCGACGAGATCCAGCAGGAGCAGGTCTCCGTCAAGCGCACCACCGTTCGCAAGTGAGCGGGGAGTCCATGACCCAGCGTCCAGTGAAGGGAGTGTGATCGACGAATGGCGAACTTGCGCGAACTGCGCTCGCGGATCAAGTCGGTCAACTCGACCAAGAAGATCACCAAGGCGCAGGAACTGATCGCGACGTCGCGTATCACGAAGGCCCAGGCCCGAGTGGCAGCGTCCAAGCCGTACGCCGAGGAGATCACCAAGGTGCTCTCCGAGCTGGCGAGTGCGTCGGCCTCGTTGGATCACCCCCTGCTCAACGAGCGCGAGAACCCCAAGCGTGCCGCAGTGCTGGTCGTGACCAGCGACCGCGGTATGGCCGGCGGTTACAACTCCAACGTCCTCAAGGAAGCCGAGGAGCTGCGTCAGCTGCTCCTCAGCGAGGGCAAGGAGCCTGTGCTGTACGTGATGGGCGGTAAGGGCCTCGGCTACTACACGTTCCGTGAGCGTGAAGTGGCCGCTGCCTGGACGGGCTTCTCGCAGGACCCCCGTTACACGGACGCCGCGAAGGCGAGCCGTCACCTGGTCGAGCTGTTCATGGCGGGTTCGGGCACCGAGGTGCCCGCACCGAACGGCGAGGGCACCATCGAGGGCGTCGACGAACTGCACATCGTCTACACCCGCTTCGTGTCGATGCTGACCCAGACCCCCCAGGTTCGCAGAATGGCTCCGCTCGAAGTGAGCATCACCGAGGACGAGATCGACCTCGGCGAGGACATGCTCACCGACGGACGCCGCGCCACGGACAACGAGGGACCGCAGGCCGTGTACAACTTCGAGCCGGAGGCCGGAGTTCTGCTCGAGGCTCTCCTGCCGAAGTACATCAGCACGCGCATCTACGCGTCGCTGCTGGACGCGGCGGCCTCCGAGTCGGCAGCCCGTCGTACCGCCATGAAGGCCGCGACGGACAATGCCACGGAATTGGTGAACACCCTCAGCCGTCAGGCGAACCAGGCCCGGCAGGCCCAGATCACCCAGGAAATCAGCGAGATCGTCGGCGGTGCCGGTGCGCTCGCCTCGAGTGCAGGAAGTGACTGAACCACAATGACCGCAGCAGTAACCGACAACAACGCCGGTGCGGCGTCGGCCCTTGCCGGGCGCGTCGTCCGCGTCATCGGCGCCGTCGTCGACGTGGAATTCCCGCGTGGCGCCGTGCCCGAGCTGTTCAACGCCCTGCACGCAGAGGTCACTCTGCCGTCCGTGGCGAAGACCCTGACCCTCGAAGTCGCGCAGCACCTGGGTGACAACCTGGTCCGCACGATCTCGATGCAGCCCACCGACGGCCTGGTGCGTGGCGCCCCCGTCAACGACACCGGCAAGCCGATCTCGGTTCCCGTCGGCGACGTCGTCAAGGGCCACGTGTTCAACGCGCTGGGCGACTGCCTCGACGCGCCGGGCACCGGACGCGACGGCGAGCAGTGGGGCATCCACCGCAAGCCCCCGGCCTTCGACCAGCTCGAGGGCAAGACCGAGATCCTCGAGACCGGCATCAAGGTCATCGACCTGCTGACCCCGTACGTGAAGGGCGGCAAGATCGGTCTGTTCGGTGGTGCCGGTGTCGGCAAGACCGTTCTGATCCAGGAGATGATCACCCGTATCGCGCGTGAGTTCTCCGGTACGTCGGTGTTCGCCGGCGTCGGTGAGCGCACCCGTGAGGGCACCGACCTCCACCTCGAGATGGAAGAGATGGGCGTCCTCCAGGACACCGCCCTCGTCTTCGGCCAGATGGACGAGCCGCCGGGCACGCGTATGCGCGTCGCCCTGTCGGCCCTGACGATGGCGGAGTACTTCCGCGACGTCCAGGGACAGGACGTGCTCCTGTTCATCGACAACATCTTCCGCTTCACGCAGGCCGGCTCGGAGGTTTCGACCCTCCTCGGCCGTATGCCGTCGGCCGTGGGTTACCAGCCCACGCTCGCGGACGAGATGGGTGAGCTCCAGGAGCGCATCACCTCGACGCGTGGCCGCTCGATCACCTCGCTGCAGGCGATCTACGTGCCCGCCGACGACTACACCGACCCCGCGCCGGCCACGACGTTCGCTCACCTCGATGCGACCACCGAGCTCTCGCGTCCGATCTCGCAGATGGGTATCTACCCCGCTGTGGACCCGCTGACATCGACCTCGCGAATCCTCGAGCCGGGCATCGTCGGTGCCGACCACTTCCGGGTGGCCAACGAGGTCAAGCGCATCCTGCAGAAGTACAAGGAACTGCAGGACATCATCGCCATCCTCGGTATGGACGAGCTCTCCGAAGAAGACAAGGTCACGGTCGCCCGTGCCCGTCGTCTCCAGAAGTTCCTCGGCCAGAACTTCATCGTCGCCGAGAAGTTCACGGGTCAGCCGGGTTCGGTCGTGCCGCTCGCCGACACCATCGAGGCCTTCGACCGCGTGTGCAAGGGCGAGTTCGACCACCTGCCCGAGCAGGCGTTCAACAGCTGCGGTGGACTCGACGACGTCGAGGCTGCAGCCAAGAAGATCGCCGGAAAGTAGGCCACCGTGGCTGAGATGAGCGTGGACATCGTTGCCGTCGAGGAGCGTGTGTGGTCCGGATCGGCGACTCTCGTCACCGCCCAGACCACCGAGGGCGAGATCGGCATCATGCCCGGTCACGAGCCCGTGCTCGGCCAACTCGTCGAGGGTGGCGTCGTGTCCGTCAGGACCGCGGACGGTGAGCGGATCGTCATGGCCGTCCATGGCGGATTCCTCTCGGTGACTGCGACGACGGTGACGGTGCTCGCCGAAGCCGCCGACCGCGTGGAGGACATCGACGTCGAGGCAGCCAAGTCGACTCTGAACGATGCAGATCGTGACGAGTCGGAGATCGCAGCGGCCCGCGGCCGCCTGCGGGCTGTCGAACGAGCCTGATCGTCGAACAACGAGAAGCCGCGACGGAGCCGACGAGCAGTGTCACCTGGATTTCTGATTCTCAGTATCCTTGTGGTGCTGCTCGCGGTCTCCGTCGCGGCTTTGTTGTACCGCCTCTTTGCCCTGCGCGGCGGGGGTACCGCCGCCATTCTGCGAGTGATGCCTCAGAACGAGGGTTCCGGCTGGAGGCACGGAATCGTTCGGTACGGCGACGAGACACTCGCGTTCTACAAGCTTTCGAGCCTTCGGCCCGGACCCGACGTACGACTGACCCGTCAGGGCATCGATGTGCGTTCGCGACGGAAGCCGGAAGGCAATGAATTCGACATCATGACCGAGGACATCGTGATCCTCGATGTGATCGACCGCGACGACTCGTACGAGATCGCGCTCGACAGCGGCGCTTTGATGGCCTTCATGTCCTGGGTCGAATCCAGGCCCGACGGCCGGTCGCAGCGCCGCCGCCCCCTCTAGAGGGACTTCCTCACGCGCCCGTTCCCGGCTTCCACAGCACGTCGCCGTCCGGGTTCGCGATCCGGCCCAGGATGAACAGCAGATCCGAGAGCCGGTTCAGGTACTTCGCGGGCAGGACGTTCGTGTCGTCGGGAGCCGCGTCCACCGCCGCCCACGCCGACCGTTCCGCACGTCGTGCCACCGTCCTGGCGGTGTGCAACAGAGCCGCCCCCGGCGTGCCGCCCGGAAGAATGAACGAGTTGAGCGGTTCCAGCTCCTCGTTGAATTCGTCGCACCAGCCCTCGAGCCGGTCGATGTACAGCTGGGTGATCCGCAGCGGCGGGTACTTCGGGTTCTCGACCACGGGCGTCGACAGATCCGCGCCGGCATCGAAGAGATCGTTCTGAATCTGTCGGAGTACCGGGACGAGCCGTTCCGGGAGCGCTCCCAGTGCGAGGGCCACACCGATCGCCGCGTTGGTCTCGTCGCAATCGGCGTAGGCGACCAGACGAGGATCGTTCTTCGAGACGCGCGAGAAGTCGCTGAGCCCCGTTGTTCCGTCGTCTCCGGTGCGCGTATAGATCCGTGTCAGGTGGACTGCCATGCGCGTCACGGTACCGGCTCTGCTCTTCCCGCGGACACGCCCGTTACGCTGTGTCGTTGTGAGTGAACGCTTTCTTGTCACAGGTGGGAACCGCCTTTCCGGCGACGTCGTCGTCGGGGGTGCCAAGAACAGCGTCCTCAAGTTGATGGCTGCGGCGCTGCTCGCCGAGGGCACCACCACGATCACCAACTGCCCCGACATCCTCGACGTGCCCCTGATGGCCGACGTCCTGCGTGGACTCGGCTGCGAGGTCGAACTCGAAGGCGACGCCGTACGCATCACGACGCCTGCCGAACCCGAGTACCGCGCAGACTTCGCGGCAGTGCGGCAGTTCCGGGCGTCGGTCTGCGTACTCGGCCCGCTGGTTGCACGCTGCCGCAAGGCGATCGTGGCGCTGCCCGGCGGCGACGCCATCGGCTCCCGTCCGCTCGACATGCACCAGGCGGGTCTGCGACTGCTCGGCGCCCATTCGTCGATCGAGCACGGATGCGTCGTCGCGGAAGCGGACGATCTGCACGGTGCCACCATCCGTCTGGCGTTCCCTTCGGTGGGAGCGACAGAGAACATCCTCATGGCCGCGGTCCTCGCCAAGGGGGACACGACCATCGACAACGCGGCCCGCGAACCCGAGATCGTCGACCTGTGCAACATGCTCGTCCGCATGGGGGCACGGATCACCGGTGCGGGCAGTACGACGCTGCGGGTCTCGGGAGTCTCGTCCCTCCGTCCCACCGAGCACCGGTGCATCGGCGACCGGATCGTTGCGGCGACGTGGGGGATCGCAGCTGTGATGACGCGGGGCGATATCGCCGTCCGTGGCGTCAATCCGAAGCATCTCGCGTTGGTGCTGGACAAGTTGCGCAGTGCCGGCGCCGAAGTCATGCCGTTGGCAGACGGATTCCACGTCGTGCAGAAGGAGCGGCCCCGTGCCGTCAACTTCGCGACGCTGCCGTATCCGGGATTCCCCACCGACCTGCAGCCCATGGCCATCGGTCTCGCCGCCATCGCCGACGGGACGTCGATGATCACCGAGAACGTCTTCGAAGCACGGTTCCGGTTCGTCGAGGAGATGGTGCGTCTCGGAGCGGACGCCCGCACCGACGGCCACCACGCGGTCGTGCGGGGAGTGGAGCAGTTGTCGAGTGCTCCCGTGTGGGCATCGGACATTCGTGCGGGCGCAGGTCTGGTGCTCGCCGGCCTGTGTGCGGACGGGGTCACGGAAGTGCACGACGTCTACCACATCGACCGTGGTTATCCGCGGTTCGTCGAGATCCTCCAGGAGCTCGGCGGAACCATCGAGCGGGTGGGTGTCGAGGAAGGCCGACTCCTGTCTCACTAGGGAGGAAACCCTGTTCGGGCCCTGTGTCCGGCGTCACCGGAAGCAATTTCGGTCCGGTCGGCGCCTCTCGGAGATATTCACCTGGGCTTTTCTCGAGGGCTACCCCCTCTGACCAGGCGATTTGGCAGGGAGTTGATCCTCGCGTAACTTATTCCAGGTCAGAGCGACACGGACACCGACCCGGGCCGGGAGGAACGGGACAACGAGGTTGGACGAAGGCGCCTGAACTTGGTTACGAGCCCCCGATTCTTCTGGTAAGGTCGGTGGCCCCGGAGGTCGAAGAGACCTCCTGATGGACAATCAACCCGGAGTGAACGAACCGGAAGGTTCGGGAGCGATGGTGTGTGCGTGTTCTTTGAGAACTCAACAGTGTGCCGATGAATGTCAGTGCCAAATATTTTTG
>NZ_JBNQFT010000013.1:0-115294 GCF_050321925.1 Rhodococcus sp. IEGM1339
TCCTCAAATGGGCCGCGAAACGCGCGCACCACCAACACCATCCACAACCCACCCAGTCACCGATATGCACCATAGTGAGTCACTAACTTAACGGTATTGCAGTTAACCCCGCTGCCCGAGTCACCTTCAAGACGTCCGATGCTGGCGCCGAACCGCCACATCCGACGAGATAGTCGCGGATCACCATGGTGATCTCGTCCCGCTCCTCGGTTTCCTCGTCAGCACCGCTCAGCAGATCTCGAGCATCACGGGTGGTTTCCCCCAGCCACTTCAAGACACCGACTTCGGTCGGCCCGTCCTCCGTCTCAACCTCAGCCGAGACGATCGTCGCTTCCATCGACCGGGTTCGCGGCGCGAGGTTGGCCTTGGTGTTCGTGACGATCAGATTCCCACTGTCGTCGTCCCGGGCGACCGAGAGCACCGACCGCGAGACCTGCGACCACGCAATCGAGCCGAGGATTAGCTTGCCGGTGTCGGTCCCGTCTCGTTTACCGAAGTGGCACAGCCCAAACACAACGCAACCCTGTCGCGCAGCGAGCTGCGCCAGTGGTTCGAGGTATGAACGCACAGCCCGGTCGTCCTTCCCCGACAGCTCGGACGACATACTCGATGTCGCGGCATCGAGGACCACGAATGCCACCTGATGCTGAACGATGATCTTCTCCAACGCTCCCAGGTCTAGGGGGAGAAATACTGTGCCCGAATCGGTTTGGGCAGTCTCGACATCGACGAACAATACCCGGCTCATGTCCGCGCCGGCTGCCTTCAAGCGCGGTGCAACGGTGAACTCCCGGGAGTCCTCCGAGCGTATGTACAGCACGTTCCTCGGCGTGCCGTACAGCTCACCGTCCAACGTTCCCGTACTGATCTGGGCGCAGATCTGCACTGCCAGCGTGGACTTGCCCAGTCCCTCGCGGCCGGCAAGCAGTGTCAGCGATCCGGCAGGAATCCAGTCCTCCATCACCCATCTGCCCCGCTGCATCTTCACATCCGAGCCACGGGTGATCTTCAATCGTCGAGCTGCTCGACCGCCGAGGTCGACAGGCTCGAACTCATCGAGACCGTAACCGGCTGCGATGTGGTCAGCGGCGTCCTTACCGGCCCGGGCAATTACGACTGCGACGCCACAGGCAATCGGCTCGACGAGCTCGTGGACCTGCATCGCGTGGCGTCGGCCGGGTTCGTCGTCGTCCGCAACGATCACCGCGGTGTGGCCGGCCAAGGATGACCAGTCGAACAGACGGGCCTTTCCCGCACCCATCGCCGAGCACACCGCAACACCACCGGCCGATTCGATGGCGTGGACATCCTTCTCACCCTCGACCACATAGACCGTTGTGCCAGTGGCTATTCCGTCGATTCGTTCGACTCGATACAGATCGCGGCCGCCAGTGTTGCCGGACTGACGGAACTTCTTGCGGCCCCGATCGTCGTAGGTACGGTGCACCATACGGCCGTCCCGGTAGGTGTACCGAGTACCGGTTGTGTCATCGAAGAGATCTCGCATCGTCAGACCTACAGCGTCGAGCACGGCCTGCTTATCGTCTGCGTGACTGTTCATCAGCACCTGGCCGGCAATCTGCCGGAACGTCACCGACCGATCCGCTTCGGAATGACCGGGCGCCTGTGCCGATGCCGTGGCATCCGGCCCGTCCTTCCATATCAACCCCTGCTCACGCCACCGTTCACGGAGTCGATCCAGAGCAGTCATATCCCCCACCATCCTTTGCACATCACTGGTCGAATGAAGTCACGCTTCGGAAGACCGAGGCCGGGAGTCGAGAGACTCCCGGCCTCGTTGAGGCACCTGTCGGAACCGCCTGCTGGACGCCGAATTCAGACGTCGCTCAAAGGACTACGAATCGACAGGTCGAGCAGAGACATACGCGCGGGGTGTGCTTCCCATCCCCAGAGGGTTGTGGATAGACTCACTCACCGCACGACTCTTTTCGGTTGCACCACGACGCTGTCAGTGGGACTCAGGAGTAGCAGCTCCCCCACGGCGGCGTCGCTTTTTCTGTACTCACGCGACACCTGGCTGGTCATCGGTACGCGTCATCAACCGGGATTCGATGTACTCATCGACGTCGATCCAGCGGTAGAGCACCCGCTTTCCGTCGACCTTCACGAACTTGGGGCCGGTGCCCTTGTAGCGCTGGGTCGCGAGTGACCCCACCGTGGTGCGCATGTATTCGGCAACCTCGTGCGGGGTGCCGAAGGGCGAGCTTCCTCGGACAGTCATATGCATCCTTTCGATCGTGTAGCAATCATTTCGATCGCTACACGATGAGAGTGCATGTCGATACATCAAGTGTCAAGAAGATCTTCCAACGATCGAAATGATCGTTTATCCTTCGTCCATGACCGCGCCGCAGAAGAAGAATCCCCTCGGACCGACAGGTCGAACAGTGGCCGCCAACGTGCGACGTCTACGCACCAGACACGGTCTGGCCTACACCGAGCTGGCGGCGAAACTCGAAGAACTCGATCGGCCCATCCCGACCCTCGGCCTCCGCAAGATCGAGAATGAGGAGCGACGTGTGGACACCGATGACCTCATGGCGCTGGCCCTTGCGTTGGGCGTCCACCCCAACGCGTTGTTGCTGCCTCCGACGAAGGATCCCTCGCATCTGGTGACGGTGACCGGGGCAGGAACCAGATCGGCTATGGATATCTGGATGTGGGCCGAGGGGTCCGCGCCGATCATCTATGCCGATGTCCCCGACCATGTTCCTGAAAGCCAGCGCGCCGAGTACGCAGAAGCAGCCTTCAAGACGAACGCATCGCCGGAAATGCAGGACTGGACGAAGGATCCGAACGTAAGGATCGGCGACCGGGCCGGCGATGGCGACCATTGAACCGTACGAGACGAAAGCGGGACGTCGCTACTGTGTCCGCTATCGCACGCCGGATCGTCGCCAGACGGACAAGCGAGGATTCAAGACCAAGCGGGACGCCGAAGCGTTCGCCGCAACCGTTGAGGTACAGAAGCTTACCGGTTCCTACGTTCCTCCCTCGGCCGGGAGAGTGACATTCGGAGAGATCGCAGAGCAGTGGATGGCTGCGAAGGTGAATCTGTCCGCTTCGACCGCCGCGAGATACCGGTCAGCGTTGGACGTGCATATCCTGCCGACCTTCGGGCGCGTCCCCATCGCGCGAGTCACGCGCAAGCACCTGCGCGAGTGGATTTCGACCATGACAGCGACCAGCTCGGCAGCGACGGTCCGCAAGAACGTCAGCGTTGTTTCTCAGATCCTCGACCAGGCGGTCACGGACTCGAGAATCGTCACCAGCCCAGCAACCGGACTCGACCCTCCTCGCATCCATCACGAGGAACGGCGCTACCTCACCGCCGAGCAGGTCTCGCAGTTGGCGAAGGCTGCCGGGGAGAACGCACTGTTCGTCTATGTCCTCGCCTACTGTGGTCTGCGCTTCGGTGAGGCGGCAGCTCTCACCGTCTCGGATGTGAACTTCGAGCGCCGCAGGATGCGCATCCACCGATCTGTGACAGTCGTCGACTCGAGAATCGTCGTCTCCGGAACAAAGTCCAACCAGGCCCGCGATGTACCCGTGCCGGGCTTCCTCCTTGCGATGCTGCACGACCGGCTGAAGGGCATGCCAGAGGATGCTCTGGTATTCCCTGCCAGCCGCGGCGGGTACCTCCGGGCGAACAATGTCCGGCGGCGGTGGTGGGACAAAGCTGTGAAGGCTTCCGGCGTTCCGGAAGGACTCACTCCGCACGAACTCCGGCACACTGCGGCCTCGCTGGCAATCACAGCCGGCGCGAACATCAAGACACTTCAACGAATGCTCGGACACGCGAGTGCTGCGCTGACTCTCGATCGGTACGGGCACCTGTTCGACGACGACCTCGGCATGGTCGCGGAAAGCCTCGACAAGCTCGCCCGGCTACACGTCGCGTGAGCACTCTCCGACAGATCTCGCAGAGGACCGCGCAACCAGATACCTCGCGATACGGTGCGGTGTGCCCACAATCGCCGGCCGACGTCGCTCCCAGCCACCACCACCTCATGTGGTCTACGAAGCGATCATTGATCCCGACCGCGACCCGACCCGTCCGTGGCTGCTCCTGCGCGACGGCGAGCAACGACCCACAGTCATCGACGCCGTCGAGCCGAGCCTGGTGGTGTGGAGTTCGCTGTGGCCGTGGCGGCCCGACGCCCGGATTCGTTTCGACCTCACCGGCGGGCGAAGCGGCACAACCCTGCATTGGACGTTGATCGTCGACGATCCGGTGCCGGACGACGAGACCACCGTCCGTATGCGGAAGCGGATCAACGAGTTGATCAACGCCAATCTGCGCTTCACATTCGGGCAGTAGCAGCACCGCGGCCCGCGACGGATGTGGGCAAAAAGTGGGCAGAACGAGAAGAGGGCGTCTTCCGAAATCTCGGAAAACGCCCTCTACCTCGATATTTTCTTGTGGAGCCTAGGAGATTCGAACTCCTGACATCTGCCTTGCAAAGGCAGCGCTCTACCAACTGAGCTAAGGCCCCGTCCGCCGCGTCAGCGACTGGGAACCGCGTGCCATTCGTCTTCGCTCCGAAGCATGCGAGCGATTCCGAGAACGATCAGAATCCCGGTTCCCACGAGCGCGAGAACCCTCATTCCGATCATCCTTTCGGCACGGGAGTGGGCCTAGGAGGACTTGAACCTCCGACCTCTTCGTTATCAGCGAAGCGCTCTAACCGCCTGAGCTATAGGCCCTCGAACCGAGATGGAACACTACCCCACCGGGGTCGCCGGAAACAAATCGCCTCGGCGGGGCAGCGTTCCGGCAGGTCAATCCGGGTCGGCGAGGGTGGCCTGAACGCCGCCTACGAGATCGGTGCAGAGGTTGTAGATGAACGCACCGAGGGTCGCGAGAGCCGTCAGCAACACCGTGTTGGCGATGCCGATGATCGTCGCGTAGCCGAACACCTGGCCGGCCGAGACGAGCGCACCGCTACCGGCGTCGGAGACGATGTCGGTGAACGCACTGTTGAGGCGTTCCCATACCCCCATGCCGGCCAGCACGCCGTAGAGTAGGCCGACCGCGATCATCCACACGAAGAACAACGACACCGAGATCACCGACGAGATCTTCAGCATCGACCAGGGGTCGATACGGCGGATCTGCACGGTGGCCCGCAGCGGTCCGGCGGCGGGGATCGCCGTGGGTACCGCGGTGGTGGCGGGGGCGCTCACCTGCGGGGTCTCCCCCGTGCTCGGCGAACCGGTCGACGGATGCTTCACTGCGGACAGATCCGGCAGGTCCTTGGCGAGATCCTTGCGTTCGATGTGCCGTGTCGGGCCGTCGATTACCGCGGACTTCGCCTTCGCTGCAGCCGCCCGGTCGCGCGTCCCGCGCGCGGCGTCTCCGCCCCCGGCCGGGCTAGCTCCTCCGGCGGCATTGGGAGCCGCTGTGCCGGTCACGACGGGACGCGTCGACGGCTCCGGGCCTCCGGCCGCAGAGCCCTTGGCCGAGGCCCCAGCGGGGCGCTGAGGCGCTCCACCCTGCTTGGACAGACCCTGACCCACACCCGGAACGTTCGTCTGCGGAGCGTTCTGTGGGGAGCCCGACTGCGCCGACGCCGCTCCCCGCTGCCAGGGAGGGGTCGGGCCGCCGGAGCGGGGCATCTGGGCGGTGCGTTGCTGACCTGTGGCCGGCTGATCGGCCGCAGCCGATCCGTTCTTACCGTCCGCTGAGGCACCACCGGACTTCTGGGAGCCGCCCTGAGCAGGCGTGTCCTGCGCCGCCTTCGCCGTCGGCTCGGCGGCCTTCCGGCCTGCTGCCGGCTGCTGGTCGGCCGGACCCTGCACGGGTGCCGGGTCCGCTGCTCCCGCTGCGGGAGCGGACGAACCCTCCGCCGGTGCCCCAGGAGCCTGCGAAGGCTGGGCCGGTGACGACTGCGACGGCCGGTTCTCCGGCGCCGGTTTCTGCTCCGAGGCCGGGCCCTGCTGCGTGCCCTTGTTCTCGGGCTTCACCTCGTTCTCTGTACGGTCCTCCGGCTTCCGACCGGTTTGCCCGCGATCGGCCCCGTTCGGTCCCTGGGGAGTGCTCACTTACGACTCCTTAGCTCCGGCTGCGTCGGCTTCGTCCGGCTCGTCGGCGTTGCGCGCGATCGCGAGCAATGTATCGCCCTCGGCCAGGTTCATGAGCCGCACGCCCTTGGTCTGACGGCCTGCCTTGCGCACCTGCTTCGCCGCAGTGCGGATGACACCGCCGCTCGAGGTGATGGCGTACAACTCGTCGTCGTCCTCGACGATGCGCGCCCCGACCAGGTTGCCACGCTTGCGGTCGTACTGGATGGTCAGAACACCCTTACCGCCGCGACCTTGGACCGGGTAGTCCTCCATCGGGGTGCGCTTGGCGTAACCACCCGAGGTAGCGACCAGCAGGTACGTGCCCTCCTTGACGACGTTGAGCGAGAGCAGCTTGTCCTCGCCGTTGAACCGCATGCCCTGCACACCGGAGGTCGCGCGGCCCATCGGACGCAGCGCCTCGTCGGTGGCCGAGAAACGGATCGACTGGCCCTGCTGCGAGACGAGCAGCAGATCGTCCTCGGCGGAGCACAACACCGCGCCGACGAGTTCGTCGTCGCCGCGCAGGTTGATCGCGACGATGCCGCCCGAACGGTTGGAGTCGAAGTCCGACAGGCGCGACTTCTTGACCAGGCCGTTGCGGGTCGCGAGCACCAGGTACGGCGCATCCTCGTAGGTTTTGAGGCGGATGACGCCCTGGATGCGCTCGTCGGGCTGGAAGGCCAGGAGGTTCGCGACGTGCTGACCACGCGCCGTGCGATTCGCCTCGGGCAGCTCGTACGCCTTCGCGCGGTAGACGCGGCCCTTCGTCGTGAAGAACAGCAGCCAGTCGTGCGTGGACGTCACGAAGAAGTGCTTGACGATGTCGTCCTGCTTGAGCTCGGCGCCCTTGACGCCCTTGCCGCCGCGCTTCTGCGAGCGGTACAGGTCGGTGCGCGTGCGCTTGGCGTAACCGGTCTCGGTGATGGTGACGACGACGTCCTCACGTGCGATGAGGTCCTCGTCGTTGACATCGCCGTCGGCCGCGACAAGCCGCGTGCGGCGCTCGTCGCCGTACTTGTCGACGATCTCCTTCAGCTCGTCGCGGACGATGGCGCGCTGCCGCTCCGGACGGGCCAGGATGTCCTTGTAGTCCTCGATCTCGCGCTCGATCTCGGCGAGGTCGTCGACGATCTTCTGACGCTCGAGAGCAGCCAGGCGACGCAGCTGCATCGCCAGGATGGCGTCGGCCTGGATCTCGTCGACCGTGAGCAGATCGATCAGGCCGGCGCGCGCGATGTCGACGGTCTGCGACGCGCGGATGAGCGCGATGACCTCGTCGAGCGCGTCGAGGGCCTTGACCAGGCCGCGCAAAATGTGCGCACGTTCCTCGGCCTTGCGCAGCAGGTACCGCGTACGCCGGACGATGACCTCGATCTGGTGGTTGACGTACAACCGGATCATCTGGTCGAGGCGCAGCGTGCGCGGCACCCCGTCGACGATCGACAGCATGTTGCAGCCGAAACTCGTCTGCAGCTGCGTGTGCTTGTAGAGGTTGTTGAGAACCACCTTGGCCACCGCGTCGCGGCGGACAGTGACGACGATGCGCATGCCCACGCGGTCGGACGACTCGTCGTGGATGTCGGAGATGCCCGCGATCTTGCCGTCGCGGACCTGTTCGGCGATCGACGTGATGAGGTTGTCCGGGTTGACCATGTACGGCAGCTCGGTGATGACGATGCTGGTGCGGCCCTTGGAGTCCTCTTCGATCTCCACGACGCCGCGCATCTTCACCGATCCGCGACCGGTCGTGTAGGCATCGTGGATGCCCTGCGTGCCCGTGATCAGGCCGGCGGTCGGGAAGTCCGGTCCCTTGATCCGCTCCATGACCGCGGCGAGGGTGGTCTCCTCGTCGGCCTCGAAGTTGTCGAGCGCCCAGTAGATGGCCTCCGCAACCTCCCCGAGATTGTGCGGCGGGATGTTGGTGGCCATACCGACCGCGATACCGCCCGAACCGTTGATCAACAGGTTGGGGATACGGCTGGGGAGAACCGTCGGTTCCTGCGTGCGGCCGTCGTAGTTCGGCTGGAAATCGACCGTCTCGTGGTCGATCTCCCGCAGCATCTCCATCGCGAGCGGCGTGAGCCGGCACTCGGTGTACCGCATGGCGGCGGCGCCGTCGTTGCCGCGGGAACCGAAGTTGCCCTGGCCGTCGACGAGTGGATAGCGCATCGACCACGGCTGCGCCAGACGCACGAGCGTGTCGTAGATCGACGCGTCGCCGTGCGGGTGGTAGTTGCCCATGGTCTCGGCGACCGCGCGCGCCGACTTCACGTACCCGCGGTCGGGGCGGAAGCCGTTGTCGAACATCGCATAGAGCACGCGACGGTGCACCGGTTTGAGACCGTCACGCACGTCGGGCAGAGCACGGCCCACGATCACGCTCATCGCATAATCGATGTAACTGCTCTGCATCTCCTGCTGGATGTCGACGGGCTCGATGCGGTCGTGCCCCGGCCCCTCCGGAGGCAACGTGGTGTCGGTCATGAGCTCCTTCTTCTACTCGGCTCGCACGCCCGGCTCCGGCCTTCGGCCCGACGGACGTCTCGCAACCACACGAGTCTATAGGTGCAGGTCAGCCGATGCCGAGAAGGACAGGCACTTCACAGCCCGAGATCTGTCCGGAACCGAGTTCTCACATGTGGGATCCGGTGACCGGGTCGCGGTCCACCTGCCGTTCCGGCTCCGACGCCCACTGCCCGAGCCGGCGTCGCGCACGGCGTCCTCCGGGTCGGAGGCGAGCAGCAGCGCGGTGATCGGCACGGCCAGGACGATGATGCCGAGGACGAACGCAGGGAACAGCAGCGACATCACGGTCATGCCTTCGGGCGCGGGCATGCTCGGATCGAGGGTGACCCGCACGCCGGCCATGCCGGTGTAGTGCAGCGCCACGACCGCGCATCCCATGACGAAGGCCGCGACGACGCGGATCTCGAGACGACGCGTGCGGCGGGCCAGTGCGAGCGCGGCAGTGGAGGCGACGACACCGATGATCACCGAGGCGATCACGTACCCCGTCTCGTGTTCGATCGCGCCCCGGATACGGATGGCGTACATGCCACTGTAGTGCATCATGCTGACGGCGGCGCCCATGAGCAGACCGCCGATGAGCAACCGCACCGATTCGGGAATGCGGTGCTTGCTGACGTCGTGCACGTCGGCGATCCGCAGACCCACGAGGGTCGCGACGACGGCGAGCACGACAGAGAAGACCGTCGGTGCCAATTCGTATCGGATGGTCGTACCCGGCACGGAGAAGCCCATCATGCCGATGAAATGCATGAGCCAGATGCCCACGCCGCCGATGGACAACGATGCCATGAGGAGCCACAAGTTGCCGCTGCGCCGCGACTCTTCGAGCGACCGCCGGACACAGGACAATCCGACGAAGGAGCCCATCACAGCGGTGGCGTAGGAGAGGAGGAAAACCCACATCCCCATGGCGAAGTGGTGTACGTCGTGCGACACGTGATGTCCTCACAGCGGCGCGCTGTCACCACCGCGCTCGGAGGGCACGCGCCACGACCTACCCGATGCGGGCTGCACCCCGACTTTCCAGCAGCGTAAGCGAGCTTATCGCGCTGTGGGTGTTCACATCACATCACCGTTTCACATGTCGCCCGTAAGGACGGGAGACCGTCTCGGGGCCGTCCCCACCGAGCCAGATCGCCATCTCCCGCTCCCGCTCGAGGTCCTGTGTGCTCGCCGATGCCATCAGAGCTACGACCGGCACCGCGAGCAGCGCGACACCGATGATGAATCCAGGGAACAGCAGGGTCATGATGGTCATCCCCTCCGGATTCGGAGCGGACGGATCGACGGTCACCGCGATCCCGGCCATGCCCGTGTAGTGCAGTGCCACCACGGCGCATCCCATAACGGCGGCGGCCGGTATCCGCACGGCCGGCCGTTCCGCGACCCGCGACAGCCACAACGCGACGATCGACGCGACGACACCGATCGCGACGGACGCCGCGACGTACGACCGTCCCTGCTCGAGTTCGCCCTGGATCCGCACCGCGGCCATGCCGCTGTAGTGCATGCCGGCGACCGCGAAGCCCATGATCACGCCGCCGACGAGAAGCCGGACATCCGACGGCAACCTACGGATCCACTGCACGTCGGTGTCGAGGATCCGCAATCCGACCAGCGTGGCCGTCACGGCGAGCGCGACCGACAGCAGCGTCAGTCCGAGGTCGTAACGGATCGCGGAACCGGGTACGTCGAAGCCCATCATCCCGATGAAGTGCATCAACCAGATTCCGACGCCCCCGATGGACAGGGCTGCCATGAGTGTCCATCGAGTCCGGGCGACCGACGTCCATGCGTTCGCAGCCTTGCGCGCGCAGGACAGACCGGCATAGCACCCCACTGCGGACGTGATGTAGGCGAGTGCGAGAAGCCAACCGCCCATGGAAAAATGGTGAACCTCGTGCGACATGTTGCTCCCCAGGAAGCGGCACGCACGGCACATCGATCCGTGTCGTGCCGAGTAGACCGACAGCGACCCCCGTCGCTACACAGAAGACTACTCCACTTCCGGGATTTCAACCAGATATGTTGACTTACAACATGTTCGGACGACCTTCAGAAGGTCCGACCGTCGACGGGATCTACCGGGCCGTCGGCCGCCCACCGCTCGGATTCCTCTTCCAGTTCCGCCGCAAGACGATCCGGGGCCTGGAGCACCAGGACGATCGGAACGGCCAGCAGCAACAGGCCTACGACGAAGAGCGGGAAGAGAATGGAGAAGACCTCGATCCCACCGGAAACCACCACGGCGGGGTCGATCTCCACACGGACCGACGCGGCGGCGAGGAAGTGCACCGCGATCACGGCGACGCCGGCCAACGCGCTGCTCAGCAGGCGCTTGGGCCACGTGTCCGCCGACTTCACCTGGGCCAGGAAGCCGACGGCCGTCGCGATCGCCAGCCCCACCGCCGCGGCGACCCAGAGCGGATCGAAGGTCAGCGATCCCTGGATCCGCACCGCTGCGAGGACCGAGAACGGCGCGCCCGCAAGGCCGGCGCCCAGCACGAGAGCACCCGTGACCGTCCGGGCGAGGGTGGCGGGAGCGTTGTCCGGGATCGCGACGAGCAGCGCCACGTACACCGACACCAGCGCGACGAGCATCGAGAACACGATGGTGACGGTGTCGAACCGCACCACACTGTCCTCGACGTTGAAACCCGCCATCGGAAGGAACATAGCGAGCCAGACACCGACGCCACCGCTCACCAGGGCAGCGAGAATCATCCAGTACGAACGCAATCGGTCGCTGGAGGTGGTGCGGACCCGTCGAGCACCGTTGACCCCGATGAACACCCCGATCGCCGAGGTCAGATAGGCAAGGACCGTGACCCACGAGCCCATCGTGAAGAGTTCGAGGCCCTCCCCCATTACTGGGTCACCGGCTGGTGCAGCTTCCGCAGAGCGTATTCGGTGACGGTGACCAGGGCCTGCTTCGCCGACTCACGTGCTCGCGCATCGATCGACACGATCGGCACATCCGCCGAGATCGCCATCGCCTGACGGATGTCCTCTAGCGGGTATCGGGGAGCATCGTCGAATTCGTTGATGGCGACGATGAACGGGAGATTGCGCGCCTCGAAGAAGTCGACGGCGGCGAAGCTCTCATCCAGGCGACGCGTATCGATCAGCACAATCGCCCCGATGGCGCCGCGGATCAGGTCGTCCCACATGAACCAGAAGCGGTGCTGTCCGGGCGTGCCGAACAGGTAGAGGACGAGGTCGTCGGCCAGACTGATACGACCGAAGTCCATGGCGACCGTGGTGGTCGCCTTCTGCGGTGTCGCAGAGAGGTTGTCGACGCCGTCGCTGGCGTTCGTAACGAGCGCCTCGGTACGAAGCGGCACGATTTCCGACACCGTCCCGACCAGAGTCGTCTTACCGACGCCGAAGCCTCCGGCGATCACGATCTTGGTCGAGGTCACGCGCTTCGTGGCGTTAGAGTTCGCGAAGTCCACTGAGGACCCTTTCAATCAGCTCACGACGCTCCGCGTCGCTCGAATCGTCTTTCAGCGTGGCCAGGATCTGTACGTGTCCGGCTTCGACGAGATCGGCGACGAGCACGCGTGCCACGCCGATCGGCACCCCCACGCGCGCGGCGATCTCCGCGACGGAGGGTGATTCCTTGCACAGCTCCAGGATCGTGGCATTGATGTTGTCCAGATCCCGGGACCGATCGTCGGTTCCCGGAATGGCCTGGATGAGTGCCTCCAACGCCAGTTCGACCGCAGGACTCGTACGTCCCGAAGTCAGGGAGTAGGGCCGGACCAGACTGGGCTGATCCGGCACGGACTCCGGCTTCCGCGATTCCATGGCCACCTCGACGTCAGGACCCTAGACCGACCCGCGGGGTGGCTTCGACCGAAGCACCCACTCGATCGACCAAGAGCGCCATCTCGTAGCCGACCTGTCCGATGTCGCACTCGGAGGCGGTCAGAGCCGCCAGGTGCGAGCCGTCGCCGACGCTCATCAGCAGCAAGTAGCCGTGCTGCATCTCCACGACGGACTGCAGCACACCCCCACCGTCGAACAGCTGGGACACACCGTTGGACAGGCTGGCCAGGCCCGAGGTCACCGCAGCGAGCTGCTCGGCACGATCCACCGGGAGGTGGGCGCTGGCGGCCATGAGCAGACCGTCGGCGGACACGAGCACGGCATGCGAGACACCCGGGACTTCGCGCGCGAAGTTGGAAACCAACCAGTCCAATGGACGAGCTGCGTCGGATCCATGATCAATATTCATCGAACTCCCTGTTCGTCGTTCTCGCGATTGCTGGAATTCGCCGAGGCGCGTCCGTTGCGGACACCCTGCTGATGGCGGCTCAAGTTGGCCCGGATGGCTTCCGGGTCTCGACGTCGAATGGTCCTCGGCAGCTCACCCGTTGCCGGTGCCCGAACAGCACCCGGCACCAGACGCTCGCCGGGAGCGCGCCGCGGAAGACCCGCGGTGGTGTGCTCCTCCACGGGGGACTCGGTAGCACGCTGTGCGGCTTCCCAACCCGCGTCCGCCGCGGAGTGCCACTCCCGCTTCCTGCGGTCCTCCGGAAGGCTCGTCGGGTCGACGAGCCAGTCCGACATCATCGTGGTGAAGATCGGGGTGTTCGCCGGCTGCGGACGGGCCGACGCGAGGTCGGACCGCGGCTGGAAGAACGATGCGGTCTTCGCCGAGTTGGTCCGGTAGCGATGGCGGGCCGCCTGCTGCGCGTCGCTGTGCGGCGAGACGGAGCCACCGTCGGCGATGCTCGGGCCGGAGACCGCTGCGGCCGAATCGGGTTCGGAAGCGTTGGTCGACGCAGCGGGTTGCTGCGGAAGCCCCGGCGTGCTGCCCGGCTGACGACGCGGCAGACCGGGCGCGCTTCCCGGACGACGCTGCGGGAAACCCGTCGAGGGTTCCTGCTGCCGACGGTCCGCATCCTGCTCGGGGGCGCGCTGTGCGTCCGGCGCGGGGGCGCGCTGGGGCAGGTCGGGACGGTTCGGTGTGTCCGGGCGACCTGCGGCGTCGCCACCTGCGAGCGGTCCCGCCGACGGCTGTTGCTGCGGCCGGTTCTGCGGAACGGACGGGGACGATCCGGAAGCCCGTCCCGGCAGGCCGGGAGTCGCGCCCGGCCGACGCTGCGGAAGACCGGGGGACGCGGGTCGCTGCTGCGGGGCGGGTGCACGATGCGCCGAACCCTGCTGGGGCTCACGGACCGGCAAGGACTGCGACTGCGACTGCTGGGAGTCCGTTGGCGACAGGCCCGGTGTGGCACCGGGACGACGCTGCGGAAGACCCGAAAGCCCTTCCCGGCGAGACCGATCGGCGTCGGGTCGTGGCCCGGCACCGTTGCGGCCGTCGCCGTTGCGGCCGTCGAGCGGGTGACCGTTGGTCTCGTCCGGCCCGCGACGAGGACCGCGCGGAGGCAGCGACGACGCGAAGGCTGCTGCGGCGTCCGGCTCGATCCGGCGCGGCTGCGGCGACCGGGGTGGAGTCGGGAGACCAGGCGTCTCGCCCGGCTGACGCGTGGGCAGACCCGGAGTTCCACCCGGGCGACGCTGCGGAAGACCCGACGGGCCGAACTCGCGGGATGCCGGCGGTGCTTGATTGTCGCGCTGCGGCTCGTCGCGTCGCTCGTCGTCGTAGGACGACTCCGCATCCCATGCGGCGGAAGCGCTCTCGTCGACATCGGCGGCGTAACCGTTGTTCGCGTAGCCGTTGTCGTAGGCATCGTCGGACTCGTCCGCACGGACATCGTCGGCGGAGTCGAGCGACTGCGAGGACGCGTACTCGTGCCGGTCGTCGGCCGCGGGCAGACCCTGCGGGGCGACGGACGCCGAGAGCGCCTGCGGTGCCGAGTACTCCTCCGCTTCGATCTCGATGCGCGGCTGGGGACCGGTGTGCGACAACGCCAACGGGGAGACCAGCAGGACGTCCGGGATGTGGACGCTCGCGGTGATACCCGGGTTGCGCGCGGTGTCGAAGGTCGGGCGCAGGCGCACGGTGAGACCGTGCCGCTCGGCCAGTCGCGAGACCACGAACAGACCCATGTGGCGTGCGGTGTCGGGACCGACCTCGCCGCCCTTGGCGAGACGCTGGTTGATGGACTCGAGTTCGTCGGCCGGGATACCGATACCGCGGTCGGCGATCTCGACGAGCAGGCCACCGTCGACGGCTCGCGCGAAGCTGAAGGTGACGTTGCTGTCGGGCGGCGACGCGCGCAGCGAGTTGTCGACCAGCTCGGCGAGCAGATGCACGATGTCGGTCGCGACCGCGCCGCTGAGGGCACCGTCGGGAGTCGAACCGATCTGCACGCGCTGGTAGTCTTCGACCTCCGACATCGCGGCGCGCAGGATGTCGCCGAGCTGCACGGGCGCGGAGTGACCGCGGCGCGTGCGGGTACCGGAGAGAATCAGCAGGTTGTCGCCGTTCCGGCGCATACGCGCGGCGAGGTGGTCGAGGCGGAACAGGCTCTCGAGTCGGGCCGGATCCTTCTCCTCGTACTCGAGTCGTTCGATGAGGCCGAGCTGCTGCTCGACGAGCGACTTGGAGCGACGTGCGAGTGTCTCGAACATGTCGCTGATCTGCAGGCGGAGGTGTGCCTGCTCGCCGGCGAGACGCAGTGCCTGCCCGTGCATGTCGTCGACGGCGCGGGCGAGCTGACCGATCTCCTCGGTGGTGTGCACCGGGACTCGGGTGAACTCGATATCCTCGATGTTGTCGCCGACCTTGATGCGGTCGATGGCCTCGGGCAGCTCCTGCCGCGCGACCTTCAGCGTGCCGTAACGCAGGCGGCGGATCGGGCCGACCAGTGAGCGGGACACGAGCAATGCGAGCACGAGGGCTGCGAGCAGGGCTGCGAGCACGATCGCGGTGTCGCGGAGAGCGGCCGAGCGGGTTTCCGCGGCGCGGTCCTGAATCGTGGTGCTGACCTGCGACGACGCTTCGTCGATGATGGTGCCGTAGATGTCGACACTGTTGAGCAGCGACGCGCGGATGTCGAGGATCGGGAGCGGACCGGAACCGGCCGCGTCGACCATGTCGGCACGTTCCTGGACGCCGGCCCGCAGTTCGGCGATCTGCTGATCGGCCATCAGGTAGGAGCGGGCGAGCAGGTCGAGCATCGCGAGCTCGGCGCCGGAGGCGGACACCAGCGCGGTGCCCGGCTGGGTCGGGTCGTCGACCAGCTGGAGCAGACCGAGAACCTGACCGAAGAGGTAGCGCTGCGAGTACCACGCGTTGATCAGCTGGTCGCCGTAGCCGATGATCTCGCGATCGTCGACCTCGCGGAGGATGGCCTCGACGACACGGTTGAGGCTGTCGCGCACCTCGTTGGTGACGGCACCGATCTCCTCGATCGGCACCGGGCCCGCCTGAATCTTCGTGTAGAGCGACTGGGCCGTGGCGGCGGTGCGGCTGAGGTCGGCGGTCACGGCGGGATCGAGCTCGGGGTTCTCCGTGATCGCGGCGATCGTGCCGAAAGCGTCACCGAGAGCCGCCATTTCCTCGGGGGTCGCCGTTCCGACCGCGGCATCCGCGGTGGCGGTGGCGAACGCCGTCGAGAAATCCACGATGTCCGGCACGGCTGCGACCTGATCGGCCGCGGACGAGAAGTGGACGGCGTTGCTGAGCTCGTTCTCGACCCGAAGACCACCGAGGACCATTGCCACAGTCACGGGGACAGCGAGAACGGCGGTGACCTTCCTGCGAAGACCCCACCCCTCGATGTTCCACCACCGCTGCTGGGGCGGCGACTTGTCACTCATGGATCACAGCTCTCCTTCCACCCCGTCCGCGCCGGGCGACGAACACCAGTCGGCACTGCACTCCGTTGAGCGCGTTTTCGATCGAGTGCAGTCGAACGAGACGTTTCGGGTGAGGGCACCATATCGGGACATACAGCGGATACGGAAGAGTGAGTTCTTCCCGTACCCCGCGCTGCCCCAGCCCCCTCGTCGGCAGCCACACGTACAGATGGCCGATAGAAGTGTACTCACGAGTAACGAAGAAGGCTAACGGCCCTGCCCACTTCCGGGCGCACGACATGCGAATCCCCGCCGTGATGTACGACACAGCGGGGATTCGCATGCAGTTCTCCGGCGCTGCCGGCCGTGATCAGACGTCGAGGAAGCGGACATCCTTCGCGTTACGGGTGATGAAGCTCCGTCGTGCCGCGACGTCCTCACCCATCAGAACGCTGAACAGCTCGTCGGCGGCAGCGGCGTCGTCAAGGGTCACCTGACGCAGGACGCGGACGCTCGGATCCATGGTGGTCTCCCACAGCTCTTTGGCGTTCATTTCACCGAGGCCCTTGTAGCGCTGGATGCCGTCGTCCTTGTTGATCCTCTTGCCGGCCTTCAGACCCGCCTCGAGCAGGGCGTCGCGCTCGCGGTCGGAGTACGCGAACTCCGGCTCGCTGCGCTGCCACTTGAGCTTGTACAGCGGCGGCTGTGCCAGGAAGACGTGGCCTTCCTCGACCAGCGGCCGCATGAAGCGGAAGAGCAGCGTGAGCAGCAGCGTCGCGATGTGCTGACCGTCGACGTCGGCGTCGGCCATCAGGACGATCTTGTGGTACCGCAGCTTCGAGATGTCGAATTCCTCGTGGATGCCGGTACCGAACGCCGTGATGATCGACTGGACCTCGGCGTTCTTGAGGACCTTGTCGATCCGGGCCTTCTCGACGTTGATGATCTTGCCGCGCAGCGGAAGGATCGCCTGGTACATCGAGTCGCGACCCGACTTGGCGGAGCCACCCGCGGAGTCGCCCTCCACGATGTAGATCTCACACTTGCTCGGGTCCTTCGACCGGCAGTCGGCGAGCTTGCCGGGCAGACCACCGATGTCGGTCGCGCTCTTGCGGCGGACGAGCTCGCGCGCCTTACGAGCGGCGACACGCGCGTGCGCCGACGACACGGCCTTGGTGACGATCGTCTTCGCGTCGGCCGGGTTGGCCTCGAACCAGTGCGAGATGTGCTCATTGCACGCCTTCTGCACGAAGGACTTCACCTCGGTGTTGCCGAGCTTGGTCTTCGTCTGGCCCTCGAACTGCGGCTCAGCGACCTTGACGGAGATGATCGCCGCGAGACCCTCACGGATGTCGTCACCCGTGAGGTTCGGGTCCTTGTCCTTGAGGAGTTTCTTGTCCTTCGCGTAGCGGTTGACGACTGTGGTCAGCGCCGCACGGAAGCCTTCCTCGTGCGTACCGCCCTCGTGGGTGTTGATGGTGTTGGCGAAGGTGTGGACGGACTCGGAGTAACCCGAGTTCCACTGCATCGCGACCTCGAGTTCGTGGCCGGTGCCCTTGGCGGTGAACCCGACGACGGAGTTGTGGATCGGCGACTTCGTGCGGTTGATGTGACGCACGTAGTCCTCGAGACCACCCGGGTAGTGGTAGGTGCGGACCTTGACCTTGTGCATCTCGGGCTCGGTTGCCTCGACGGCCTGGTCCTCGGCGGTCTTCGGCGCCTCGGCGGTCTCCGGGACGTCCTCGTCGGTGACCTCTTCGGGAGCGACCCGCTCGTCGGTGAGAGTGATGGTCAGTCCCTTGTTGAGGAACGCCATCTCCTGCAGGCGACGCGCGACGGTCTCGAAGTTGAACGTCGTGGTCTCGAAGATCTCCGGGTCCGGCCAGAAGCGGACGGTGGTACCGGTCTGCTTGGTGGCCTCACCGCGGACGAGCTCGCCCGGCTTCGAGGCGGTGTACGTCTGCTCCCAGTGGTAGCCGTCGTTGTCGATCTCGACCTCGAGGGTTGTGGACAGGGCGTTCACCACGGAGATACCGACACCGTGCAGACCGCCGGAGACGGCGTAGGCATCGGAGTCGAACTTGCCACCCGCGTGGAGCTGGGTGAGGACGACCTCGACGGTGGGCACACCGGAGGCGTGCATACCGACGGGGATACCGCGACCGTCGTCGACGACCTGGACACCGCCGTCGGCGAGGAGGGTGACCTCCACCTTCGACGCGTAACCGGCCATGGCCTCGTCGACGGAGTTGTCGACGACCTCCCAGATCAGGTGGTGCAGGCCACGCTCTCCGGTGGAACCGATGTACATACCGGGGCGCTTGCGCACCGCCTCGAGACCCTCGAGGACGGTGATGGACGACGCACCGTACTCACTCTTGTTGTTGTTCGACTTCTGGGCAGCCACGGGTGGGTAGCTCTCCTTCTCCGATCGGCCCCGCGCACGCGCGCGACGCATTCCTGTCCATCCTACGTGCCCGTGAGCCTTGCGCCGGGGCGGACACGAAAGCGGGCGTTCCGTACCGCTGACGTCCCCGTAGCGGCCTCTTCGCGACCCGGACAACGTGATTTCCTACGCGCTCCGATTTTCGCCCCTCGTAGGGGCCGGGAGCGAGCCCGGGATCACCCGTAGGTGTCGCGCGGTCCGCGGCCGCGGATGTGGCGTTCGCCTTTCCGCCAGCTCGGAGCCGTCGGGCCGGTGATCCGCAGTTCCTTGACCACCCCGTGCCCCACGGCCGCGGCGATCTTGGCGAGAATCTGCGATTGCATCATCCGCAGCTGGGTCGCCCAGGCGGTCGACTCGGCCGAGACGTGCAGGATCCCGTCGCGCAGTGTGGTCGGCTGGGCATGGCTCGCGATGTCGTCGCCGACGACCCGCGCCCAGCTTCCCATGACGGTGCCCTCGGACACGTGCGCCGACCAGCCCCGCTGTTTGGACAGCGACTGCGCGAGCGAACCGAGGGTCTGGGGATCGCGGTCGTCCGGCCCGGGCCCCGACCAGCCACGACGTCGGCGTTTCGGGCGCAGCGGCCCGCGCGACGCGCGTCCCTGGCCGACGGCCTTACCGCTCGCCTTGGCGGCAGCTCGAGCCTCCTCGAGCGCGCGGCGGGCCAGATCGATGCCCTTCGGCTCCGGCTCGTCCGCGCTGCGCTCCGGCCCGGCACCGCGTTCGGGACCTGCTTGTTCGTCGTTCATCCGACCTCCCCGGTGAGCGGGTCCGTCTCCCGTTGCACCGATCCCAGCACAGAGATACGACCTTCTTCGGTGTCGTCGGCATGCACGGGGTATCTGGCGCCGTTCAGTTCGGCCGGCACGTCCTCCGGCACGGCCGCCGTGATCAGCACCTGTTCGGCCGTCGCGGCGACCTCGGCGAGGGCGGAGCGGCGCCGTCGGTCGAGTTCGGCGAAGACGTCGTCGAGCATGAGAACGGGATCGGTGCCGTCGGTGCGGAGCAGGGCGAATGCCCCGAGCCGCAGTGCGAGCGCGAACGACCACGATTCGCCGTGGCTCGCATAGCCTTTCGCGGGTTCGGCACCGAGCGTCAGGTCGAGATCGTCGCGGTGGGGTCCGACGAGGCAGACGCCGCGTTCGATCTCCTTCGACCGCACCTCCGCGAGGCGGTGGAGGAAGACGGTCTCGAGAAACTCCCGGTCGTCGGGCGCGGGCGTGCGGGCCGGGTCGGAGAACTCCGGCGGCAGCGCGTCGGCCAGGCTGCTGCGATAACGCAGGCTCGCCGGACGCGACTCGGGTGCGATCGACCGGTACGCCTCGGACACGTGCGGGGCCAGTTCGTGCAGCAACGCGATGCGCGCGGCGAGCAGCTCGGCTCCGTGGGCCGCGAGATGACCGTCCCACACGTCGAGGGTCGCCAGAGCGCCCGCCCCGTCGCTCGAGCGACTCCCTCGCCGCAGTGCTCCCCCCGCGGTCTTGAGCAGGGCGGATCGCTGGCGCAGCACCTTGTCGTAGTCGGCCCGAACCCCGCTCATCCGCGGGAAACGCGTGCTGAGCAGTTCGTCGAGGAACCGCCGGCGATCACCCGGGTCGCCGCGCACGAGCGACAGATCCTCCGGGGCGAAGAGCACCGTGCGGAGGATGCCGAGGATCTCTCGAGGACGCCGGGCGGGCGACTGATTGATCCGCGCCCGGTTCTGCTTGGCCTCGTTGATCTCGATGTCGATACCGAGCTCACGACCGTTGTTGACGACCAGCGCCCCGGCGAACGCCCGCGACGTGCCGGCCCGCAGCAGCGGGCCGTCGGAGGACACCCGGTGCGACGACAGCGTCGACAGATATCCGAGGGCCTCGAGCAGATTGGTCTTCCCGTGTCCGTTGCGCCCGACGAAGACCGTCGCCCCCGGAGTGAGGTCGACGGAAACCGTTCTCCACGAACGGAAGTCGCGCAGCGAGAAGGTGCGAACGTACACGGGGGTCCAGTCTCGGGGCCGGTCAGCCCGGCAGGCGCACCGGCATCAGAAGATAGGTGTAATCGCTGTCCGGAGCGGCGAACGTACCCGAGGAATCCGGCACGGGCTCCTCGTCGAGCGCCGGCCGCAGCACGGCCGGACGACTCGAAGTGGTGAACCCGAACGAGACCTTGTCGGTGTGCAGCGACGTCAGACCGTCGAGCAGGTAGCCGGGGTTGAACGCGATGATCAGCGGCTCACCGAAGAACTCCGCGGGATGCGATTCCTCGGCGCGGCCGGCGTCGTCGCCACCGGCGGACAGCATCACGCTGCCCTCGGTGAACTCGAGTCGGACCTGCGCACCGCGCTCGGCGACCAGCGCGACACGCTTGATCGCGTCGACCAACGGTGCGATTTCGACGGTCGCCATCGCGGTGTGCTCGTTGGGGAGCAACTGGCGGAACTTGGGGAATTCGGCGTCGAGCAGGCGCGTGGTGGTGCGGCGACCTTCGGCGACGATGCCGAGCAGGCCCTCGGCGCCCACCGACGACCCGCTGCCGAGCGCGAGCTGGACCGGGGAGTTGGACGACCCGCCAACAGTTTTCGCGGCCTCGGAGAGGGTCTTTGCGGGCACGAGCACGGCCGAGCTGGTGGACTCCGCGGTGGGCATCCACTCGAGCTTGCGCACTGCGAGACGGAAACGGTCGGTGGCAGCGAGGACCATGTCGGTGCCCTCGATCTCGACTCGGATGCCCGTGAGCATGGGAAGCGTGTCGTCCTTGCCGGCGGCGACGGCGACCTGGCTGATGGCCTCGGCGAACAGATCGCCGGAGAGTGCACCGGTCTGCTGCGGGAGCGCGGGCAGCTGCGGGTAGTCCTCCACAGGCATGGTGGGGAGCGAGAACTTGGCGCTACCGCACGTGATGAGCACACGGGTGCCGTCGAGGACGACATCCACAGGCTTGTGGGGCAACGCGCGGGTGATGTCGGCGAGCAGCTTGCCGGACACCAGCACCTGACCGGGGGTGATGACCTCGGCCGAGACGTGGACCTGCGCGGATACCTCGTAATCGAAGCCCGAGACCGTCAGCCCGCGTTCGTCCGCTCCGAGCAGGACACCGCCCAGGACGGGAACGGGGGGTCGCGACGGAAGGCTTCGGGCAACCCATGCAACGGAATCAGCGAAGTCCTCGCGAGGCACACGAAACTTCATACTTCCCAGCTCCATCGCCCGGTGGATCCCTTCGATCGTGGTCTCGACAAGTCTACGAAGTCTGTCACAGAACCCCGATACCGATGAGAGCGGAGCCGGGGGATGCGGGTCCACGTTATGCCTTCCCTCGCTGCTTGGAAAGCCGGGGGGCTCGAGGCGTGAGCCTCATTCGAGGGCCTGTGGACCGACGCTCTCCACACACCTGTTTTGAAAGAAGATTTCTGAAGAGAACTCACAGAAGTAGTAATAGGGCCTGTGGAATCTGTGGACGAACGACCGTCTAGGCTGGTGGGGCAACGTTCTCGAGGGCGTCGAACTCGAGGATGAACTCGAGGAGTTCTCGAGGATGAATGTGGATTCCTCGAGACTGTTCATTCTTTGTCCACCGTTCGTCCACAAAGATCCCACGTTCTGCACACCCTTGTCCACAGGTGTGGGGACCGGAAATTTCTCGAGATACGGGACAGGGAGCGCCCTGTGGACGCTCCCTGTGGATGGAAACCCGAGGTTCGAGGAATCAGCGCTTGGACCGCTGTTTGATACGCGCGGTGAGCTCCTGCACCTGGTCGTAGACCTTGCGACGCTCGGTCATCTCCTTGCGAATCTTCTTGTCCGCGTACATGACTGTGGTGTGGTCGCGACCGAAGGTCTGCCCGATCTTCGGCAGCGACAGGTCGGTGAGCTCGCGGCACAGATACATCGCGATCTGGCGGGCCTGCGCCAGCGGCCGTGCCTTTCCGGGCCCGCACAGGTCGTCTATCGACGTCCCGAAGTACTCCGCGGTCACAGCCATGATCGTGGCGGCATTGATCTCGAGAGCCGAGGAATCCGGCATCAGATCACGCAGCACAACCTCGGCGAGGGTGAGATCGAGCGGCTGCCTGTTGAGCGACGCGAAGGCCGTCACACGGATCAGGGCACCCTCGAGTTCGCGGATATTGCGTTCGATCCGGCTCGCGATCAGCTCGAGCACGTCGTGCGGCACGTTCAGACCGTCCATGCGCGCCTTCTTCGACAGGATCGCGATGCGCGTCTCGAGTTCGGGAGGCTGGACGTCGGTGATCAGTCCCCACTCGAACCGGGTCCGCAGTCGTTCCTCGAGCGTCGCGAGCTGCTTGGGCGGCCGGTCGGACGAGACGACGATCTGCTTGTTGGCGTTGTGGAGGGTGTTGAAAGTGTGGAAGAACTCCTCCTGGATGCCTTCCTTGCCCTCGATGAACTGGATATCGTCGACGAGGAGGATGTCGGTCTCGCGGTAGCGCCGCTTGAACGCGACCTTGCGGTCGTCGCGGAGGCTGTTGATGAAGTCGTTGGTGAACTCCTCGGTGGAGACGTACTTCACCCGCATGCCAGGGAAGAGGCGCTGTGCATAGTGGCCGGCGGCGTGCAGCAGATGGGTCTTCCCCAGGCCCGAGGCGCCCCAGATGAACAGGGGGTTGTAGGCGCGCGCCGGTGCCTCGGCGATGGCCACCGCCGCGGCGTGCGCGAACCGGTTCGACGCACCGATCACGAAGGTGTCGAAGGTGTACTTCGCGTTGAGGCTGCTGCTGCCGATAGGCGGCGTCTCGGGCGGCGGGGGCTGGGTGAAATAGGACGGCCACGACTCGCGGACGGCGGTCATCGCCTCCCGGTCGTCGTCGACCTCCTCGAGTTCGCCGTGGTCGGCCTCGAGCATGTCGTGCTCGCGCGAGGAGATCAGGCGTCGCCGATAGGCCGCACCCTCACCGGGAAGCATGCCGTCCCGGGTGAATCCCCCGTCCATCGGCCCGACGCCGTCCCTGGCCCCAGCCCCGTCCCGCGCGCCGGCGACATCCCGGGGCATCGGAGGGTCGCGACGCAGATCACGGCTGCGGGGCTCTGCCGTGCGCGGGTCACGGCTGCGGGGCTCTGCCGTGCGCGGGTCACGGCTGCGGGGCTCTGCCGTGCGCGGGTCACGGCTGCGGGGCTCTGCCGTGCGCGGATTCACAGGCTGTGCATCTTCCGGCAGACCCTCGAGGGGCAGCGTGTCGCGGGGTTCGGCGTAGGGATCCTCGGCGGGGTCGTCCATGCGTTCCCGCGGTTCGACACGCACACCGAGACCCTCGACCCGGTGACCGAGGTGCCGGTTGAGGGTGCGGAGGATGGGTTCGCGCAGATCGCGTTCGATCGATTGCTGGGCGAGGGTGGACGGCACCGAGAGCAGCGCGAATCCCTGTGCGAGCGTGATCGGTTTTACCAGCGCGAGCCATGCCTTCTGGCTCTTCGTCAGCATTTCGTCGTCGATGGTCAGCTCGGATACGACGTCCGTCCACACATCGGCCAGCGCGTTCGGCTCGTCGCTCACGCAGCTTCCCTCCCTTTGGTCCCCGGTTTTCCACACGATTATCCACAGGTGTGGACAACCGGGGGAATCACCCGGTGGATGTGTGGATGGGAGGTGTGTATTCGCTCGGCGGGGCTCGTGGGCCCGGGCGGTCTGCGGGGATCAGTGTGACACACGGTGCGACGCGGTCCGACTCCGTGTTCGGTGAACGCGCCCGGAGAAGCTGCGCGACGACGCCCGAAGAGGCGCGGGGCAGCAGGCCGTCACCGGCCGGCACATCGTCGTCGAACGGAGCGAGACGCGGGACTGCACAGGTAGTCGCGATGCGCCGTCGAAGACATGGCGCAAAGCGTACCCGAGCTGTGCTCCGGATCACATACCTTCTCGGCGAGTAGTTTTTGCCGAACAGGTCCGGCGTGTCGCGTTGATCGACGCTGTTCGTCGCGGTTTGATTTCGCGCCCGCGTCCGAGTAGCCTCGAACAGTCACTCATACCGAGGTGACGGGTTCGTCCGGCTCGAGTCGAGCAATACGAATCCTGCGAATTCACGTACACGTTGGACGACGGTGCTTGCCGCGCCGTCGCAGAATTATCGAGGAGTGTCGACCGTGGCCAAGGGCAAGCGGACGTTCCAGCCGAACAACCGACGCCGCGCGCGCGTTCACGGCTTCCGTCTCCGGATGCGCACCCGTGCGGGTCGCGCGATCGTTTCGGCGCGTCGCCGTAAGGGCCGCGCTTCTCTCACCGCCTGATTCCCTAACGGGAGCTCGGGGTGCTACCTGAGCCGTATCGACTGCGGCGCCACTCGGATTTCTCGGATACCGTCCGCCGAGGGCGTCGTCAGGGGCGGCGGGATCTGGTCGTTCACGTTCTCGAACGCGATCGCACCGAGTCCTTGGTGAGTGTCGGCGGTCCGCGTTTCGGACTGGTCGTGAGCAAGGCTGTCGGGCCGGCGGTGATTCGACATCGAGTCGCACGCCGGCTTCGTCATATCTGTGCAGGTCTCGTCGAGGCTCTGCCCTCCGAGACCGACATCGTGCTGCGCGCACTACCCGGCGCTGCCATCGCGGATTCCCGTGAGCTCGACAAGCAGGTGCGGTCGGGTCTCACCCGCCTCGGACTGCTCGACGCCGGTGCTTCCGCCTCGCATGGGAGTGCTCGCGCATGACCGAGCCCGAGCGGAGGTCGTGGTGGCGGTCCCTGCGGTCCGCCCCGGCCCGGGCATTGATCTTCTGTATCGAGCTCTATCGCACCTATGTGTCGCCCACACGGATGCCGACCTGTCGATTCACCCCGACTTGTAGCGAGTACGCCGTGGAGGCGCTGCGCACGCGGGGTGTCGTCGTCGGTGCGGTCCTGGCATCGGTGAGACTGCTCAAGTGTGGCCCCTGGCACCCTGGTGGGTGGGATCCGGTACCCGAACGGAAACATCGGTCGTCCCCAGTGGGTACCTGACCGGAGCCGAGACCCGAGACCGACGCCTCTTCGTGGCGATCATGGACGACCAGAGGAGTACATAGAGCCGTGCTCGACTTCATCTACTATCCCGTGTCCTGGATCCTCTGGGTCTGGCACAAAGTCTTCGCCGCGATCCCGTTCCTAGGACCGGACAGCGGTTGGACCTGGGCGTTGTCGGTGGTGTTCCTCGTGTTCACCCTGCGCGCGATTCTCTACAAGCCTTTCGTCAAGCAGGTTCGCACGACCCGCCAGATGCAGGAGCTGCAGCCGCAGATCAAGGCACTTCAGAAGAAGTACGCCAAGGACCGGCAGCGCCAGGCACTCGAGATGCAGAAGCTCCAGAAGGAGCACGGCTTCAATCCGTTGATGGGCTGTCTGCCCGTTCTGCTGCAGGTCCCGGTCTTCATCGGCTTGTTCCACGTGCTGCGCTCGTTCAACCGCACGGGTACCGGCTTCGGCCAGCTCGGGCTGACTCCGGAGGAGAACGCGCAGATCGGCAACTATGCGTTCAGCCCGGAGGACGTCCAGTCGTTCCTGAGCGCCCGCCTGTTCGGTGCTCCGATTTCGTCGTGGATCACGCAGCCGATGGCGTCGCTCGAGGCGTTCGAGCCTTTCGGCGGCATTCCGACGCGCTGGCAAATTGCCGCCGTCGCGGTGCCGCTCATGATCGTCGCCGGCGTCGCCACGCACTTCAACGCTCGTGCCTCGGTCTCCCGCCAGAGCGCGCAGGCCGCCGCGAACCCGCAGGCCGCGATCATGAACAAGCTGGCCCTGTACGTCTTCCCACTCGGTGTGCTCGTCGGTGGTCCGTTCCTGCCGATCGCCGTCATCATCTACTGGGTCAGCAACAACATCTGGACCTACGGACAGCAGCACCTCGTCTTCCGCCGTATCGACAAGGAGGAAGAGGAGAAGAAGGCTGCGGCTCTGGCCCGCCGGAACGAGAACGCACCGAAGCCGGGTGCTCGCCCCGACAAGTCCAAGAAGAAGGGCTCGGCCGCAGCGTCCGACACCGTCGATGCCACGGTCGACGAGACCGGCGAGGTGTCGCTGCAGAAGGACGCCGCGGCCGGCGACGGCTCCCCTGCGGCTTCGAAGTCCGGTGCGTCCGCTCCCAAGCCGGGTAGCCGACCCAAGAACTCCAAGCGCAAGCGGCGCTGACCGAAGTAGAAGAGAGCTGAATATGGCCAGTGACCTGGACAAGGTGGAAGAGGACCTCGCGGTGGCACCCGAGGAGCGCGACACTGCGGCGGACGCCGATCTCGATGACGACTACCTCATCGAAGAAGGCGAGATCGCCGGCGACTACCTGGAGCAGTTGCTCGACGTTCTCGATTTCGACGGTGACATCGACCTCGACGTCGAGGGCGACCGCGCGGTCGTGAGCATCGACGGCGGTAAGGATCTGACCAAGCTGGTGGGTCGCAACGGTGAGGTTCTCGACGCTCTGCAGGAGCTCACCCGTCTCGCCGTGCAGCAGGCGACCGGCGAGCGCAGCAAGCTCATGCTCGACATCGCCGGGTGGCGTGCAGGCAAGCGTGCCGAGCTCTCATCGCTCGGCGCGTCGGCCGCGAAGCGCGTGCTCGAGACCAGCAAGCGCGAAGAGCTCGAGCCGATGACGCCGTTCGAGCGCAAGATCGTGCACGACGCCGTCGCGAAGATCGACGGTGTGTCCAGCGAGAGCGAGGGTGCGGAACCGCACCGCCGTGTGGTGATCGTCAAGGATTGAGTCGGCCGTGCCGACCGAAGAGGGACTCTGCGTCGTCAGGGTCCCTCTTCGCCTTTTCGTAACTGATGCTGTGGGTCCCGATGTTGTTTCGGGTGAGCCGACAGGAAAGGATGTTTCACGTGGAACAGCACGAGGCGGAACTGTCGGCGGTCGCGCAGCGGGTCTTCGGGGATCGGACCGAACTTGCCGAGCGGTACCACCATTCGTTGTCGACGGCAGGTGTCGAGAGGGGGCTCATCGGGCCGCGTGAGGTGCCGCGCCTGTGGGAACGACACATTCTCAACTGCGCCGTGGTGGGCGAACTCATCCAGGAGGGTGAGACAGTCGTCGACGTGGGCAGCGGTGCCGGTCTGCCGGGTATTCCTCTCGCACTTGCCCGTCCCGACCTCCAGGTCACGCTCGTCGAGCCGCTTCTGCGCCGCACCGTCTATCTGGCGGAGTTCGTCGAATCCCACGGGATCGAGAACATTCTCGTGGTCCGTGGTCCGTGGCCGTGCTGAGCAGCCGAGCGTCCTCCAGGAGGTGGGCGGCGCAGACGTCGTGACTTCCCGTGCCGTCGCACCTCTCGCCAAGCTCGCCAAGTGGTCGCTCCCCCTCGTCCACGAGGGAGGCCGGATGCTGGCGTTGAAGGGTTCGTCCGCTCGAGAAGAGATCGACCGCGATCACGACGAACTCGCTCGCCTCGGTGCCGGCAATCTCGAGGTGCTCGAGTGCGGAGGCAATCTCCTTCCGACACCCACGATCGTCGTGAAGGCCGAGCGGATTCCGCGGCCGGCGCGGCGTCGCAAGAAGCGCTGAGCGAATCGCCTGGCACGACGATCGCCCCGACACCCTCCCCTCCCCTACCGGGTCGGGAGGGTGTTGCCGTTTCCGAGACATTCTTTCCGACTCGAGGAATCTACTCGAGTACATTACCGGCGCAAAACGGTTGTTTCGGACGTTGTCACACCAGACCCGATCACCCCATGACGTTTCGTCACTGTGATGTTTCAGATTCCCTGAAATGTGTTTATCAAACGAATTATCTTCCTGTGCACTACGATTGAAACTCGCTAATGTGAATAGCATTGCGGACCAGAGCATTTCAGTCTGGGTGTTCGCGGTTCTCGAGCCCACTCGTATGGGTCGGGATTGTTTCACGTGAAACCACCGAGCCGCTCCTCCGCCTGTTTCACGTGAAACAACTCCGCTCTCCGTTTCACGTGAAACGTCACCCGGCCATGTCGCCGACGGAACCTAGAATGCGGATGGGATACTGAACCAACTGAGAATGCGTGCGCGTGGTCGGAAGGCCGGGGACAGCTCCGGGCCCGGGACTCGCATTCTCCCTTCGGCGCCTCGACCCGGTCTTCGAAGTCGCGACCGGGAAGCGACGAGGATGTAGCGTGCGAACCGAGCGGATCTACGTGTAAGGAGTGTTCTATGACGGGTGGATCTGAATCCGCTGTTTCACGTGAAACCGGAGGCGCCGAGGACGACTTCTCCCCCGTACCCTTCGACGGTTTCTCCACCGTCGACACCCCGATCGGCGCGGCTGCTCATCGCGCCACCCAGGTCCTGCATCCGAGCGATGCCAACGCACTGCCCAAGCCGCGCGAGCGTCGCGTCTTCACGATCGCCAATCAGAAGGGCGGGGTCGGTAAGACCACCACGGCGGTGAACATCGCCTCCGCGCTCGCCGTGCAAGGATTGTCGGTCCTCGTGGTCGACCTCGATCCGCAGGGCAACGCGAGCACCGCCCTGGGCGTGCCGCACTATTCCGGTGTGCCCTCGAGCTACGAGATCCTCCTCGGCGAGATCAATGCCGCCGAGGCCGTGCAGCAGAGCCCGCACAACGAACGCCTCTTCTGTATCCCCGCCACGATCGATCTTGCCGGTGCCGAGATCGAACTCGTCTCGATGGTCGCGCGCGAGAACCGCCTCCGGAACGCCCTCACCAAGGAGGCGCTAGGCGACCGCGAGTTCGACTACGTGATCATCGACTGCCCGCCGTCGCTCGGTCTGCTCACGGTCAACGCGCTCGTCGCGGCGAAGGAAGTTCTCATACCCATCCAATGCGAGTACTACGCACTCGAAGGTGTCGGGCAGCTCCTGCGCAACATCGAGCTCGTCCAGTCGCACCTCAACCCCGAACTGCACGTCTCCACCGTCCTCCTGACGATGTACGACGGTCGCACCAAGCTGGCCGATCAGGTCGCCGCAGAGGTGCGTGCGCACTTCGGCAGCGCGGTGCTGCGTTCGGTCATTCCCCGCAGCGTGAAGGTTTCCGAAGCTCCCGGTTACGGGATGACCGTTCTCGACTACGATCCTGGATCGCGCGGCGCGATGAGCTACCTCGACGCCGGGCGCGAGTTGGCGGCACGCGGGGTACACGAGAATCAGGGGAACGGATGAGCGCGACACGTAAAGGCGGGCTCGGTCGAGGTCTGGCAGCGCTCATCCCCACCGGGCCCCCGGTGGATGCAGAGCAGAAGCCCACGGCCGCCCCGAGTTCCACTGCCGCCGCCCCCACGGCCACCGCTCCCACCAATACCGCTGCTCCGGCCGTTCCTGCGCCGGCCAAGTCCGCACCGGCCGCGGGTGAACCGTCGAAGCCTGCTTCGGGCGGACAGTCCAAGTCGGCTGCGTCGCGTCGCCCCGGCTCGTCGGTCCTGAACCTCCCGTCATCGGGTCTGGGTATGGCAGCCGCCGATCTCATCATCGGCGACGGCAGAACGCCGGCGCCCGCGTCCCCGGCGGAGCCTGTCGAGGACGACGCGGCACGGGCGTCCGAAGCGGCATCCGAAAGCGAACCCCTCCCCTCCCCCACCGGAGCGGTGTACCTCGAGATCCCGATCGACCGGATCGAGCCCAACCCGAAGCAGCCGCGGCAGGTCTTCGACGAGGAAGCGCTCGCCGAGCTCGTCCACTCCGTCCGCGAGTTCGGGCTCATGCAGCCGGTCGTGGTCCGCCGTCTCGAAGGCGACCGATTCCAGCTCGTGATGGGTGAGCGTCGCTGGCGTGCCGTCCAGGAGGCAGGCCTCGGCACGATCCCCGCGATCGTCCGCGACACCGAGGACGAATCGCTGTTGCGCGACGCGCTGCTCGAGAACATCCACCGGGTGCAGCTCAACCCCCTCGAAGAGGCCGCGGCCTATCAGCAGTTGCTCGAGGAGTTCGAGGTCACCCACGAGGAACTCGCGAGTCGGCTCGGACGGTCGCGGCCGGTCATCACGAACATGATCCGGCTGCTCAGATTGCCGGTCGCGGTGCAACGACGCGTGGCGGCCGGAGTGCTGTCGGCCGGGCACGCGCGTGCCTTGTTGGCGCTGGAGGCCGGTGCCGACGCTCAGGAGGCACTCGCCGCACGCATCGTCGCCGAGGGCCTGTCCGTGCGGGCGACGGAAGAAGCCGTCGTGCTCGCCAACCGCAACGACACCCCCGACGCTCCGCAGCAGAAGCGTCGGAAGCCCATCCAGATGCCGGGGCTGCAGGACGTCGCGGAGCGTCTGTCGAACTCCTTCGACACGCGCGTGACCGTGAGCCTCGGCAAGCGCAAGGGCAAGATCGTGGTGGAGTTCGGTTCGGTCGACGACCTCGAACGCATCGTGAAGATGATGGAGTCTCAGACCGACCTTTCTTGACTCCTCGTCGGAGCAAGACAACAGTCTGTAGACGAAAGACGTGGAGGCGAGCTATCCCGTGTCGACCCGAGTATCACCGCTCACGTTGAGTGGGATCGAGCAGTTGCCTGCTCATGCGCGACGGTGCGTTTTCTGGGAGCTGGATCCCACCTCATCGCCCGACGTTCAGCAATTCGCCGACCCCGAATTCGAGAAGGAAGCATGGCTGTCCATGGTCCTTCTCGAATGGGGGTCGTGCGGCCAGATCGCGACGATCGGCGACAAGGCCGCCGGGTGCGCGCTCTACGCTCCGCCGGGCATGGTTCCCCGCGCGCAGGCCTTCCCTACCGCGCCCGTCAGCGCCGACGCGATCCTGCTGACATCCATGCGGACCGAACCGCACGCGGACGAGCCGGATATCGGAGCCGACCTCATCCGCGGTGTCGTCGCCGATCTCGTCCGTCGTAACGTCCGTGCCATCGAGGCCTTCGGGATCCGACGTACCGCCGACGTAGAAGCGAGCGATGTGCCGTACGCGACGGCCGCACTCGGGTGCTCCGACACGGAGTGCATGATCGACGCAGACTTCCTCGAGGACATGGGCTTCGAGGTCGTCGCCCCGCACTACCGCTACCCGCGACTGCGTCTCGAGCTCGACCGCGACCACGAGTGGAAGTTCGCCGTGGAGGCCGCCCTCGATCGGCTCCTCGAGGAGTCCTCTCTCACCGTCGCGGATCTGACCGCAGGTTCGGCCGTCGGCGCCCACTGACGTACACCGGACACCGACGAAGAAGGACCGCCCCGCAGACTCTGCGGGGCGGTCCTTTTCTCGTCTACGGGCCTGCTAGCGACTGTCGGAGATGGACAACTCTTCGGCAAGCAACTCGGCGAAGGTGTACGTGCCGGTCGGCTGGTCGTCCTGGCCGAGCAGGTACAGCCGCTTCACCGCGATGAGGATCGCCTCGGCGATGATGTCGCGGCTGCGCGGATCGGCGAGCAGCGCGGCGTCCTGCTCGTTGGTGAGGTAACCGAGATCGATCTGCACCGTCGGCATGTTCGTCAGGCGCAGCAGATCCCAGGTACGGCCGTGGCTGCGGCAGTCCTGCAGGCTCGTGCGGGCGACGATCTCGCGCTGGATGTAACCGGAGAGCACCTGTCCGATCATCGACTCGGACCCGTGCGAGTTGCCGTAGTGGAAGCTCGCGATGCCGTTCGCGGCGGGGCTGTGGCTCGCGTCGCACCGCAGCGAGATCATGAGGTCGGCACCGAACGCGTTGGACGTGCCCGCGCGTTCGACGTCGGTCGGATTCACGTGGTACGGCCGCGACAGGAAGGTCTCCATGCCCGTCGCCGCCATCCGGCCCTCGAGCCGACGCGCGAGATCCCACAGGATGTCGGCCTCGGAGATCGGGCCGTGAGGGCTCGGCACGATGATGCCGTGGGTGTTACCGCCGAGACCCGGGTCGATGACGATGCGCTTGCCGCTGAGCTGAGGACCGGAGCGGCGCACGATCTCCTCCTCGGAGATCGCGTGGGGCGACCCGCCCGACACGCGCGTGCCGAGCAGTTCGAGCGAGCGCAGTGTCTCGGCACCGCAGATGCCGTCGGAGGCGAGTCCGATCTCGCGCTGAAAGGAGCACAGACCCTCGTGGGTCTTCGGCCCGAAGTAGCCGTCCACGCGGTCGACGTAGAAGCCGAGATCCTGCAGACGGGTCTGCAGGGCCGCGACATCGTCGCCGTAAAGCGGAGCGGAGAGCTGATACATCAGGGTGCGCGCACCGAGCTTGTACGACGCTTCCTTCAAGGAACGGTAGGTCGCGGGGCCTACGGTCCCGTCGACGAGCAGACCGCGCTGCTGCTGGAACGCGCGCACGGCTCCGTCGAGTTCACGATCGAAGGGGACGTCCGATCCCATCCAGTCGCCCGACTCCTCGGGCTCGTTGTGCAGGAAGCCCAGGCCGGCCAAGGTGCTCCGGATCTCGGCGACCGCCGGACCGTGGTCGCCGTGACGAAGAGGGCGCATGTATCGGGCCTTTCCGTGCTGACAGGATCGGTGCCCGGCGTGAGGGCTGGGCAGCATCGAACGGGAGTGGGATGAAGGATGTGCCCGTGAAGACGGGCTCACGGGCACATCCGAGAGGTTGATCCTGGGACGGTACTACAGGACGTCCGCGAGATCCCGAAGCAACGCCGCCTTGCCCTTGGCCCCCACGATCGTCTTCGTCGGCTTGCCACCGGAGAAGAGGATCATCGTGGGAATCGACATGACCTGGTAGTCGCGTGCGGCCGACGGATTGGCGTCGATGTCGAGCTTGGCGACGGTCAGCTTGTCGCCGTGTTCGGCCGCGATCTCCTCGAGAACCGGAGCGACCATCTTGCACGGACCGCACCAAGTGGCCCAGAAGTCGACGAGGACGGGCTTCTCGGACTGCAGTACGTCCTCGACGAACGACGAGTCGGTGATGGTGACGGTGTTCTTGTCGGCCACGGATGTCTCCTGAATCTCGGGGTGGAATGTGGAACGGGGTGGTGGATCAGGCCTCGGCGAGCGTCGGCGCCTCGACCTCGCGGTTCGCGACGAGCCACCGCTCCGCGTCGATGGACGCCGAGCATCCGGTGCCGGCGGCGGTGATCGCCTGGCGGTACGTGTGGTCGACGAGGTCGCCCGCGGCGAAGACACCCGGCACGGAGGTCGCGGTGGACGGCGCCGAGACCTTCACGTAGCCCTCGTCGTCGAGGTCGACCTGACCCTTGACGAGCGAGCTGCGCGGGTCGTGGCCGACGGCGACGAACAAGCCGGTGACCGGAAGGTCGCTGCGCTCGCCGGTGACGGTGTCCTCGAGGACGAGGTTGGTGACGCTGTTCTCGCCCTGCACCTCGGCGACCTTCGCGTTGGTGACGAAGCGGATCTTCTCGTTGGCGCGGGCGCGCTCGAGCATGATCTTCGAGGCGCGGAACTCCTCGCGGCGGTGGATGAGGGTGACGCTGCGCGCGAAGCGCGTCAGGAAGGTCGCCTCCTCCATCGCGGAGTCGCCACCGCCGACGACGGCGATGTCCTGGTCGCGGAAGAAGAAGCCGTCGCAGGTCGCGCAGGCGGAAACGCCGCGGCCGAGCAGCTGCGACTCCCCGGGCACACCGAGGTAACGCGGCTCGGCGCCCATCGCGAGGATGACGGCGTGGCTGCGGTAGGTCTCGCCATTGGCGACGACCGTCTTGACCGGGCCCGTGAGGTCCATCTCGTCGACGTCCTCGGTGCGCAGATCGGCGCCGAAACGCAGTGCCTGCTCACGCATCTGGTCCATGAGCTCCGGGCCCATGATCCCGTCCTTGAAGCCCGGGAAGTTCTCGACCTCGGTGGTGGTCATGAGCTCGCCACCGAACTGCGTTCCCTCGAAGACGAGCGGGGTGAGTTCGGCGCGGGCCGCGTAGATGGCGGCGGTGTATCCGGCCGGTCCCGAACCGACGATGATGAGGTCGTGAATCGTGGGCGAGGTCGTCATGCGGCGGAGCCTTCCGGTTGGGTGAACGGGGGCGCGAGGACTGCGGGCGATCCGGCCGGAACCGGACGGCAGCCTACAGATACTGTCAACACCAGGGTAAACGGTGTTGTTCCCCTTCCGCCGTGCGTCCCGCCACAGACGCCCTGTACGGACCGGCCGGTCGCCCGACCGGCCCGCCCTCGATGCGAACCGGTACGGTCTCAGGCCGCGCCGGGCACGTCCCGCAGCGTCTCGCGGATCACGCAACGCGTGCCCGTATAGATGGTCGGCATGCACTTGTTGCAGTGGATACACAGACCTTCGTGTGCCGTCTTCTCCTCGAACTTGCGGACGAGATGCGGATCACGCAGCAGCGCGCGGCCCATGGCGACGAACTCGAAGCCTTCGTCGAGCGCCGTCTCGATAGTGTCGAGCCGGTTGATGCCGCCGAGCAGGATCAGCGGGATCTTCAGTTCCTCGCGGAACTGCCGGGCCATGGGCAGGAAGAATGCCTCCTCGAACGGGAGCTTCGGGAAGATCTTCGGCCCGTAGACCTTCAGTCCCCAGCCGACGACCTTCGGCTGCGACGCCTGGAACTCCTTCATGGGGACGTCGCCGCGGAAGAAGTACATCCCGTTCAACAGCGAGCTCCCGCCGGTGAGCTGCATGGCATGGATGGTGCCGTCGGACTCGATGAGCTTGGCCATGGGCAGGGACTCGTCGAGCCACAGACCCCGGGGCACGCCGTCGGTCATGTTGAACTTCGCGATGACGGCCACCCCCTCCCCCACCGCCGTGCGGACGGCCTCGAGCACGCGACGCGGGAAGGCGGTACGGCCCTCGATGCTGCCGCCGTACTTGTCGGAGCGCTTGTTGAGATTCGGGCTCATGAAGGAGCTGAGCAGGTAGTTGTGCCCGAGGTGGACCTCGACGGCGTCGAATCCGGCCTCGACGGCGAAGCGCGCGGCGCGTGCGTAGTCCTCGACCACCCGATCGAGCTGCTCGAGTGTCGCGCCGCGGACGAGCCCCATGGCGGGGGCGCTGATGCGCGTGGACGGCGCGAGCGTCTTCATCTTGTTGGAGATCTGGTTGGCGACGAGTCCGGCGTGGCCGATCTGCGCGGAGGCCAGACCCCCGGCGGCGTGCACGGCGTCGGTGAGCCGGGTCAGGCCGGGGACGGAGTCGGCGTCGAGCACGAGGGTGTCGCGGTGGACGCGGCCGTCGTGGGAGACCGAGCAGTAGGCGACGGTCGTGAGGGCGGTGCCGCCGCGGGCGACCTCGGCGTGGAATTCGACGAGTTCGTCGCTGACGGCTCCTCGAGGCATGACCCCTTCGAAGGTTGCCGCCTTGACGATGCGGTTGCGGAGGGTGAGCGGCCCGAGTCGGGCCGGTTCGAACACGGTGGGTCGCGGCGAAGACATGCCCCTACTTTCGATGCCAGTGGTATCGTAATTGCGCTTCGACTATAACGCTCGTCACACTCCGCGCCAGATCGATTCCCACTCGGTCCCGACATCACGGATCCCATGCCCAGCACCGCTCCGGGGCGCCCCCGCGACCCCCGAATAGACAACGACGTCTTCACCGCCACCCGCGAGATGCTCCGCTCCCACGGCTGGGACGGGCTGAGCCTGCGGGCGGTCGCCGCCCGCGCCGGCGTCGGCCGCGCCGCACTCACGCGTCGGTGGCCGACCAAGGCCCACCTGGTGCTCGACGCACTGCTCGGTTCCGCACCCGATCTGACGCCCTACGACGGCATCGATCGCAAGGGCTGGATCGAATGGGTGGTCACCGGGAGCATCGAATTGTTCTCCCGGCCGGAGGTCCGCGCTGCGCTCCCGGGGCTTCTCTCGGCACTGCGGGACCACGACGACCTCCGCAACACGCTCTGGCGCACGTTCAGCGGCCCCAGCACCGCCCTGTTCGCCGACGGCGACGGCTCGGACGTCGAGATCGACGCCAAGGCCGTGCTCGTGATGGCAGCGGGGTCGGCGTTGTTCGCCGGCCTCATCGCCGCGGAGGACGACACACCCGCGCTGCGCGCGCGGATCCTGGAACTGTTGTCGACCGTGGCGTAGCGCCGGACCCGAGCGCCGGACCCGAGCGCCGAAAGGTCAGCCGATCGTCTTGCGGACCAATATCGCGGGATCATCTGCGTCGCAGTCGGTTCCGACCACCAGAGCGGTAAGCGCCGGTGCGTCCGGTCCGCTCAACAGGACGAGGACGGCATCGTCGCCGGCGTACCGCACCGCGCGTGAACCGATCGGTGACCGGCCTTCGAAACCGTTCGCGTCCAAGCATTCTCGGAGACGATCGGCTCCACCGAGGAGACCGGGATCGGTGTCGCCGATCATCGCCCGCAGGGTGGAGGGTTCGAACAGGGCCTCGTCTTCCGCTGCCGCGACGGGAACACCGGTCGGGTCGTCGCTACCGAAAGCCGTTTCGCGCACGACCACCACGAGCAACACCGCCACTGCAGCCGCGACCGCGGCACCGGCCACCGCCCACCGGCGACGCCGTGCGATGCGGGACGGTGTGGACCGGACATCGGACCGGTCGTCGGATCGATCCTCCGCGAGCGCGGCACCGATACGCGCGGCGATCTCGGGCGGAATCGATTCTTTCGGTGGAGCGCCGCGCAGGGCCGACAACCGCGCCTGCGTCGCGTCGAGCCGCGCCAGATACACGACGGCCCCGGGATCGCGGCGCACGCGCGGCCACAACCGGGCGGCGAGCTCCTCGTCGAGCACCCCGGCATGCAGATCGGCGAGCAACTCCGCGGAGTACGGCGGGCGCATCTCGGCGGAGTTCGACGGACGCATCTCGTCCTCGTTCATGCGCGACTCTCCTCCGCGGTTCGGCATCCCTCACCAGAGTAAGACGGAGGAGGATCACGATCGGTTCCCCTCGGAGCGAAGGTCGTCGAGAAGAACTGCGAGCCGGCTCCGCGCGCGGGCACAGCGGCTCTTGACCGTTCCCTCCGGAACACCGAGACGTTGCGCCGCCTCCCGGACGGAGAAACCTTCCACATCCACCGCGACGACGGCTGCCCGCTGGTCGGGTGGCAGTGCGAACAGGGCGGATTCGATGTCGAGTGCGATCTCGGTGTCGTGGATGGGATCGCGCGGGGTACGCAGGTCGTGCGAATCGTCCTCGAACAGTGGGACGGTCACGCGGACACGATTGCGGCGGATGCGATCGAGGCACGCGTTGACGACGATCGAATGCAACCAGCTGCGGACCGCGGCGTCCTCCCGGAAACCCGAAGCCCTCCGGTGCGCCGAGAGCAGTGCCTCCTGCAGCGCGTCGGCCGCGTCCTCGTTCGAGTAACTCGTCCGCCGCGCGACCTGCCACAGATGGTCGTGATGTCGTGCCAGCAAGGCGGAGAAGGCATGCCGATCGCCTGCGATGTGTGCTGCGAGCAGCTCGGCATCCGACACTGCTCCATCGGACGCCACCCCGTCCGACACGCTTCCGCTGTCGTCGACACCCCCGTCGGGCACGGCGATTTTTGCGATCCCCCCGAAAATTCGCACGCGCGGATGGTAGCCGATCCGGACGATTCCGCCCGGCTGTCCGCGGTCAGCGTGCGGCTTCGAATTCCACTTCGGAGAGGGAACTCTTGTTGCTTCCGCCGCTCGAGCTCAGATCGGTGATCCACACCAGCACGTGCGAAGTCTGGCCGTCCGCCTCGACCGGGATCGTGGTCTCACCGGAAGCCAGTGTGCCCGAACCGATCACCTGCGTCTGATCGAGCGACGTCGACTCGGACGGTGCGCTGCGCACCTCGACGACCGTGCCCGGCGTGTCGGTGGTGACCTTCACCGCGGACAGTTCCGACGCGTCGGCGAGCGTGAACAGAAGTCCGACACCGTTCTTCAGCGACGGGAACGGATCGAAGTAGGCATCGGTGCTCCACGAGGTGGACGGATCACCGTCGATCGCCTGCGACGCGGTGGCGGGCGAATCGGGTGTGCCCTGAGGCGAGAACACCGACACGGAGGTCGCGGAGACCGGAGCGCTCGCCGCCGGTCGCGGCGGCGCGGCCTCGACCTGCTCGTCGCCCGCCCCCTCCTCGGCGGGTGCCTCGGCAGTGGGAGTCAGACCGAACTCCTGACTCGTCAGCGGAGCATCGTTGGCATCGCCGGCGAGCAGGTTCGCGATCCACCATCCGATGAGCGCGAGCAACAGCACTGTCGTGGCACCGAGCGCGGCCAGGGCGATGAGCATCCGCTGCGAATGTTTCTTCTTCTGTTCCAGCGCTTCGGGATCCGCGAGTGCATGCGTCTCCGCGGCGGCAGCGCGCTGCCCGATCCGCAGTGCCGGGATCATCTCGGTCTTCTGATCGACGACCGACGCCTGGTCGAGGATGTGCTGCACGGTCGCGGCGGTCCGGATACCGCCGTCCTCGGACAGGGCACGCACCGCGACCGCCGAGATCTCGAACGGCACATCGGGACGCAGGACGCGCGGCTCCACCGGCACACCGTCCTTGCGGTCGGGCTCCGGCATTCCGCCGACGGTGGCACCGCTGTGGTGCGGGACGGGAACGCCGCCCGGAGCCGATGGCTCACCGAGCGGCCACCGTCCGGTGATGAGTCCGTACAGGCTCGCGCCGAGACCGCGCACGTCGGACATCGCGTCGGAATCGGAGAAGGTCGCGGGGAAGGCCAGCACGGCGTCACCCGCCACGCTGATGCGGATGCGATCCGGGTGGTCGATCGACAGCGCGCTGCCCGCACGGTGCGCCGCCTCGGCGGCGGCCGCGAGCGCGCGGATCGCGCGTGCCGCACCGATCGGCGACGGCTCGGTGGTGGACATCTCCTTCAGCGACCGGCCGGGAGTCCACTCCGAGATGACGATGCCGCCCGAGCTGCCGCGCACCACGTCGAGGACGCGGGCGAGTCCGGGCGAATTGATACGACCGAGGCGCAGGGTGCGCGAGAGCACGGCCTGCGGCGAGTCGGGGCCGGTGCCGTCGGCCGCGCGCTGTTCCGCGTCGACGAAGGTCAGCGCGACCTCGCGATCGAGCTTGACGTCGAGTGCCTGCCAGAAACGCAGACCGCGCGCGCCTCCGTGCGGGGCGAGCAGACGGTAGCGACCACCGGCGACCGAGGCACCGGCGATGAGATCGGGGCCGCGCATCGGACGGCGCGGCTGGGAGGCCGGGCCCGCGACACGCACCGGCGGGAGCTGCGGGGATCCGACGGGGATGACACCCGTGTCGAGGTTCGGATCGCGCGGCGGGCGCTTGCCGTCCTTGTCGGCAGACTTCTGCCGTGCGGCGGCATCGATGGTGGACTTGCCGGCAGCGTGGTCGTCGCTCACCCTCACTCCTTCGTTGTCGACTCGTCCACTTCCGGTGTGCAGACGCGGGTCGCCGCTGGGGGCCGCGAAGAACCGTGGTCGACGGCTCCCGGACCGTACCTGCTGCTGATCAGGGTACGGGAGTTGTCCGTGCGCATTGCTGCGACCGGGCACGTCCCTGATGGCGGGCATGACCTCTGTGATGGCGTCATAAGGTCCGACGCCGTACTCGCCGTAGTCGATACGCGGCAGGATGACGGTCTTCTCGGCATCCGATTCGGCGTAGCGCGGACGCGGGACGGGGGCGGGAGCCGGTGCCTCGTCGGAGGTGGTTCCGGTCTCGGGTTCGGAGGGGGCCTCCTCGACCGGGGCGGTGCCGCGCAGTGCCGCGACCTTCCGTCGCACGGCCGCTTCGATCGCGAGGATCTCGGGCACCTTGAGCAGGTACATCCCGACCAGCGCGACGAGCACCATGAGCACACCGTTGAGCCCGACCCGCACGAGCGAGCCGATGCCCCCGAAGCGGTCGGCAAGGACGTCGAGTTGCAGGAGGCGGTCGGTGACGAGCACGACAATCGCCGCGGCGAGCGACGCGAGCACGACGTGCCAGACGGTGCGTCCGACGTTCGCCATCTGCAGGTCGCCGAGTGTGCGGTGCAGCAGATAGCCGCCGATGAACGCTCCGACGGTGAACGCGACGCCCGTGGCCGCGCCGAGGAGCAGCACCACCTGCTCGTCGTTCGCCGCGACGACGGGCGCCAGCGCGGACAGGCCGATCTTGACGGCGGTGATGCCGAGGATGATCCAGGTGGGGGTCCAGGCCTGTTCCCTGGCATAGAACACGCGCAGGTGGATGAGCACCAGCGCGTACGGGATGAGCGTGAACGCCGACCAGCTCACCGCCTGGCCGAGGCGTTCGGCGTTGCTGCCGCCGAAGTTGCCGTAGCCGTACAGCGCGGCGCCGACCTGCGAACCCGCGATCGTCAGGAAGGTGACGATCGGGATGAGCGAGATCATGGTGAGGCGGGTCGCGACGGACAGGTCGTCGACGACGGCCGGGGTGTCGTCCGCGGCGGCGTTGCGACTCAGGCGCGGCATGATCGCGGTGAGCACGGTGACCCCGAGGACGCCGTAGGGCAGCTGCAGCAGCAGCCACGCGTTGTTGTAGATCGCGGGACCTGCCTCGTCGGCGCCTGACGACACACGCGTGGCGAAGACCATCCCGGCCTGGCTGATCAGCACGTACAGCACGATCGCGGCGGCCATGCCACCGAACTGCCGGAGCCGGTCGTCGAGACCCCACAACGGCCTGAGATTGATGCCTTCGCGGCGCAGCGCGGGTACCAGGCACATCGCCTGCGTGATGACGCCGAGCAGCACGCCGATGCCGAGGACGAGCAGTTTCGGATCGCTCATCCGCACCGGATCGAGCGTGATCTCGCCCGGCATCAGGTAGTAGATCACCAGCACGGTGAGCACCACGAGGTTGTTGCACACCGGGGCCCAGGCGCCCGGCTTGAACACCTGCCGGGTGTTGAGGATGCCCGTGAACAGGCCCGACAACCCGTAGAACATGATCGCGGGCAGGAGCAGGTACGACAGCGCTGTGGTCAGCGACGTCGAGACCTTGCCGGACTCGTCGAGGAAGACGTGGGTGGTCAGGACCGGGGCTGCGGCCACCGCGAGAACGGTCGCCGTGCCGAGCAGCACCAGCGCCGCGGTGAACAGTCGCCGGACGAAGGCCTCACCGCCGTCGGGGTCCTCCCGCTCGGCCCGCACCAGCACCGGCACGACGATCGAGGTCAGGACGGCGCCGAGCACCAGCTCGGAGATCATGTTGGGGATCTGGTGCGCCACAGTGAAGGACGACGCGACGCTCGCACCGAGCAGGGTCAGGATGAGCAGCTGCTTGAGGAAGCCGGTGATGCGGCTGACCAGGGTCGCCACGGCGATGGAGCCGGTCGCCGCGAGCAGGCTCTGCGGCCTGCGGCGACCCGCACCGGCACCCGTGACGTCCGGTGAGGTGGTGGGAGAGTCCGACGGTCCCGGGTTCGGGTGTGTCTCCACGTCGTCCCGTGTGGAGTTCCCGGTCATTTCTCATACCCTTCGTCGGCTGGATCCGGCTCTCCCCGGAACCGGTGCAGAAGTCGCCTGCCCGCCAGGAACAGCAGGAGGGCTCCCGCACATCCCGTGACGACGGCGAGGATCTGGCCGTACGCATTGGAACGTACCGTCACCGTCGTCGAGCTGCCGAGAGGCAGGCCGGAGTCGGTGGTGAGTGCGAACTCCAACCGGAGGTTCCGCGAGTCGCTGATCTGAGCCGGCACCGTGAGGGTGCGGCTGCCGCGCGGCGGGAGCTGGGTCGGCCCGATATCGGTGATGTCCACCGTGTCGGGCGCGTCCACCTGCAGTCGCACGGTGATGCCCACGGGCAGGTCGTTGCGCGCGGTGAGCAGCAGCGGACTCTGTTCGGACGTCAGGGTGTAGACACCGCCGGTCGAGATGACCGTCACGGCGTCGTAGATGTCGTCGACGGCCTCCCGCACCTCGGAGGCGCGGTGCTCGCCGGTCGCGTAGGCACCGTCGGCGTCGGCACCGCGACGACCGGCCAGGCTCATCGCGCGCAGCAGGTCCTCGCGCAGCGGAGCGGTGAACTGCTGCGGGGTGAGCTGGGCCTGCGGGTCCTCGACCAGCGCCGTCTGGATCGCGTCGAGGCGGCCGATCTGTTCCTCGGCCTCGGACACGACCGCCGCGGAGGCGCCGTCGGTGATCGCCTGCTCGGGATAGACCAGCATCGAGGCCGTCGGGTCGTTCGCGGTGTTCGCGGCCGCGTCGACGAGCGCGGCGAGCGGTCGCGGCGTGGTCAGGCCCGAGCGGACGAGCGTGGAGAGCATCGACAGCACGGAGGCGGCGTCGTCGGGCGATGCCGACCAGTTCTGCGGCGGCGCGAACAGCACCGATCGGCCTGCGGCCGGCAGTGCCGCCCCGGTGACCTCGCTGACCGTCGGCACCATGGCCGGCCAGGCCAGCGCGCCGAGGGCGTCCTGCAGGCGGGCCGTCGAGGAATCGCGGGAGAGGTCGTAGCGCGCCGAGGAGGGGACGAAGGACGGCGTCTGCGGGTCGGTGCCCATCCCGGCCAGTGCCGCGGACGCGGACGAGTCGAACAGGGCGGCGGTGAGGCCGGAGACACCGGAGATCCGGAAGCCGTTGCCGCCCGGCGCGGTGGACGGCGTCGACGACGTGCCCGCGAGCAGGGCGCGTCCGCCCTCGAGGGCGTTGTCGGACACCAGAGCGGTCACCGGGCCGTCGGCGGCGAGCATCGATCCGGTCTTCTCGGTGAGTACGCCGGAGTCGGGCCACATCACGCCCGGGGTGGAGGTGACGCCGAGGATGGAGTCGACGATGGCCGCCGGTGATTCGAGCGCGGAGTCGGTCAGGGACGAGTCGGCGAGGTCGCCGAGCGCGGTCAGGTCGACCTGTGCGAACGGCACGGCCATCGTGCAGGTCGTCGCCGCGAGGGCACGCAACCGCTCGAGCCAGGCGACCGCGGCATCCGTGCCCGAGCCCGGACGCGCATCGCCGGTCGGTTCGTTCGGATCCTCGACGACGAGATAATCGCGCGTCATGTTCGCGACGGTCACGAGCAGGTCCGGGTCCACGGCCAGGCACAGTCCCTCGAGGACGCGGGGTTCGGTGCGGGCGGTGTCCTCGACGGCGCGCAGCAGACCGTCGAGCCTCCCGCCCTCGGTGAGCGAGGCCGCGAGGTCGTCGTCGACCAGGCGTACCGGCTCGGTGCCGGAACCGGCCACGCCGGCGGCGAGCCTCGGCCGATCGGCCAGTGGCCACAGCATCGTGACCGCGGCGGGGCGGGACACGTCGGGCGGTACGGCAGGGAACGCCTTCTCCTCGCGGTCGAGCCGGCCGTCGTCGGACGAGCGGGTCGTGCCCCGCGACCCGCCGTTCCCGGTTTCGGTCTCCTCGGTGACCTCGTCGCTCGCGGGAACCGCGAGCACGGGCAGCAGGAAGCGTGCGTCGTCGAGCCGGGCCGCCCCGCCGTATTCGGGGACCCCGTTGACGTTCACCAGCAGCGGGTAGACGCCGGGAGTGTCGATGTCGAGCGACGGCACGAGATCGGAGCGCAGCGGCAGTTCGAGTTCGAAGTCGGCACGTTCGCCCTGCCCCAGCCGGTCGGCGACCTCCTCGAACTCACCGACCGTGTCGAATCCGGCCTGGTCGAGGGACAGCGAGGTGCGCAGCGCTGCGGAGTCGGAGACCACCGGTGCGCGCTGCAGCCGCACCCAGACGTCCTCGACGTCCCGGTCGCCGATGTTCGCCACCGTGCCGCGGACCGTGACGACGGACTCGCTCGTGAGAGTCACCGTCTGCGGCGTCACCTCGTCGATACTCAACTCGAGGAAGCGCGGCTCGTCGGGGTCGGTCTGGGCTGCGGCCGGATTCGCCGAGGCCGTCGGGAGAAGAGTCGTCGGCAGAAGAGGCGTCACGCCTGCCGTTGTGAGGACGAGTACGAGCACGGCGAGCACCGCGGCGCCCGCCCGGGACACCACCACCGTCATCCGCGTGGGGCCCCCGGTTCGTCGGCATCGGGGAGTCGCGTGTGGTCCATCTCGGCGATGAGCTGATCGGCGATGTCGGCGAGCTTGCGTTCGTCGGCGTACGCCAGGCGGGTCCGCAGTTCGCGCAGCGGCACCCACGCCACCTCGGTGACCTCGACGTCCGCGTCGGAGAGTTCTCCGCCGAGATAACGCAGCAGATAGTGGTGCACGGTCTTGTGGACCCGGCGGCCCTCGGTGACGAACCAGTAATCGATGCTGCCCAGCTCGGCGAGCACCGAACTGCGCACGCCGGTCTCCTCGCGGACCTCGCGCATCGCGGTTTCCTCGGCGGTCTCACCCTGCTCGATGTGGCCCTTCGGCAACGACCACAGCAGGCGTCCCCGCCGGTCGGTGCGGCCGATCAGGGCTGCGCAGAGTTTCTCGGGCGGACCACCGAGTCCGTCGACCACCAGACCTCCCGCGGAAGTCTCGCGGACGGTCCGCATGCGAGGTCCGGGCGAAGCGGACGATCCGGGCGAAGCACCGTGTGCGGTCTTCTTTGCGCCCGCGCCACGCCGCCGCGAGCTGCGGCGGTTACGGTTGGCACGTTCGGCGGGCGACACCTCATAGATAGTAGATGGACCGACGTCGGTCCCGGCTCAACCACACGAACGCGCTGCTCGGTAAGGTGCAAAGACGTGAACTCCCCCACCGCAGACACCGACCGTCGTACCCGGCTGCTCGCCGGAGCCGAGGCCACTCTGCGCGATCTGTCCGACATCCTCGCTCCGCTGGGGGCGCGATTCGCCGAAGCCGGACACGAGCTGTATCTCGTCGGGGGCAGCGTGCGCGACGCGGTGCTCGGTCGCCTCGGCACCGACCTCGACTTCACCACCGATGCGCGTCCGGAGGTCGTGCAGGAGCTGCTGCGCGGATTCGTCGACCACCAGTGGGACACGGGTATCGACTTCGGGACCATCAGTGCGGTGAAGGGACTCGAGCAACTCGAGATCACCACCTTCCGCAGCGACGCCTACGACCGTGTCACGCGTCACCCCATCGTGAAGTACGGCACGAGTCTCGAGGACGATCTCGTGCGCCGCGACTTCACCGTCAACGCGATGGCCGTGCGGATCGGACCGGACGGTGCGGGTGAGTTCGTCGACCCGCTCGGCGGCATGGACTCCCTGCTCGCCGGCGTGCTCGACACCCCGGCGAAGCCCGAGGACTCCTTCCACGACGATCCGCTGCGCATGCTGCGCGCGGCGCGGTTCGTCTCCCAGCTCGGCTTCGCCCTCACCGAGCGCGTGCACACCGCGATCGTCTCGATGGCCGACGAGATTCTGCGGATCAGCGCCGAGCGGGTGCAGGCCGAGCTCGACAAGCTGATCCTCGGCGACTATCCGATCGAGGGCATCGACACGATGGTCGAGACCGGTCTGGCGCAGCGGGTGATCCCCGAGATCCCCGCGATGAAGCTCGAGATCGACGAGCACCACCAGCACAAGGACGTGTACTGGCACTCGCTGACCGTCCTGAAGCAGGCCATCGACCTCGAGGACGGCGATCCCGATCTCGTCCTGCGGTGGGCCGCGCTGCTGCACGACATCGGCAAGCCCGACACCAAACGCAACGAGCCGCAGGGCGGCGTCAGCTTCCACCACCACGAGGTGGTCGGAGCGAAGCTCGTGCGCAAGCGCATGCGCGCCCTCAAGTACTCGAAGCAGATGATCGAGGACGTCAGCCGTCTGGTCTTCCTGCACCTGCGCTTCCACGGCTACGGCAGGGGACAGTGGACGGATTCGGCCGTGCGCCGTTACGTGCACGACGCCGGGCCGCTGCTGCCGAAGCTCCACAAGCTGGTGCGCGCCGATTGCACGACCCGCAACAAGCGTCGGGCCGCCGCGCTGCAGGCCACCTACGACGGTCTCGAGGAACGGATCGAGCGCATCGCCGCCGAGGAGGATCTCGCCAAGGTCCGGCCCGACCTCGACGGCAACGCGATCATGGAACTGCTGGGTATCTCCGCAGGTCCGACGGTCGGCAAGGCGTGGAACTTCCTCAAGGAACTGCGGCTCGACCGCGGCCCGCTCGAGCGCGACGAGGCCGAGGCCGCGCTGCTCGAGTGGTGGGCACAGCAGCAGGAGGCCTGACTCCGAACGTCTGATCTCACATCGTCGTGACGGCGGCGTGAGCCAGATGTCACCGCGTGCTCACCGCGGGTGACGCCACCGCAACACCGCTTCTCCAGCATGGACACCGGCGTAGTCGAGACGGTGTCGAGGAGTTGCGGGATGCAGGACGCGATCACCACGGTGAAATCCACCTGCTCCTACTGCGGTGTGGGATGCGGGATGCTCCTCGACGTCGCCGTCGACCCGGAGACGGGTGACCGACGCGTGGTGAGGGCATACGGAGACAAGGATCACCCGACCAACAGGGGTCGGTTGTGCACGAAGGGCGCGACCAGCGCGGAGATGCTCGCGGCCGGGGGCCGGCTCGATACGGCGTGGATGCGTTCCGAGCGGGCGGCCGAGGTCGCCCCGCTCCCCTTCGACGATGCGATCGCCGAGACCGCGCGGCGCCTGAACGATATCGTCTCGGCCCACGGCTCCGACGCGGTGGCTCTCTACGTCTCGGGACAGATGTCGCTCGAGGCCCAGTATCTCGCGACGAAGCTCGCGAAGGGATACCTGCGCACCTCGCACATGGAATCGAACTCGAGACTGTGCATGGCCGGCGCCGCGACCGGGTACAAGCAGTCGCTCGGATCCGACGGCCCGCCCGGCTCGTACGAGGACTTCGACCGCGCCGACGTCTTCTTCGTGTCGGGTTCCAATATGGCCGACTGCCATCCCATTCTGTTCCTGCGCATGATGGATCGGGTCAAGGCGGGAGCGCGACTGATCGTCGTCGATCCGCGGCGCAGCGCGACCGCCGACAAGGCCGACCTGTTTCTGCAGATCGCGCCGGGCACCGACCTGGCGCTTCTCAACGGTCTGCTGCACCTGATCGTCGAGAACGGACACGTCGACCGCGACTTCGTCGAGAAGCACACCGACGGCTGGGACGCGATGGAGTCCTTCCTCGCCGACTACCCACCGCACGTCGTCGCCGAAGTCACCGGTCTGGCCGAGGCCGACATCCGCACCGCGGCGCAGTGGATCGGCGAGGCCGGGGAGTGGATGAGTTGCTGGACGATGGGTCTGAACCAGAGCACCCACGGCACGTGGAACACCAACGCGATCTGCAATCTGCACCTCGCGACCGGGGCGATCTCCCGCACCGGAAGCGGGCCGTTCTCCCTCACCGGCCAGCCCAACGCGATGGGCGGCCGCGAGATGGGATACATGGGACCGGGTCTGCCCGGTCAGCGCAGTGTCCTCTCCGACGACGACCGCGCGTTCGTCGAAGATCGCTGGTCGCTGCCGCGCGGCACGCTGCGCACCGAGGGCGGCGCCGGCACCGTCGACATGTTCGAGCGCATGGCCGCCGGAGAGATCAAGGCGTGCTGGATCATCTGCACCAATCCCGTGGCGTCGATCGCGAATCGGAGCACCGTTCTCGAGGCACTCGGGAAGGCCGAGTTGGTGATCGTGCAGGACGTTTATCGCGAGACCGAAACCGCTTCGTACGCAGACGTTCTCCTACCCGCAGCTCTGTGGGCCGAATCCGAGTATGTCACCGTCGGATCCGACCGCACCGTCAATCTTCTACAGCAGGCCGTCGAACCCGTCGGTGAGTCGCTGCCAGACTGGGAGATCATCGCGCGGGTCGCGCAGGAGATGGGTTTCGGCGACGCCTTCGACTATTCGAGTGCCGAGGAAATCTTCGAGGAGATCACCGGATTCGCGAATCCGCAGACCGGCTACGACCTGCGCGGCATGACCTACGATCGACTGCGGAAAGGGCCCGTGCAATGGCCGTGCCCGCCGGAGTCGGCCGCGACACGGCACCCCGTCCGCTATCTCAACGACGGGACGAGCCGGACCCCGGTGGTGCGCGAGGACGGTTCCCGTCCGCGACTGGCGTTCGCGACCCCCGACGGCCGCGCTCGTTTCCTCCCTCGCCCGCACATGCCCGCCGCGGAAATGCCGGACGACGACCACCCCTTCGTCCTGAACACCGGACGCGTCCCGCACCAGTGGCACACCCTCACCAAGACCGGGAAGGTCGAGAAACTCACCAAACTGAACCCCGGACCGTTCGTCGAGATCAATCCCGATGATGCACAGCGACTGTCGATCGTCGACGGCGACCGGGTCGAGATCGCATCGCGGCGCGGCCGGGCCGTGCTGCCGGCCGTCGTTACCGACCGGGTGCTGCCCGGGAACTGCTTCGCCCCCTTCCACTGGAACGACCTCTTCGGCGACGATCTCGCCATCAACGCCGTGACGAACGACGCCGTCGACCCGGCATCCCTGCAGCCCGAATTCAAGGTCTGCGCCGTGTCGGTGGAGAAGGTCGCGGGTGCGGTCGAACCGGTGCTCGAGAGCGGTTCGGTGCTCGACCGTCTCGAGTCTGCGCTGGGACTCGGGACGATTCCCGCACCCACCTTCGACGACGCCGAACGAGGTTATCTCGCAGGTCTTCTCGCCGGACTCAGGACGGCGGAGATCACTGCCGCGCCGACCCTTCCGCCGACCGCGCCGTTCCCGGCCGACAAGCGGGTATGGGTCGACGGACTGCTCGCCGGGATGTACGCGCACTCGGCCTCGGTTCCCGACGCGACGCCCACCGAGGCGGTGCCGGACGGGCCGGTCGTCGTGGTGGCCTGGGCGTCGCAGACGGGCAACGCCGAATCCTTCGCGGCGAGTTGCGCACAACGGCTCCGCGATGCCGGTCGGGCCGTGCGGCTGAGGGGGCTGAACGAACTCGACGTCGCCGCGCTGGCGGACATCGACGACCTCGTGGTCGTCACGAGCACCTTCGGCGACGGCGACCCACCCGACAACGGCGGGTCGTTCTGGCGGTCGCTCGCGGCGGACACCGCGCCCGAACTGAGCAGAACGCGTTATGCAGTAATGGCTTTCGGCGATTCGAGCTACGACGATTTCTGCGGCTTCGGGCGCCGTGTCGATGACCGTCTGAGCACTCTCGGCGCGACCCGCCTGGCCGAGCGCGTCGACTGCGAACCCGGAGAGGACGAGCGCGCGCAGAACTGGCTCGACGCTCTCCTACCGCTGCTGGGAGGCTCGACGACCCCGGTCGCACCGGTCCCGTCGGCTCCCGCGGCCCCCGCCTACACCCGCAACTCGCCGCTCGTCACCCGGATCACCCGCAACATCGCACTGAGCGGTGCGGGTTCGGCGAAGGACGTGCGTCAGTTCGGATTCGAGATCTTCGATCCAGCATTCGAATACGAGGCCGGCGACGCACTCGGGGTGATGCCGACGAACGGCCCGGAGGCCGTCGACGAATGGCTGCAGGTCACCGCCCTCGACCCGGAGACCGCCGTCGAACTCGGCGACCGTCCTACCGTGCCGCTGCGCGAGGCCGCGACCCGTCACCTCGACATCACCCGGGTGACACCGGAACTGCTCCGGTTCGTGCAGAAGCAGAGCGGCAGTGCCGAACTCGCGAAACTCCTGCGACCGGGCAACAAGATCGAGCTGCAGCAGTGGCTGTACGGGAGGCAGGCGATGGACGTCATCGCCGAGTACCCGTTCAAGGCGCCCTGGGACGAATGGAAGGACCTCCTCGGCCGTCTGCGTCCGCGCCTGTACTCGATCTCGTCGAGCCCGAAGACGAACCCGCGCGAGGTGCAACTGACGGTGTCGGTGGTGCGCTACGAATTCGAGGGTCGATCCCGGGCGGGCGTGTGCTCGTCGTTCCTCGCGGATCACAGCAAGGGTGTGGACATCCCGATCTTCGTGCAGCGCAACGAGCACTTCCGGCCACCGGCACCCGAGACCGACATGATCATGGTCGGTCCCGGTACGGGCATCGCACCGTTCCGCGGTTTCCTCCACGACCGTCGTGAGGCCGGGCACACGGGCCGCAACTGGTTGTTCTTCGGCGGCCAGCGATCCGAGGCCGACTATCTCTACCGCGACGAGATCGAGTCGATGCACGCCGACGGTTTCCTCACCGAGCTGGGACTGGCCTTCTCCCGCGACCAGCGGCAGAAGATCTACGTGCAGGACCGGATGCGCGAGCATGGTGCGCAGGTGTGGAAGTGGCTGCAGAACGGTGCCCACTTCTATGTGTGCGGCGACGCCGGACGTATGGCGAAGGACGTCGACGCGGCCCTGCGCGAGGTGGTGCAGGCACACGGACGGCTCGACCGCGACGCCGCCGCGGCGTACGTCGAGCAGATGGCTGCCGACAAGCGGTACGTCCGCGATGTCTACTGATCTGTTTGTCGGTCCGCAGATGCGGGTATAACGTAGCGTTCATGACGCATCTGCGGAGATACCCGTGACCTCCCTCCGGATCCGCGACGCCGCGTCGTTGCTGGGGGTCAGCGACGACACGGTCCGTCGCTGGATCGACCAGGGGCTGCTGCGCGCCGGCAAGGATTCCGCCGGACGCAAGACAGTCGACGGTCGCGAGCTGGCGGAGTTCGCCCGCGCTCAGGCCGATGCCGGTCCCGATCCGCTCGGGGTGGGCAGCTCCGCTCGCAATCGCTTCGTCGGGCTGGTTACGCGCGTCGTCTCCGACACCGTCATGTCGCAGGTGGAGATGCAGTGCGGTCCGCACCGCATCGTCTCGCTCATGAGCACCGAGGCCGTGAACGAACTCGGTCTCGAGCCGGGCAGCATCGGGGTGGCCGTCGTCAAGGCGACCACTGTCATCGTCGAGACACCCGGAGGGGACGGATGAGGCGCCGGGCGCTCGCCGCGTTCGCTGCCGGTCTCACCGCTGCGGCACTGACGTCGTGCGGCACCGGCGGTGGCTCGGATGTCCTCACCGTTTATGCGGCGGCCTCGCTCCGGGCGCCGTTCACCGAGATCGCCGAACGATTCGAGGAGGCGAACCCCGGAGTGTCGGTGGAATTCTCGTTCGCCGGCTCGTCCGATCTCGAGACCCAACTCGAGCAGGGGGCACCCGCCGACGTCTTCGCCTCCGCCGACACCCGGACGATGGACGCCGCCGTCGCGGCCGGACTCGTTGCCGGTGAGCCGATCCCGTTCGCGACCAACATGCTCACGATCGTCACCGAACCGGGGAACCCGAAGAACGTCAACTCGTTCGACGATCTCACCGGCGACGGTCTCTCGGTGGTCGTGTGTGCGCCCCAGGTGCCGTGCGGGGCGGCGACCGAGCGACTCGAGGAGGCCGGCGGTGTCGAGCTCGCGCCGGTGTCCGAGGAATCGTCGGTGACCGACGTGCTCGGCAAGGTCACCTCCGGTCAGGCCGACGCCGGTCTGGTCTACGTCACGGACGCGATGGGGGCCGGCGAGAAGGTCACCATTGTCCCCGTCCCGGAAGCCGCGGAGATCGTCAACATCTATCCCGTTGCACCACTGTCGAATTCCCGAAATCCCGGTCGCGCCGACGCCTTCGTGCGCTTCGTCACCGGCACGGGCGGTCGTGCCGTCCTGGCCGACGCAGGATTCGGTGCACCGTGACCGCGACGGGACTGCCCCGGTGGTTGTTCGTTCCCGCGGCACTCGGGTTGCTGTTCGTCGTCGTGCCCCTGGTGTCGATGCTGCTCACCGTCGACTGGACGACCTTCCCCGCGCTGGTGACATCCCCGGCGTCCCTCGACGCGCTCGTCCTGAGCCTGCGCACCTCCGCGGCCGCCACGATCCTGTGCATCCTGCTCGGCGTGCCTCTCGCAATGGTGCTGGCGCGCAGTAGCTTCCGGTGGATATCGATGATCCGCGGGTTCGTCCTGCTGCCGCTCGTGCTGCCCCCGGTCGTGGGCGGTATCGCCCTGCTCTACACCTTCGGTCGTCGCGGACTGATCGGTGAGCACCTCGATGCGCTCGGGATCCACATCGCCTTCACCACCACCGCGGTCGTGCTCGCGCAGACCTTCGTCGCACTGCCCTTCCTCGTCACGAGTCTCGAAGGTGCGCTGCGCAGTGCGGGTTCACGCTACGAGGACGTCGCGGCCACACTCGGTGCGCGTCCCACGACGGTCTTCCGGCGCATCACCCTGCCCCTCGTGCTGCCCGGCCTGGTCTCCGGTTCGGTACTCGCATTCGCCCGCGCACTGGGCGAATTCGGCGCGACCCTCACCTTCGCCGGCAGCCTCCAGGGTGTGACGCGCACGCTGCCGCTCGAGATCTATCTGCAGCGGGAAACCGATCCCGATGCCGCCGTCGCGCTGTCGCTCGTGTTGATCCTGGTGGCCGTCGTGATCGTCGTGGCCGTGTACTCGCGGCGGAAGGACCGCCCGCTGTGAGCCTGACGGTGCGGGCCCGGGTCGCCGCACGCGATGTCGACGTCGACCTCGAGGTCGCGCAGGGTGAGATCGTCGCGGTGCTCGGCCCCAACGGAGCCGGCAAGTCGACGCTGCTGGGAGTGGTCTCCGGTCTGCTGCGTCCCGATGCGGGTCGCGTGGAACTCGACGGTCGCGTCCTCACCGATACCGCGACCGGCGTCGCCGTCGCTCCGCACGACCGGTCGGTGGTGCTGCTCGCCCAGCAGGCGCTGCTCTTCCCGCACCTGACGGTCGCGGACAACGTCGAGTTCGCACCGCGCAGTGCGGGTGCGGGTCGGCGTGAGGCCCGTGTGCGCGCCGAGAGGTGGCTGCAGGAGGTCGATGCCGCAGCACTCGCCGATCGTCGTCCGCACGAGTTATCGGGTGGGCAGGCGCAACGGGTCGCACTCGCACGTGCCCTCGCGGCCGAACCGCACCTGCTGTTGCTCGACGAGCCGATGGCCGCGCTCGACGTCACCGCGACACCGGTGTTGCGGTCGTTGCTGCGACGCGTCCTGCGCGACAGTGGACGCACGGGCCTGCTCGTCACCCACGACCCGCTCGACGTGCTCGCCCTCGCCGATCGGGTGATCGTGATCGAGGCCGGGCGGATCGTCGAGGACGGGCCGGTACGCCGGGTGCTGACGCGACCGCGCAGTGCCTTCGCCGCCCGCATCGCGGGGAGCAATCTCGTCACCGGCATCGTGCGAGCTGAGGCGCTGGAATCCGCGGACGGTCTCGTCCACGGCCGCGTCCACGACGACTGCGTCCCGGGTACGGCCGCCGTCGCCGTCTTCGCGCCGTCGGCGGTCGCCGTCTACACCGAGGCCCCGCACGGGAGCCCGCGCAACGCCCTGAGGGTGAGGATCGCGGAACTCGAGGCGCAGGGTTCGTCGGTGCTCGTGCGATCGGATACGGGTATCGCCGCGGAGATCACGACGGCGGCACTCGCCGACCTCGACGTCCATCCGGGCGACTCCGTATGGTTCGTCGTCAAGGCCACGGAGGTGGGGATCCATCCGGCCGCGCTGAGCGCGTGATCGCTACTGCCGCGTGCGGCGCACGACGAGCACGGCGACGAGCCCGATCAGGTAGACGACCCCACCTGCGACGGCCAGCTCGGGTGTGCGCCCGTCGGGGTCGATGACGAAGGCCGCCACGACGATCGCGCCGAGGAAGGCGATGTTGAAGACGGTGTCCTGCAGCGCGAAGACCTGACCTCGGCGCGCGTCGTCGATATCGATCTGCATCGCGGCGTCGCCGGTGAGTTTGATGGTCTGACCGGCGAGGCCGAGCAGAAAGGCCGCGACGAGCAACGGTCCGGCCGACACGGTGGTGACGAACGCGAACTGCACGATCGCGGCGGCGATCAACCCGACGGTGATGGTGCACGGCCGGCCCAGCCGCGGGATCAGGATCGGTGCGAGCACCGCTGCGAGGAGCATGCCGGTGGCGGTGCAGGCGACCGCGACACCGAATCCGGAGAATCCCACGAGCAGGTCGGAGCCATTCTCCTCGGCACGCAGGACGAGCACCATGATGAGCGTGTCGATGCCGAACACGATGCGGTGCGCGCCGATTCCGAGCATCGCGATCGTCACGCCAGGAGCTTCGAGGACGGCCCCTGCACCGGTCCGCAGACCTGACAGGACGGTGGGGATCACGGCCCGGGGACGTATTCCCTCGGGGCCGAGGGCATTCGCGGCGAATCCCGCTGCGGCGACCGCACCGACGAGCGAACCGCTCACTCCGAGGAGGACGGCCGTCCCGGAGCCAGTGTCGCCCGCGCCCACGAATCCTATGGTCGCGACCGCCGTGGCGGCCCCGACCGCCGAGACACCCGAACCGACCGTTGCCAGAACGGAATTGACCGGGACGAGCCACGACTGGGCGACCACGTGTGGGAGCGAGGCCGAGACGCCCGCCAGGACGAATCTGCTCACACCGATGGCGGCGAGCGCGAGCAGCATGAGTGGGGTCTGCGGTCCCCCGAGGAGCAACACGGCCGCCGCTGCCGCGATGAACACTCCGCGGAGCAGGTTGGCCCAGACGAGGACGAGGCGCCGGTCCCACCGGTCGAGCAGGGCGCCGGCGAACGGACCGATCACCGAGTACGGCAACAGCAGCACCGCGAAGCCTGCCGCGATCGTCACCGGGTCGGTGTGACGTTCGGGGTTGAACAGGATCGCCCCGCCGAGTGCGGCCTGGAACAGTCCGTCACCGAACTGGCTCGCGAACCGCACTCCGGTCAGTCGTACGAGACCCGGCGAGTTCCGCAGGGCGGTTGCGGTCGATCGCCACGCCCGCTGCCTGGACTGCTGCCCGGAGTCTCGCACAAGCACGACACTATCGGCTCCGCCACCATTCGACGGTGCGGGCGGCCGCCTCGTCGAGCGGGGTGGGCGACAGGTCGAGTACCTGTTCGGTGCGGGTCGAGTCCATGACGAACGGGGCATCGAACTGGTAGAGCATCTCGGCGAGTTCCTTCATGTCCCGGTTCACGTGGCCGCCGGCCCGCACCAGCCAGGACGGGATCGTCCCCACCGCGGGCGCGGGCAGGCCGGCCGTCCGCGTGAAGGCGGTGGCGATCTCGCGCTGTGCCACGGCCGGTCCGGTGGGTGCGTGGATCACGGTGTTCCACACGGTCGGCTCCCCCGCTGCCGCGATCATCGCCGCGGCCAGGTCGGGAACGTAGGTGAACGAATGCGGGACGTAGGCCGAGCCGAGCACCCGCACCTTCTTCCCGGCGAGCACGGTGGGCACCATGCGTGCGCCGGCCATCGCGTTCAGTACCCGCGGACCGAAGAAGTCCGACGCGACCACGCTCACCGTCGGTGCGCGATGCGCTGCCCGGGCGGCGAGGAGCTGCCGTCGGACACCGCGCTTGCCGGTGTCGGCCTCGCGGGGCGAGTCCTCGGTCATGACCCGGTCGGGTTCGCTGTACGAGTAGAGGCTCTCGGGGAAGACGACGACCGTCTTCTCCGACAGGTTCGCGGCGGCGTCGAGAACGACCCGCTCGGCGACGGGGAGTTCGCGTGCCCACACGTCGGCGCGGTAGGCCGACCCGTGGACGCACATGTACACCGCGTCGGCAACAAGTCCGTCTTCGTCGACGAGTGCTGCGGCCGCGGCCTCGGGATCCGTGACGTCGACACGCAGGCGTTCGATGCCCGCGCCTTCCGGTCCACTGCCCGATCGGGTGAGAACGCGCACGCGATGTCCTTGTGCGGCAATCTGTTCGGCGACGGTCCAGCCGACGGGTCCGGCTCCTGCGACCACCTGGAGATGCGACATGATTCCTCGCTTCGGAAAAGTGTGAGCACTGCTCTCTGATGACGTCGACGATCCTCCGTGCAGCCGTGCTTGTCAAGAGCAGTGCTCTCATTTGTTGACGGTGCTCTCTGTTCGAGGCAGAATGGTCCGGTGACGACACCACGGGCGCGCGCACGCGCACAGACGATGGCCGACATCCTCCGGATCGGCCGCGAGCATCTCGGCACCCACGGAGCGGCGGCGCTGTCGCTGCGTGCCGTCGCCCGAGACCTGGGCGTCGTCTCCTCCGCCGTCTACCGCTACGTCTCGAGCCGCGACGAGCTGCTCACCCTGCTCGTCGTCGACGCCTACGACGAACTCGGCGACAGTGTCGACCGTGCCGTCGACGCAGTCGACCCCTCCGATCACCGCGAACGGTTTCTCACCCTCGGCCGGGCGGTGCGCTCGTGGGCGCTGGCCGAACCGGCCCGCTACGGGTTGCTGTTCGGCAGTCCGGTGCCCGGTTACGCTGCCCCGGCCGAGCGCACCACCGCACCCGGTATCCGCGTGGTCCTGCGACTGGCCCGGATCGTGGACGAGGCCCACGCCGCGGGTGTATTGGACGACACGGCCGCTGCCCCACCTCCGGAGAGCCTGGGGGAACCGCTGGGCCGGATCCGGGACGAGTTCTCCCTCACGGCCCCGGATTCCGTACTGGCACGCGGTCTCTGGGTGTGGCCGTCGTTGTTCGGGTCCGTGAGCTTCGAGGTCTTCGGGCAGTACGGCCCCGACACTTTTCCGGACCGCGAGGTCCTGTTCGAACATCATCTCGCCCTGTTGGCACAGACCGTCGGGTTCCACCCCACGCGCCGGTGACGGCGGTGACAGAATGGCTGACGTGGCGCAGCATCAGGACGAACCCGAGGACCGCACCGCACCCTCGACACCCAGGGTGCGGGCCGGAAGCCTGCTCGTCTCCGCCACCGATCTCACCGAGCCGACCTTCCGCCGCACCGTCGTCTACATCATCGAGCACACCGATGCCGGCAGCTTCGGTGTCGTCCTGAACCGCATCAGCGACACCTCCGTCGACGCCATGCTGCCGCAATGGTCGTGGCTCGCCGCCGAACCGAAGACCCTGTTCGTAGGCGGTCCCGTCCACCGCAGTTCGGCGCTGTGCCTCGGCACGCTGCGGGTGGGGGCCGACATCACCGACGTCCCCGGCATCCGCCACGTCGACGGCCGAGTGGTGATGATCGACCTCGATGTCGATCCCGGGCACATCGCCCACTACGTCGAGGGTGTGCGGATCTTCGCGGGATACGCGGGGTGGAGCGCAGGTCAGCTCGACGGCGAACTACGCAACGACGACTGGATGGTGGTCTCGGCACTGCCCACCGATGTGCTCGCCCCCGCGCACCTCGACGTGTGGGCGAGGGTGCTGCGCCGGCAGCCGCTGCCGATGGCGTTGCTCGCGACGCACCCCATCGAGGTCGAGCGCAACTGAGCCCCCCTCGGGCGACCGGGACCGGTCAGCGGGCGTCGGCGAGAGTGTTGAGCGCGCCGGCCATCTCCTCGGCCCTCGTTGCGGTCACGGTGAATTCGTGTCCGGAGGCCGTGGTCACCACGACGGCAGGCCCGGTGCGCGTGACCAGGCCGTACCGCTTGCCGCCCTTGGCCCGCAGGCCCCAGCCGCCCCAGTCCTGGAACGGGCGGGTCTCGGTGACCTTCGCCCCGACGATCTCGTCGAGGTCGTATCCGAGCGCGTCGGTGGCCAGATTCGACACCCGGATCCCGTCCGCGTCGACCACCACGGTGTAGCGGAGCAGACCCAGCACGAGCAGAGCGACGGGCGCGATCAAACCCAGCGGCCACCAGCTCTGCGTCGCACCGCACACGACGAGCGCGGGGATCAGGACGAGCAGCGACAGTCCCGCCGTCGTGCCCACACCGGTGCCCACCTGCTCGACGATCGGCAGTTCGGCACGACCGCGCGGCAGCGCCGGATCCGGAGCGGCGGTCGCCGCCTTCCGCTCCCGACCGTCGCGCAGGAGCCGTCCCCCGAACCAGCCCACCGCGATACCCACCCACATGCCGAGCACCGCCGGCCAGCCCTCCAACGCGGCCTGCGTGGCGTCGGTCGTGTCGAGCTGCCCCGCGAGACCGGCCAGGAACAGTGCGGTGATCGTGCCGGTGACCCCGAGACCGATCGCGAGCATGTAGCGACGCATGAGCAGTTGCGCCTGCGCGATCGCGGCGATCGCGCAGCACCCTCCCCCGACGAGCACGATCAGCAGGGCGGCGGTCCACGCCGAGGTCATCGGTGACCCGAACGAATCGGGTGTCGTGCCCGACCAGTGCGTGGCGATCTCCTCGGGCAATCGTGGGATCCACGAGCGGGTGAGCACGAGTACGGCCACGGCACACAGCAACGGAACGGCCAGTCCGAGCAGCGCACCGACGGGGTCGACCTGACGCGTCGTCATGGGGGTCAGCCTAGGGTGCGGGCCTCCACCGGCGCCGTCCTCGTTCCGCTCTCGTCGAACCATCCGTCGGGTCGCAGGTCGCCACCGAACCGGGGCATGCACTCGGTACACGCGAGTCGCGAGACTAGGCTGCGCCGGCTGTTCACACCGGTCTTGGTGAAGATGTTCTTCAGGTGGTCCTGCACGGTGTACGGGCTGATGAACAACCGACTCGCGATCTCGTTGCGAGACCGTCCGGCGAGCACTTCGACGAGTACTTCCGATTCGCGTGGCGTCAGACCGTAGGCGGCCGTGACCAGGGCGACGATCTCGGGCAGGCGTGCCCGCTCGAAGGTCATGACGACGCGGCCGGTCTCGTCGAAGATCGCGGCGCGCAGTACGAGCCATTCGCCGTCGAGGGTGCGGACACGCACATCCGCGGGCACGGGTCGTGTTCTACGGACCTGACGGGCGATCACATGCGCCGGTCCGGGGCGCCCCCGAGCGGGACTCTCCCAGCCGAGGCGTTCGAAGAAGATCATCGCTGCGGCAGTGACGGAATCGAATTCGTCGTCCGCCCCGATTACCACCACGGCCGGACCCGAGCATTCGCAGGCGGTGCCCTCGACGACCGTGTTCCGTGTTCGTGCGGATGCGTGCCGGATCAACGTGGTGCGGAATCCGTTCGCGATGTCGTCGAGAACGTCGTCGAGCATCGTGAGTTCGGCGTCGGAGAAACCTCGGCCCGACGCGCGGAGCAGATCACCGACACCCCAGCACCGACGGTCTCCGTCCCGGAAGACCAGCTGCACTTCGTGTCTCATGCCCAGATGCGACACGAGTTCGAGATACCGCCTGTTGCCGTATCCCGGTCCGCGGCCGGAGGGTTCTTCGATCCGCCGCACTCCGGACCGGTGCTGCATGAGCGCGTAGAGGCTGTCCGGATCGAGGTCCGGACCGTACTCGAACTCGATCGACAATCGGAGTACCTCGGCTGGGTCGTCGAGGCCGCGGGTGGTGAAGCCGGTGGGAACCCCGACGGCCGGGTCCACGGGTGCGACACAACCACCGTCGTACGGAATGAAAGCGCCGAGCACATCCATCACGAACTCGCGAAACTGCGCCCCGTCCGCAGCCGCGGATGCTGCGCCGTGGATGCCTGCCCTCAACCGCTGTGCAGAGCGCATATCCCGAAGTATCCCCCTCGAATGTGGGATTGAGAACACCTCACGCGGCGACGAGGCTCCATGGACACGGGGACATTCATACGGAAGTCGAGGTACCCGCCATGACCACCACTCACGCCACGCCGTTGTCCGCCGAGGATCTGGAGGTCGTGCATCTGATCCACTCCGCTCTACGCCGGGACACCGAACGTCTCGCCGACTTCGCGCAGAAGTGGCGGACCGCCGATCCCGGCACGCACGATGCGCTGCTCCTCGGCCGGCACGGATTCAGCGCCGAACTGCACACGCACCACTCCGTCGAGGACGTCTACGTCTGGCCGTTCATGCGGCCACGCCTCGCACACGATGCGGGGGCGATGGAGGTGCTCGATGCGATGGAGGCCGAACATTCCGTGATCGACCCGGCGTTGGCGGAGATCGAGGCTGTGCTCGACGACCGGGAGACGGCGACCGAGCGGCTCGGCGGTCTGCTCGACGGTCTCGTCACGTCGCTGGGTGCTCACCTCGCGCACGAGGAACGGGACGCCTTCCCGCTGATCGAACAATCCATCACCAAGGAGGAATGGCACGACATCTCGATGCGGGCGTTCGCGCAACTGGACAAGCGCGAGGTCTCCGAAATGCTGCCCTACCTCTTCGATGGAGCACCGAAGGACCGCGTGGCCGTCGTGCTGAAGAGTCTCCCGGTACCGGCGCGGGTGCTCAACCGGTTCTGGTGGACACCGCGCTACGCACGGGAGCGCCGCTGGGCGTGAGGACTGCCGGTGGGAGGACCGTCAGGCGGTCGGCTCGCACGCCCCGCGCAGGCTGCACGCCCCGCACGAGGTACCGCAGCCGGCTGTCTCCTCCGGCTTCGTCGCCGCAGCGACCCGCGCTGCGACGGATCCGCCGGCTCCGGCGGTGATCAGGGCGGCCACCACGGTGACGACGACTGCGATGATCCCGGCGACGGTGGGCAGCGTCAGCGACGCGACACCACCGAGGGCGAGGAGCACCGCGGACCCGAGCATGCTGGGTGCGGCAACCTTGTTGGCCAGGGCGAACGCCTCGTCGTCACGCAGCGCGTCGGGGGTGCGCACACCGGCCCAGCGGTTGCGCGGGAGCTTGCCGGTCAGTGCCGCGACACCCACCGCGCCGACGACGAGAGCGAGCACGAAGAGCAGGACAGCGACGATGAGCACCCGACCAGGATACGCGGCCGGTGGTGCCACCGGTCTGCGCGGGTGCGGGCACGTTCTACCCTGGTGGGAGCACTCACACGCCCGGCCGAGTAGATAGTGATCACCGTGACCCGTCCCGAACAGACCTCCCAGCACGAACCCGGCAGCACTCCGCAGCATCGGTACACCGCCGAGCTCGCGGGGCGGATCGAGCAGCGCTGGCAGGAGCTCTGGCGCGAGCGCGGCACCTTCCACGCCCCCAATCCGGTGGGCGATCTCGCCGGCGAGGTGCCCTCCGACAAGCTGTTCGTGCAGGACATGTTCCCGTACCCCTCGGGCTCGGGCCTGCACGTGGGGCACCCGCTCGGGTACATCGCCACCGACGTGTATGCGCGCTTCAACCGCATGCAGGGCCGCAACGTGCTGCACACCCTCGGTTACGACGCCTTCGGTCTGCCGGCCGAGCAGTACGCCGTGCAGACGGGCACGCACCCGCGCACGACCACCGAGGCCAACATCGGGAACATGAAGCGGCAGCTCTCCCGGCTCGGTCTCGGGCACGACGAGCGTCGCTCGGTCGCGACGACCGACGTCGACTTCTACCGCTGGACGCAGTGGATCTTCCTGACGATCTACAACGCCTGGTACGACCGCGAGGCCGGCCGGGCGCGTCGCATCTCCGAACTCGAGGCCGAATTCGCCGACGGCACGCGTCGTCTCGAGGACGGACGCGACTGGGCGTCGCTGTCGGAGGGTGAGCGCGCCGACGTCATCGACTCGTACCGCTTGGTCTACCGGTCGGATTCGCTCGTCAACTGGTGCCCGGGTCTGGGCACGGTGCTCGCCAACGAGGAGGTCACGGCCGACGGCCGCTCCGAGCGCGGCAACTTCCCGGTCTTCCGGAAGAACCTGCGCCAGTGGATGATGCGGATCACCGCCTACTCCGACCGCCTGATCGACGATCTCGAGCATCTGGACTGGACCGACAAGGTCAAGTCCATGCAGCGCAACTGGATCGGGCGCTCGCACGGCGCCCAGGTGAAGTTCGCCGTCGCCGACCACGATTCGGCGATCGAGGTGTTCACCACCCGGCCCGACACCCTGTTCGGTGCCAGCTACGTGACCCTCGCTCCCGAGCACGAACTCGTCGACCGGATCGTCGCCGCGTCCTGGCCCGAGGGCGTCGACCAGCGCTGGACCGGTGGCGCCGCCGATCCGGCTGCCGCGGTCGCGGCCTACCGCGCGTCGATCGCCGCGAAGTCCGATCTCGAGCGGCAGGAGTCGAAGGAGAAGACCGGTGTCTTCCTCGGCGCCTACGCCGTGAACCCGGTCAACGGCGAGCGACTGCCGATCTTCATCGCCGACTACGTCCTCACCGGCTACGGTACCGGCGCGATCATGGCCGTTCCCGGCCACGACCAGCGCGACTGGGAGTTCGCGACCGCCTTCGGTCTGCCCATCCGCGAGGTCATCTCCGGCGGCGACGTCACCGCCGAGGCGTACACCGGCGACGGTGTGCTGGTGAACTCCGGCCTGCTCGACGGTCTCGACGTCGCCGAGGCGAAGAAGACGATCGTCGCGAAGCTCGAGGCGGACGGCGCCGGACGCGGCACCATCCAGTACAAGCTGCGCGACTGGCTGTTCGCGCGGCAGCGGTACTGGGGCGAGCCCTTCCCGATCGTCTACGACGAGCAGGGACGCGCCCATGCTCTGCCCGAATCCGCTCTGCCCGTGGAACTTCCCGAGGTGGAGGATTACGCGCCGGTCTCCTTCGATCCGGACGACGCCGATTCCGAACCGTCCCCGCCGCTCGCGAAGGCGGTGGATTGGATGAACGTCGAGCTCGATCTCGGCGACGGCCTGAAGCGCTACACGCGCGACACCAACGTGATGCCGCAGTGGGCCGGCAGCTCGTGGTACCAGCTGCGCTACATCGACCCCACCAACTCGGAAGCCTTCTGTGACAAGGAGAACGAGGCGTACTGGACCGGCCCGCGGCCGGAACTGCACGGCCCGAACGACCCGGGTGGCGTCGATCTCTACGTCGGCGGTGTCGAGCACGCGGTGCTGCACCTGCTGTACGCGCGGTTCTGGCACAAGGTGCTCTTCGACCTCGGGTACGTCACCTCCTCGGAGCCGTACCGTCGCCTGTTCAACCAGGGTTACATCCAGGCCTACGCCTACACCGACTCGCGCGGCGTGTATGTGCCGGCCGAGGAGGTCGTCGAGCGCGACGGCACGTTCTACTGGACCGGCCCGGACGGTGAGCAGGAGGTCGCTCGCGAGTACGGGAAGATGGGCAAGTCGCTCAAGAACTCCGTCAGCCCCGACCAGATCTTCGACGAGTACGGCGCCGACACCCTGCGCGTCTACGAGATGTCGATGGGCCCGCTCGACCAGTCGCGTCCGTGGGCGACCAAGGACGTCGTCGGCGCGCACCGCTTCCTGCAGCGCGTGTGGCGTCTCGTCGTCGAGGAGGAGGGTGGCGCGCTGCGCGTCACCGACGACACCCCCGGCGACGACACGCTGCGGGCGCTCAACAAGACGGTCGCGGGTGTGTCGGACGACTTCACCCACCTGCGCGACAACACGGCGATCGCCAAGCTCATCGAGTACACGAACCACCTGACCAAGCAGTACCCGTCGGGTGCGCCGCGCAGCGCCGTCGAACCGCTCGTGCTCATGCTCGGCCCGGTCGCCCCGCACCTCGCCGAGGAGATGTGGTCGCGTCTCGGACACACCGAATCGCTTGCGCACGGCCCGTTCCCGGTCGCCGACGAGAAGTGGCTCGTCGAGGACAGCGTCGAGTACCCGATCCAGGTCAACGGCAAGGTGCGTAGCCGCATCACCGTCCCGGCCGACGCCGCACCCCACGCGATCGAGGCCGCCGCGCTCGTGGACGAGAAGATCGCCGACTTGCTCGGCGGTGCCGCACCGCGCAAGGTGATCGTGGTTCCCGGCAAGATGGTCAATGTCGTGAAGTAGCAACCGCTTACGACGGACGAGACCCCGGTGCACAGGATGCACCGGGGTCTCGTCGACTACAACCGGGATCAGGGGTGCTTGTGTTCGATCTTCTCGAACTCGGCGACCTCGCCCGCATCGTGCGCGCGCTCCTCCGCTTCCTTCGCCTCGAGCTGCTTGGCGACGGCATCCTTGAGGGAGACCTTGGCGGGCTCGGCGGCCTCCTGCTCGGCCTTGCGGATGCGCTCCTCGTCCTTCTTCTTCGCGGTCTCGGCGGCCTGGCGCTTCGCGGCGGCCTCCTGGTCGGCCTTCGCGGTCTCGGCGGCCTTCTTCTGCTCGGCCTCCTTCTCCGCCTGCTTCGCGCGTTCCTGCGCACGCTCCCGGGCCTGCTCGACTTCGTTCTCGCGGTCGCGTCGCGCGGCTTCCTGCTGGGCAGCGGCACGTTCACGCGTTCGACGGAGTTCGGCGTCTGCCGCGCGCTTCTCGGCCGCGGCCTGCGCGTCGAGTTTCTCCGCGCGCTTCACCGCCTCGGCGCGTTCGGTGGCGAGCGCCCCGCGGGTGGCGATCTCCTGGTCGTCGAGCACGCTGCCGACGATGCCGTCCAGCATGCCCAGCCCCCGCTCGTACATCAGGCGCGGCGGGGCGTCGGTGGGCAGGAACCGCAACTGCTGCTCGATCAATCCCAGTGGGAAGCGGGCGATCTTGTACTGCAGTCGCAGAACGCTCTTGGGCAGAGTGGCGAGGTTCATGGGCGCATCTCCAACTTCGATGGGGGTACAGCTCCGGTAGGGAATGTCGGTGGTGTTCGTCAGCGATCCGGCTCGTCGGTCAGCGTGCGTTCGAGGGCTTCGGCCTTGCGGCGTTCCTCTTCGGCCTGGAGGCGTGCACGTTCGGCGTCGTGGGAGGCTCGTCGGTGGTCCTCGTGGGCGGCCGCGACCTCTGCGGCGGCATCCGTGACCTGCTCGTTCTCCTCGCGACGTGCCTGTTGTTCGGCGGCTGTGGCCTCACGGGCGGCGTCGGATCGCCCTCGGACGATGTTCTCCTGATGTTCGAGGTCGGCGGCCTGTTTGCGGACCCGTGCCTCCCGCTCGGCCTGCGACTCGACGGCGCCGGTCCGCTGCTGCACGGCCTCGCGTTCCTGTTGTCCGGCCTCGCGGACGGCGTCGAGCTGTTCGACCGCCTCGTCGCTCTCGGCCTCGGCCATGTGCGAAAGGGTGTCGGCCTTCCTGGTCTGCCGAGCCTGCTCCTGTTCGAGACGGCCTTCGGTGGTGAGGGAGTCGTTGCCGGTCAGAGCGCCGGCGACCTCCTTCGCCTTACCGACCACGGTCTGCTTCAACCCGAGGCGTGCCTTGTCGGCCGGACCGGGGCGAGCCCTGTCGGATGCACCAGGGCGAGCCCTGTCGGATGTGTTGTCTTCGACCACGGTCATCTCCTTCCGTACGGGACACGAAGGGGACGGCCCCCATGGCTTGGGGTAGCCAGACGCGGTCGGCTTCAATCCTCGAGAGTCTCGAGAGGGTGGATGTGCGCGCCGACGAAGTCGACGACATCGCCCAGGACCTCGTCCTGATTCGTCTCGTTGAAGATCTCGTGCCGCGCTTCGGGATAGGTCTTCGACGACGCCCCGCGACCTGCCAGCGACGACCATCCGGTGGCGGTGCCGTCGAGGGGAACCAGTCGATCGTCCTCGCCGTGCAACCACAGCACGGGCACGTCGTCGACGGCACCGGCGGCGGTGATCGTGTCGATGCAGGTCTTCAGCGCCTGCACGGTGGTGCGCTTGAACGGGCCGTGCCAGACGAGCGGGTCGGCCACGTAGGCGCGACCCACCTCGGGATCACGGGAGAGGGTGGACGGATCGATGGGGGTATCGGGGATCTCCTCGGTCGTGAGCAGGGCGTCGACGGCCGCCCACCTGCCGAGGACCGGGCCGGACAGGACGACCGCGGCCAGTTCCGAGCCGTATCGCTGCGCGTACCGGGCGGCGATCATGCCACCCATCGAGTGTCCGACGAGCACGACCGGCAGGTCGGGATGCTCGCGTCGCGCCGTGAGATCGAGCAGACGGAAATCGTCGACCACCTTCTCGAAGTCGTCGATCAGGACGCGTTCGCCGTCGCTGAGACCGTGACCGATGTGGTCCACCGCGTAGACGGCGGCGCCGTCGGCGACGAGGCGCGCGGCCACATACTCGTAGCGTCCGCAGTGCTCGCCGTAACCGTGGCACAACAACGCCACGTAGCGCGGGGCCTCGCCGACCCACGTGCGGGCTGCGAGAGCACCGGCGTGTCCGTCGAGGGTGAAGGCGACAGCGTCGATCATCGGGTCTCCGATCGTTCCGGGTGATGGCGATGTCATCCTCCTCCGGCGCGGGGGTCTTCCGAGTGGGAATCGCGAGTGCATCCGCGGATCCGGCCCACTACCGTCGAATTGAAACGTGTTCCCGATTCGAACGAAGGAGACCCTATGGCACCGAGTCGGGACGCGATCCGCACCACCGTCGAGAACTACGTGAAGTCCGTGGCCTCCGGCACCGTCGACGATGTCCTCGCGCTGTACGCACCGGGCGCTACGGTCGAGGATCCGGTCGGCACGCCGGTCCGCGCCACCGAGGCCGAGATCCGCGAGTTCTACGGAGTGGTCGAACCGCTCGCGCAGACCGGTGAGGTGATAACCCTCAAGGTCGCGGAGAACAACGCCGCTTTCGTGTTCCGCCTGGTCACGCACCTGGGTGAGCAGGATCTGGTCATGGAGGTCGTCGACGTGATGACCTTCGACGACGACGCGAGGATCACGAGCATGAGGGCGTTCTGGAGCCAGGAGGACATGCAGACCGTCCCCGCCTCCTGATGGACAGCCTCATCGTCGAGGTCGATGGTTTCACGTGGAACATCGACGATCGGGGCGACGGACCCGCGGTCGTCATGTGCCACGGCTTCCCCGGCCTGGGGTATAGCTACCGGCACCAGTTCGCGCCGCTCGTCGATGCCGGATACCGTGCCGTCGCCCCCGACATGCCCGGCTACGGCCGAACCGGCCGCCCCCGGGAGGCCGAGGAGTACACGAACGTCGCGATTTCCAATCGCCTCGTCCGACTGCTCGACGTCCTCGGGATCGACAGCGCGGTCGTCGTCGGTCACGACTTCGGTGCGCCCGTCGCATGGACGACGGCGCTGCGACATCCGGACCGCGTCGCCGGTCCGGCGGATACCGCTATCGCGACGTATGGTCGCATCCGTCCGAGAGACGCGGATACCTCGACGTGCTGCACACCGCTCCCGAGTTGCCGTGGGATTGGCTCACCGACGACGAACTCGCCCATTACGCGTCCGAGTTCGCCCGCACCGGATTCGGCGGAGGTCTGTCCTGGTATCGCGCCTACGACGCGAACTGGGAGGCGTCGCGTCCCTACGAGGGCGCGAAGGTGCAGGTACCGACGCTGTTCGTGGCCGGCGACCGGGATCCCGTCATCACGATGTCGGGGTCGTCGGCGCGCGAACGGATGCGTGCCTTCGTCCCCGATCTGCGCGGTGTCCACCTGCTCGAGGGCGCGGGGCATTTCGTGCAGATGGAACGTCGCGACGAGGTGAACAACCTCCTCCTGCGTTTCCTCTCCGGATCCGGATACCGACGAGAACCGCCGAACAACACTTTCACCGGCGATCATCGACCTAGCATGACGGCGTGGCCAGCGACACGGTTCGTGGATTCGGTCTGGCACTCGCCCTGACGGCACTGGTGGCGGGTGCCTGCTCGTCGGGCAGTTCGGTCGAGACGACGACGCCCGTGCAACTGCATGTCGCCACCGCGCAGGACGACCCGTGGACGCCGCGTCTCGTGCCGCCGCAGGTGCCGGTCGCGGTGCCGCCAGCTCCCCCCGAAGTCGTCGAGGAAGGCGGTGATCCGGTCACCGCGACCGCCGGGACCCCGGCCGTTTCCGGTGATCGGCCGGCGCTCTACGGGGGCAGTCTCGACCGGCCCCTGTGCGATCGCGAAGGGCTCATCCGTCATCTGGAGGAGGATCCCGCCAAGGCCGAAGCGTGGCGCGGTGTCCTCGGCGTGCCCGACATCCGCGGCTACACCGACACCCTCACGGCGGTCCTGTTGCGCGCCGACACCCGGGTGACCATGCACGAGTACCGCGACGGTGCGGCGCGGCCCGTGCAGTCGCTGCTCGAACGCGGCACGATCGTCCTCGTCGACGAACTCGGTGTTCCGCGCGTGCGGTGCGTGCGCGGCAATCCGCTGTCCGCGCCGGTGCTCACCGGAAACGACGAACTCGAAGGTCCGAAATGGCCCGGACTGAACGCCGAGCGGATGTTCGTCGTCCAGCCCGCCGCGACTGCCGTGCGGGAGTTGGAGGTCATCGACATCACGACCGGCGCGATGGTCCCCGTGCCGGTCGGTGAGGCCCTGCCGAAAACCATGGCTCCGGCCGCACCGGAGACCACGGAGGAAACCCGCCCGGAGACCGAGGCGCTGCAGGTACCCGTTCCTGCACCGCGGCGCGATCCGGTGCCGGAAGCCGCGGCACCACCACCGCCTCCTCTCCCGGAACCGTCGCCTCCGCCTCCCCCCGCTCCGGAACCGCCGCCACCGCCGCCGGCTCCGGAACCCGCTCCGGCACCGGCACCCCCGCCGGCGCCGCGGGCTCCCGCGCCGCCGCCTCCGCAGATCCAGATCCAGATTCCGGGCGCTCCCCCGGTCGTGATCCCCCTGCCGTTCTGAGCCGCCTGCCGTTCTGAGCCGTCAGCTCTTTCGAGTCGTCAGCGAGGACGCAGAACGACCTCGGTGGGGTGGGCGTCGACCGGCGCCTCGACGACCTGCCGCACCGCACGCGCCACCGTGCCGGGGCTGAGGAACTGCGACGGGTCGTACTCGCGGCCCTCCGACGCGACGATCGCGCGCTGCATGTCCGTGTCGATCCGGCCCGGGTGGATCGAGGTGACCCGCAGCGCGGGTTCCTCCTCGCGCAGCGCGTCGCCGAACGCCCGCAGTGCGAACTTGCTCGCGGCGTAGGCACCCCACCCGGGGCGAACGCGCAGACCCGCCCCCGAGTTGATGAGCACCACGTGGCCGTTCGCGGTCCGCAGGGCCGGTAGCAACACCTGCGTCAGGGCGACGACGGCGACGACGTTCGCCTCGAACGTCTCGCGCCACTGCCGGGGCTCGCTGTCGGCGATCGTGCCCAGTTCGGCGACGCCCGCGTTGTGGACGAGCACGTCGAGCCGATCGATGTCGGCGGCGGCCGCGGCGACGGCGACGTGATCGAGCAGGTCCACGGGCCACGGCGTGGCGTCGGGCAGTTCCTCGAGGATCGCATCGAGCGACTCGCGACGTCGTCCGCCGAGGAGCAGATCGTGGGTGGGAGCGAGTTCCTGGGCGATCGCGGCGCCGAGACCGCGACCCCCTCCGGTGACGAGAGCTGTGGGGCGCATGATCACGAGCCTAGGAAGCAGACGGTGGGGCGGCCACCGCACCGTGCTCGAGACCGGCCAGGATCTCGGCGAGCCGGTCGTCCGGAGGGGTCTCCACCGCCGGGTCGCGCGGGAACCGGAGTTCGAGGAACGCCTTGGGTCGCGACAGCACGTACTCGCGCGCCAGATTCCTCAGCCGCGTGCGCAGTCGCACGTCGTTCGCGGCGCGGACTCCGGCGATGTCGATGCCCGCCCGCCGGCACAACGCCACTGCGCGCGGAAGGTGGAAGGCCTGGGTCGTGATCAGCGCCTGCCGCACGCCGTAGGTGGCCACCGCACGCCGGGCGGTGTCGTAGGTGTCGAGACCGTACGGGTCGGCGACGATCCGTTCCCGGTTCACACCCTGCTCGACGAGATACGCGATCATCGCCTCGATCTCGTCGCCCGAGGTTCCGGCCCCGTCGCCCGAGACGAGCACGGCTTGCACCCGTCCCCGTGCCATCAACGCGACCGCGACGTCGAGGCGGCTGCGGAGCACCCGCATCGGACGGCCCTCGTGCACCCGCGCGCCCGGCACGATCACCACCGGGGCGGGCGGCGCGCCGTCCACCTCGTACATGAGGTCCTTCGCTTCGGACGCCACGCGGGCGGAGACGAGTGTCAGCGCGGACACCGCACCGACGACCAGTGCGGAGACCGCACCGAGGGGGGACGACGACCGGACGGATTCGAGCATGCGTCCCAGATTACGGACGCCCGGCGGCCACAATGGAGCGGTGGACCCCGTCGACGCACTCCGCGAAGTCGCCTTCTGGCTCGAACGCGAACACGCCGACACCTACCGTGTGCAGGCCTATCGACGCGCGGCGGAGGTGCTCGCCGAGGTGAGCGACCACAAGCGGGAGGTTCTGCGGAAGACCGACTCGTGGACCGATCTGCCGGGCGTCGGGAAGAAGACCGCGACGGTCGTCCGGGAGTCGTTCGACAAAGTGCCCGCCTATCTCGAGCAGTTACGCGAGGAGGCCGACCCGATCGGGCGCGGTGGCCGCGACCTGCTCGAGTCCCTGCGCGGCGACCTGCACACCCACTCGAACTGGTCCGACGGCGGCAGTCCGATCGACGAGATGCACCGCGTCGCGTCGACGATGATCGGGCACGAGTACTTCGCCCTCACCGACCACTCCCCTCGCCTGAAGGTCGCGAACGGGCTCACCGCGGAGCGGTTGCGCTCGCAGCTCGCCGTCGTCGCGGAGATCAACGAGAACGACAGTGGTTCAAGGATTCTCACGGGTATCGAGGTCGATATCCTCGACGACGGGTCGCTCGACCAGGACGAGGGGCTGCTCGCCGAACTCGACGTCGTCGTCGCGAGCGTGCACTCGAACTTGCGGGCCGACCGGTCGGCGATGACGAAACGCATGCTGCGTGCGGCGGCGAATCCCCACGTCGACGTCCTCGGGCACTGCACCGGCCGGCTCGTCGCCGGGGGGCGCGGAAACCGTCCCGAGTCGAAGTTCGACGCCGAGAAGGTCTTCGCCGCATGTCGCGACCACGACACCGCCGTCGAGATCAACTGCCGGCCCGAACGCCGCGACCCGCCGTCGCGTCTCATCGACCTCGCGCTCGAGACGGGCTGCCTGTTCTCCATCGACACCGATGCGCACGCACCCGGGCAGCTCGACTGGCTCGGGTACGGTTGCGAACGTGCCGTCGAGCGGGGTGTCGAACCCGAACAGGTGATCAACACCTGGGAGATCGACGACCTGCTGGCGTGGGCCGACAGGTAGGAGATGCGCGTGGAACACGTCGACGTACTGATCGTGGGAGCCGGATTGTCCGGCATCGATGCCGGTTACCGGTTGCAGACACAGTGCCCGGATCTCGGGTACGCCATCCTCGAGAGTCGCGACGCGATCGGTGGTACGTGGGATCTGTTCCGCTATCCGGGGATCCGATCGGACAGCGACATGTACACGCTCGGCTTCCCGTTCCGCCCGTGGCGGGGCGAGAAGTCCATCGCCGACGGCCCCGACATCCTGCAGTACATCCGCGACACCGCCGCCGAATTCGGCATCGACCGACGGATCCGATTCGGCCACAGGGTGATCGATGCATCCTGGTCGTCGGAGGACGCCCGGTGGACGGTGCGTGCCTCGACCGGGCAGGGAACCGTCGAGATGTCCTGTTCCTTCCTCTATCTCTGCAGCGGCTACTACAGCTACGAGTCGGGTTACCTCCCCGACATCCCCGGTCTGCAGGACTTCGCGGGCACGGTCGTGCATCCGCAGTTCTGGCCCGAGAACCTCGACTACGAGGGGAAGAGGATCGTGGTGATCGGCAGTGGCGCCACGGCCGTCACGCTCGTGCCCGCCCTGGCTGAGAAGGCCGAGCACGTGACGATGCTGCAGCGCTCCCCCACCTACGTGATGTCGCTGCCCGCGCGCGACCCGATCGCGACGCGGATTCGACGCCTGTTGCCGGACAGGGTGGCCCACCGCGCAGTGCGGATGAAGAACGTCGTAGCCAATCTCGGCTTCTACCAGTTCTGCCAGCGGTTCCCCTCGGCCGCGAAACGCATGTTGCGCACCCTCACCGAACGTCGCCTACGCGGCAGGATCCCGGTCGATCCCCACTTCTCACCGCGCTACGACCCGTGGGATCAGCGACTGTGCGTGGTCCCCGACTCCGACCTGTTCCGCACCTTGCGCGTGGGGAAGGCCGAGATCGTCACCGACCGGATCGACACCGTCACCGAGAAGAGTGTCCGCCTCGAGTCCGGCCGCGAACTCGAGGCCGAGATCCTGATCCCCGCGACGGGTCTGCAACTGGTGCCTGCGGGCGGAATCGAGTTCGTCGTCGACGGGGAGAAGATCGACCTCTCGGCCCGGTTCATCTACCGTGGCATGATGCTCGACGGCCTGCCCAATGCCGCGATGTGTCTCGGCTACACCAACGCGTCGTGGACCCTGCGTGCCGATCTCGCGTCCCTCTACGTGTGCCGGTTGCTGCGGTACATGCGACGCAACGGTTACCGTTCGGCGGTGCCGAGGTATTCGGGCGACGGGCGTACCCGCCCGCTTCTCGGTCTCGACGCCGGGTACATCCACCGCGCGGAAGGTGCTCTGCCCAAACAGGGTGCGCGCAGCCCGTGGTTGATGCGGCAGAACTATCTCCTCGACCTGCCCACCATGCGGCTCGGGCGTGTCGACGAATCGATGCAGTTCACGCCCTGACCCGTCAGCGCCGCCGCGCCGCCAGGTGGACGTCGGGGAAGCGATGATCGGTGTCGGGGCGGCCGACCGTCCGCCACACCTCGTCGAATCCGGCGTCGGACAGGGCCGCGGCGAGACGATCCGGGTGCCACCGCCACGCCGGCGCCACCGCGTGATCGAACTCCACCACTTCGCCGGGGGTGTCGGTGGTCTGGCCCGCGATGAGCACCACGCCGCCGGACGGAACCCGCTCCGACCACGCGTCGAGGATCCTGGGGATCTCGGACGGCGGAACATGGATGAGGCTGCACCGTGCGATGATCGCGCTCGGAACCACTCCGCGGAGTTCGTCGGACCCGAGTCGCGCGTCGTCCCGCACGAATCGCAGCGCGGGGTAGGCGCCCCGCGCGATGCGCAGCATCTCGGTGCTGGGATCGAGGCCGATCACGTCGAGTCCGCGGTCGGCGAGATCCGCGGCCACGTATCCGGGCCCGCAGCCCACGTCCAGCACGACACCCTGCACCTGGCTCTGGCACACCATCTCGGCGAAGGCGGCGACGGTGTGGCGTTCGAGCGGAGTCAGGTACGGATCGGGAAACAGCTCGACGTACAGATCCGCGAGGGCATCGTATCCGGGCTGGGTCACTCCGGCATGGTACGACGGGCCGCGATGAGTTCGACCCCGTTCGCAGGTCCTATCCACGACGAGGCAGTGACCACGGGAGGGAATTCATGATCATCGTCGCAGGACATCTCACCGTCGACGCCGACAGGCGTGAGTTCTATCTGGCGACCTGCAGGTCCGTCGTCGAGGCCGCCCGTAGAGCGCCGGGCTGCCTCGACTTCGCTGTCACCGCCGACCTGATCGAGCCCGACCGCGTCTGCATCTACGAACGGTGGGAGTCACAGGCACACCTCGACGACTTCCGCGGCAGCGGACCCGACGACGATCAGGCGCGGGAGATCCGGTCGATGGAGGTCTCCGAGTACCTCGTCCCGGATGTGCAGCCGTCGAACGAGTAGTTCTCGTCGCAGATCCCGCCGGAAATCGACAGGATCTGCGCACGCCGTCAGCGTTGCTCGAGCTTCTCGTCGGGATACCGCGCGAACCGGCCGGCGTCACGTTCGTGCACGGGACCGTCGCTGTCCCAGGGCCATCCGCCGAATCCGGTGCGGCGGTAGTCCTCGAACGCCTGGCGGACACCCGCCTCGTCGTTGAGCACGAACGGGCCGTACGAGACGACGGGTTCGCCGATCGGGCGACCCTGCAGCATCAGGATCTGCGTGCCCTCGTCGCCGCCGGTGAGGTGCACCGGCACCGACGCGTCGACGACGACCCCGTGCCCGGACTCGATCGTCCGGTCACCGATCCGCACGGGGGAACCGTTGTACACGTACAGGACCCGTTGCGTCTGCTCACCGCGCGCGGCCGGCAGTTCCCAGCGCGCACCGGACGACAGGTCGATGTTCCAGATCGCCACGTCGGTGCCGGGTCGGGACGCCCACGAATTCGGCGGGGGCGGCGGCGGAGTCGCGCCGTCGAGCTCACCGGCGATGACGCGGACGGAGACGGTGCGTCCGTCCTCGTCCGTGACCGTCACGGTGGGGGTCTCCTCGTTCCACAGCATCGAGAAGTGCGGATCGACGGTCTTCGACTCGGCGGGCAGGTTCAGCCAGATCTGGAACAACTCGAGCGGATTGTCCGAATCCTTGTTCAGCAGAGGGAACATCTCGCTGTGGACGACCCCGTTGCCGGCGGTGAGCCACTGCGTGTCGCCCTCACCGAAACGCGCCGCCGCACCCACCGAATCGGAGTGGTCGACGAAACCCGAGCGCACGAAGGTCACCGTCTCGAAGCCGCGGTGCGGGTGGCCGGGGAATCCTGGGACGGTGGTGCCGTGGTACATGCTCCAGCCCGCCGGGTTGCCGAAGTCCTGGCCGATCGGGCGGCCGTCGAGCGACGCGTCGGGTCCGAGCTCGTCGTTGCCCGCCGGATACGCGTCGACGTGGTGTGCGACGAACAGGAAGGGATCGATCGTCTGCCAGGGCATACCGAGCCGGAAGACCTGGAGTACCGGAGTAGGGGCTGCTGACGTCATGACCCGTGCAACTACGTGCCCGTGCTCTTTGTTCCGGGCGGTGTGGTGGCCTCGCTGTCGTCGAGCACGCGCGCCCCGGCGGCGAACTTCTCGACCTGGTCACCCAGCCGGATCTGCGCGGGGACGGCTCCGCCGAGCAGGTCGCGGGCCAGGGCCGGGGAGTCACCGAGCGGCAGGTCGCTGCCGGCGATGACGACGTTGCCGTAGCGGCGTCCCTTGAACATCGCGGGGTCGGCGATGATCACGGTGTGCTCGAAGACCTCACCGATCGTCGCGGCCTCACGTTTCGCGACGGTCAGGTCGCGGAAGTCGCCGCAGTTGACGACGTAGACACCGCCGGGCGCGAGCACGCGTCGGGCGTGCTGTGTGAACTGGAGGGTGGTGAGTGCGACGGGAGTGCGGTTGTAGGCGAAGACATCCCGCACGATCACGTCGCGGCTCGCGTCGGAGAGCGAGGTGAGGACCTGACGGGCCTCCCCCACCCGGATACGCAGCAACGGAGCGCGGGGCAGATCGAACCAGTGGCGGACGAGTTCGGCGAGGCGACCGTCGATCTCGACGACGACCTGCCGAGCGTCGGGGTAGACCGCGGCGAAGTAGCGCGCCATCGTGCACGCACCCCCACCGAGGTGCAGCACGCGCAATCTCGAGTCGTGTTCGAACCTGCTCTCGACGAGCATCGCGATCCACCGCATGTACTCGAACTCGAGCAGGGCCGGGTCGCTCAGGTCGATGTGCGAGCTGGGCACCCCGTTGATCTCGAGGACCCATCCGTCGGCGAGATAGCGGTCCTTGACGAGCTCGCACGTACCCGTGTCGATGTCGTACAACCCCTCGGCCGGGCCGCCCGGTGCACCCGTCTTCTCCTTGCGCGGCGACGATGCGGCGCGGCCACCTCGTTGCCTGCTCATGCGACGAGCCTAGTACCGGCTCGTTTGCCTCGGATCAGAGGTGGAGGTCCTCCCTGCGCATCATCGCGGTCGCCGATGTGGCCGAAGACGACACCGCGGATGGGTCGGACCACGAAACCCACGGCGAAGGTCGCGAAGGCCGGCATCGTGCCGACGAACGAACTCTGGTCGGGGAAAACAGCTGGTTGAACACCAGGCTCGCACCGTCGCGTAGAGGAAGAAGTCGTACCACTCCACCGTGGTGCCGAGCAGGCTCGCCGCGACCACGGTGCGTAGTCTCCTGCGACGATCGAGATCGGACTCGGGTGCGGAACTGGGCTGTGACAGCGTGGTCACGGACTCGATTCCCGGTGGTGGACAGCGTGCAACCCGGCGACGCCAACCACGTCCGACACATTCACACACGGGCGGGCAACGGCCCGGTCGACTTCAAGGCCGAATACATCCAGGTCGAGAACGCCCAGCTCCAGCGCATCCCCGATCCGGTGCCGCCGCTCTTCTTCGGCGGGTCCTCTCCCGCCGCCGGCACCGTCGCATCGCAGTTCTGCGACATCTATCTCACGTGGGGTGAGCCGCCGGCCGCCGTCGCCGACAAGATCGCGTGGATCCGCGGCCTTGCCGACATCCAGGGACGCACCCTCGACTACGGCATCCGCCTGCACGTCATCAGCCGGGACACCTCCGACGAGGCCTGGGCCGAGGCCGACCGCCTGCTCTCCGCGCTCGACCCCGCGACCATCGAGAAGGCCCAGCAGAGCCTGGCCCGCTCCGGTTCCGAGGGGCAGCGCCGGATGGTCGAGCTGCACGGCGGCGGCAGCGCTTACGCCGCGAGTAAGGACGCCCGCAGCCTCGAGGTCTCCCCCAACCTGTGGGCGGGCGTCGGACTCGTCCGTGGTGGCGCGGGCACCGCGCTCGTGGGTTCCCACGAGGAGGTCGCCGACCGCATCGCCGAGTACGCCGAGATCGGACTCGACCACTTCGTGCTGTCGGGCTACCCGCATCTCGAGGAGGCCTACCGCTTCGATGAGGGCGTGCGTCCGATCCTCGAGCATCGCGGCCTGCTCGCCCCGGCCTCCCACCGCCCGGGCGACCTGTCGGGCTCGACGGCCTTCCTGCCCTCCGCGCACTGACCATCCCCTGACACATCGATACAGCACAGCTCGACACAGCGCCGGCGCGAAATGTGTCGGCGCTGTTACAGCTGCGGCCCTCGTCGTGCGGATCCGTCCGCAGCACAGAGAATGGGGGCCATGCCGGACCGAGGATTCACCTCCACACAGCTCGCCGCACGCGCGGCGTACCTGCTGCGTGGGAACGACCTGGGCGCCATGACGAGTGCCGCTCCCAAGCTTTATCCACACATGTGGAGTTGGGATGCGGCGTTCGTCGCCGTGGGGCTCGCGCCGCTCAGTGTCGAACGGGCGGTGGTCGAACTCGACACCCTGCTCTCGGCGCAGTGGAAGAACGGGATGATCCCACACATCGTCTTCGCCAACGGTGTCGACGGCTACTTCCCGGGCCCAGCGCGCTGGGCGGTCTCCGAACTGGCCGCGCACGCACCGGCGCAGGTGCAGACCTCAGGTATCACACAGCCTCCCGTGCACGCTATCGCCGTACAGCGCATCCTCGAGCATTCACGACGGCACGGCCGCTCGACACGTGCTGTCGCCGAGGAGTTCCTGGATCGCCGGTGGGCGGATCTCGTGCGGTGGCACCGCTGGCTCGCGCACGCACGCGATCTCGACGGCAACGGCCGCATCGCGCTGTACCACGGGTGGGAGTCGGGCATGGACAACTCCCCGCGCTGGGATACGGCGTACGCCAACGTTATCGCCGGTCCGGTGCCGCCCTTCCATCGCGAGGATCTCGAGCACGTCGCCGACGCCACCCAGCGACCCACCGACCGTGAATACGCGCGTTATCTGTGGTTGCTCGAGGAGATGAAGACGGCGCGTTACGAGGACAGCGTGCTCGCGAAGGCCATGAGCTTCGCGGTCGAGGACGTCTTCGTCAGCGCGGTGTTCTCGCTGTCGTGCGAGGTACTTGCAACCATCGGTGAGGAGCATTCCCGTCCCAACGCGGATGTGCGCGAGCTGTATCAGTGGGCCGAGCGGTTCCGGAAGGGCGTGATCACCACGACCGACTCCCGCACGGGCGCGGCGAAGGATTTCGATCTACGCAGCGGGAAGTGGGTCGCCACCGACACACTCGCGATGTTCGCGCCACTGCTGTGCGGCGGTCTCGACCGGCAGGCCGAGAGGGCGCTGCTGCGCACCTTCGAAGGGCCGAAGTTCTGCGGGCATCCGGATCTTCGCTATGCGGTACCGCCGTCGACGTCCCCCGTCTCGGGCGACTTCCGTCCCCGCGAGTACTGGCGCGGACCGGTGTGGCCCGTGATGACGTGGTTGTTCTCGTGGGCGTTCGCCCGTCGTGGCTGGGCCGAACGGGCCAACGTGCTTCGCGCGGAAGGACTCCGGCAGGCGAGCGACGGCACCTTCGCCGAGTACTACGAACCGTTCACCGGCGACCCGCTCGGCAGCATGCAGCAGTCGTGGACCGCCGCAGCGGTATTGGACTGGCTCGGATGACCCGTGCGTGGTTCCGGGAGCGAGCGCGACCGGAACCACGCACGAGGTGTCAGACCCCGATACGTCCGCCGTCGGACTTCCACGCCGCGACCACGGCGGGACGCGGCTGGGAGTCGCCTCCGTCGGGCCAGTGCGAGGCCGGCGACGCCCACGACGCGTCGTCGGTCTCCCCGGGATGCTGCACGCACACCACGACCCGGCCGTCCTGCACGATCGGCCCGCACGTCTCGGCGCCGATCGGCACGGTGAGGAACTGCTTCGTCTCACCGCGACGCGGACCGTCGAGGACGACGCTGAACAATCCGTCGTTGGAGCCGAGTGCGTTGCCGTCGGTCGAGATCCACAGATTGCCGTACGAATCGAAGGCCAGGTTGTCCGGGCACGAGATCGGACTGACCTGCGACTTGTCGAAGCCGCCGAAGTAAGTGTCGGCCTCGTTCGGGTCCCCGCACACGAGCAGCAGCCTCCACGTGAAGGACGTACCCGCGTGGTCGTCGTCGATCTCGAGGACCTGACCGTTCTTGTTGTTCTCGCGCGGATTCGCCTCGTCGGCCGGCGCGGCGCCGTCGACGCCGCGCTTGGTGTTGTTGGTGAGTGCGACGTAGACCTTGCCGGTGACCGGATTCGGTTCGAAGTCCTCGGGGCGATCCATCTTCGTCGCGCCCACCCGGTCGCCGGCGAGGCGGGTGAACACCGCGACCTCTTCGGCGCTCATGCCGTCGACCAGCGACTCGGCGCTGCCGTCCTCGTTCGCGCGCAGCAGCGGGATCCACTCGCCGCTGCCGCGGAACTCGCCGGCCTCGGGAAGTGTTCCGGATCCGTCGATCTCGTCCGGATGGTCACCGCTGAGCTTCGCGACGTAGAGCGTGCCGGCGTCGAGCAGGGTCATGTTGTGCCGCATCGCAGCTCGCGAGTTTCCGGGCTGCATCTTCCGCGACGAGACGAACTTGTACATGTAGTCGAAGCGTTCGTCGTCACCGCTGTACGACACGACGGTGCCGTCGTCGGTGATGTGGACGGTGGCCGCCTCGTGCTTGAACCGTCCCAGCGCGGTGTGCTTGACGGGCACCGAATTCGGATCCCACGGATCGATCTCGACGATCCACCCGAACCGGTTGACCTCGTTGGGTTCCGCGGCGATGTCGAAGCGCCGGTCGAATCGTTCCCACTTCCGTTCGGTTTCCGCGCCCTCGAGTCCGTACCGGGCGAGACGTTCGGCAACGACCGGGTCGGTGACGCTCTCGGCGTTGGCGAAGTACTGGTTGAAGTTCTCCTCGCCCGACAGCACGGTGCCCCACGGGGTGAGCCCGCCGGCGCAGTTGTTGAACGTCCCCGCGACCCGCGTGCCCGTCGGGTCGGCGGTGGTCTTCAGCAGGCCGCTGCCCGCGGCCGGTCCGGTGAGAAGGAACTCGGTTGTTCCGGTGATACGACGGTTGTATTCGCCGAATTCCGGTGTCAGGCGCCCGGTCCCGGGCTCGCCCTTCACCTGGACGACGGACAGCCCGTGACCGGCGATGCCGATGCGTACCTGTTCCTCGGTCGGGTCGTCCGCGTCGTAGTCGGCGAACATGAAGGGCTCGGCGGTGTATTCGTGATTGACGACGAGCAGGTAGGTGTCGGGTCGGCCGTCCACCGGGAGCAGACCGGCGAAGTCGTTGTTGAACCCGAACTGCTTCTCCTGTGCGGTCGCCGTCTGGTTGCCGATGTCGAAGGCCGGTGCATCGGGCAGCACCGGATCCCCCCACCGGATGACGACGTCGTTCTCGTATCCTTCCGGAACCGTCACCGCGTCATCGGTGTTCGGTGCGACCGCCGTGAAGTTCGTGCCGTCGGGCACCGGCCCGAGATCGCCTGCCGCCCCAGCGTCACTACCGGCGGCGGCAGTGGAATCGTCCGCACAGGCCGTCAGAACGCCACCGGCGCCGACGGCGAGCACGGCCATGGCCCCGCCCCGCAGGACCCCGCGACGCGAGACGGCCGCGCGCACGATGTCGCCGAAGTATTCACTGCGGGAGGTGTTCGGGACGGCGTGCGAACAGGCATCCCCGCACTTGTACTTGCACGTGATGTTCGAGCGCGACGATATGCCGTCGTGCGTGACGAACAAGGGCAGGACTCTACGGGCCACAACGTTCTCCTCGTAAATCGGTTCGACGCCGGAACCGTAGGAGCGTCAGGCGAGTCGGACGGAACGAGAAGGTGAACACCCGATGAGCATTCGGCGGCCGTGAGACGGCGGTCACAGAACGGGCCGAGGTCCGCCCGGGGCGATGCGGTCGGGATCCACGATCGGCCGGACACCGGGACGGTCGTCATCGAAGAACGCGCCGTCCGGCGACTCCTCCTCGTCGTCCTCGACCTCGCCGGGCCTGCCGTCGACGAAGGGCACCACCCGGTTCGTGATCGCGGTGTTGTATTCCGCGGGAGCCTGGATCGGATTGGCGTGTCCGGTGCGGTCGAGTTTCGACACCAGCAGCGTGCCGTCGACACCGCCGGACTGGTCGATCAGGATCCGGTGACTGTACTCGACGTCGACGACGTTGTCGTTCACGGCGTTCCGTGGCCGGAGGAACGCTATGGCGGGACGGATCTTGTCGTCGCGTTCGTCGGCGAGTGCCCTCAGGTTGTCGATTGCACCGGAGGCGACGATCGCCCGGAACTGCGATTCGATCAGCCCGTTGCTCGCGGCGTCGGTCGAGAAGATCTTGTCGTGGAGCACCTCGACCGCGACGTCGTGCAACTCTTCGGTGTCGATACGGCGGTACCACCGGTCCGAGGGGAGCACGAAACGGTCCATGCGGGCGACGACCTCGACGAGCATGCGCATGCTGCGGCTCTCCCGTGCGCCGGGCAGCCAGCCGATCCAGCGCAACAGGTCCTCACCGGCGTCGCGCGCGTCGGCCCGCACGGCGTGCAGGTCGAGCGGCGTGCAGTCCAGGATCACGCCGGTCACCTCGAGATCGGTGTCCTGATACAGGTGCTGGGCGACCTCGAGGGCGATGATCCCACCCATGCTGTGCCCGGTGAGCACGATGTTCTCGATCCCGGACCACGCGGCACGCTCGCGGATCAGGCGGCTGACGACGGCGGTGTCGAGACCGCTGTTGTCGTACTCGACCGCCCACACCTGCCCGAGTTCGCTCAGTGCGGGCAGTGCCGTGGCGGTCTCGGTCGCGTCGAGGTTGCCCAGGCCCACCAGGTCGACGACCGCCGTGTCGCGGTCCTCCCGCGTCGCCGCGTCGTGGATCGGATGTAGCTGTGGCTGCGTGAGAGCGAGTCGCTCACGGACCGGCGCGACGTCCCATGCCCAGTACTGGGTGAACAGGGCGACGAGCGGGAGCGCCGCGACGGCGGTGCGCGCGAGGGCTCGTCGAAGCCGGCCGAACCGTACCCAGTGATGACCGGCGCGGGTATCGCGGAGACGTCGCCGCCGCCGACCGTCGTCCCAGTCGTCGGCGGTGCAGGGCGGTAGCCATGGTGCGTTCGACATGCACCACCGATGCTACCGACGTACTGTGCTCGGCTCAGGGTCCGTCGGCACGGGCCGGGATCAGCTCAGCCCCGTCAGCGGGGGTGCGGAGTTGTCGTCTCGCCACGCGATGGCTTCGCGCAGTTCGGTGAGGTCGTAGTCGGGACCACCGACACCCACCGTGAACTGCGTGATCCCGAGCTCCACATAGGACGGGGCCGCGTCGGCGCCGGGCCACGAGGTGGACCGTTCGATGTCCTCGGGTCGACGACCGGCCTCGGCGCAACGCTGCGCGAGGATCTCGGATTTCTCGGCGTGGGTCTCCATCTCGCCGAAGCTGTGCCAGATGTCCGCGTACTTCGCGACCATCGGAAGCGTCTTCTTCGGGCCGCCGCCACCGATGAGGATGGGGATGTGCCGGGTGGGCTGCGGGTTCAGCTTGCCGAGGCGATTCACGATGCGGGGCATGTACTCGGCGAGCAGGTCGAGGCGGGAGCCCTTGGTGCCGAACTCGTAGCCGTACTCGTCGTAATCTCGTTCGAACCAGCCCGAGCCGATGCCGAGGATGAGACGACCGCCGCTGATGTGGTCGACGGTGCGGGCCATGTCGGCGAGCAGGTCGGGGTTGCGGTAGCCGCCACCGGTGACCAGTGCGCCGATCTCCACGCGCTCAGTCTGCTCCGCCCAGGCGCCGAGCATCGTCCAGCACTCGAAGTGGGCGCCGTCGGGGTTGCCGTAGAGCGGGTAGAAGTGGTCCCAGTTGAACACGATGTCGGCGCCTGCGTCCTCGGCGCGGAGCACGGTGTCGCGGATGACGCCGTAATCGGGTTGCTGCTGGGGCTGTAGTTGGAGTCCGATGCGAATGGGGCGCGTCATGGAGTCCAGGTTAAGAGAGTGTGTCTCATGTGGACGGCTTCTTGAAGCAAGTGAGTGCAGCACCGAGATGGAGGAACCCGACGAAATGTTCCCCGCAGGGATCGATAGCGATCGGCGGACGAGGGGAACGCGCACGACGATGACCTCCAGCTCGGGCGCAGCCGGACGGCGGGCCGGGTCCGGGGCCATGTCGGCAGTTTCCCGCGCGTCCTTCTCCAGAGTCGCTGCGGTCTCGGCGAACTGGTCGAGGGCAGGATTCACGCCGACGAGTGTGAATCGCGTCCGATCACGGTGACGTCGCCACACACAGGTCGCCGAGGATTCGGACGAGGAACGCGGTGCTGTGATCCCAGCCGTCGCGCGGGGCGCCGGCGCCGTAAGAGCTGCCGCGGGTGATGAGTAGAACGACGGGCTTACCGTCGAGGAATCGATCGCTGGCGGCGCCACCGGCAATGACAAGGTCGATCAGAGGTACTGCAGTCGGGACCGGCGGGGGATGTCGCCGAATTTACCGGCGTGAAAGTCCTCGAATGCATTGGTGATTTCCACCTTGGTGTTCATGACGAACGGTCCGCCGAGCACCACGGGTTCGCCGATCGGCGGTCCGCTGAAGGTAAGGATTCGTGCGGGGGTGTCGCCGTCGGTGGTGTCGATGTCGATGGTGGACGAGCCAGCGTGCGTGCACCCGGAGCGCAGCGCCGGCAGATGGACGAGCAGAGAGAACGAAAGCCGCACCTCGCACCTTTTGGTACCGAATGCCGTACCGAAGTGGTACCGTTTAATGTACCGGTTCAAGAGCTGGGCCGAGCGACTTCGGGGAAGGAGTACTTATGGCTGCCATCACTGCTACCGAAGCGAGAAAAAACTTCTTTCCGCTGCTCGAACAGGTCAACAAGGACCACACCCCTGTGGAAATCGTATCCAAGCGGGGCAATGCCGTCCTGATGTCGAAGGATGACTACGACGCCATGCTCGAGACCTCGTACCTGATGCAGTCTCCGGCCAACGCCCGACGACTGCTCGCCAGCATGCAGAGAGCTCGCGGAGGTGAATACACCGAAAGGGAACTCATCGAGTGAACATCACCTTCACCGACGAAGCCTGGGACGACTACCAGTTCTGGATCTCGACCGACAGAAAACAGCTCAAGCGTGTCAACGAGCTGGTCAGGGATTGCCAACGAGACCCGTACTCGGGGATCGGCAAACCCGAACGGCTCAGACATGCCCTGTCAGGACTGTGGTCTCGACGTATCGACAAAGAACACCGCCTGGTCTACGAGGTCATCGACGGTGCCCTGGTCATCATCGCCGCCCGCTACCACTACTGACCCGATCCACGGTCCGACGACCGAATCCGGGCAGGATTATCACTTCTGACTGAGCAACCGCAGACACATCCTTGCCGATGGTCGGGGGGTTGCTTGCAGGTCAGCGACAGTCGACATGCACCGAGACATACACCCGGCCACTGTGCTCGCCGCTCCACTGGTCCGGACCTTCGACGGCCGCGGCGATGTCGAACTGGTCGGGTTCGGACCAGTCCACCGGCTCGGGTGCCGCGATCAATGCGGTGGTGTCGAGCTCGGCGGACGGGAACTGCTGGTCGGTGTTGCCCACCGTCAGTGCCGGCGAGCCGCACGCAGCGCGGAGCAGATGGTCGATGGCCGATGTACGCCACGCGGTCGCCGAGAACCGGATCGTGTCCTGAGCGAGTAAGTCCACTGCCTGCCCGACACCGACGACGTGCGCCGCGGCCATCTCCACCCCGGTGCTTATGCCGCTGTCGAGCAGCCACGCATGGAATATGGGTATGAGCCGCTGGTACTCGTCGACCGCGGTTCGGCGAGAGCGATCTGCGAGCGAGACCACCGTCCCCTGGTTCTTCTGCGCTCGCTTCTTGGCTTTCGCGGCACGCTTCTGCCCGGCCGAACCTCTGCTCTTGTCGGACATGTGGCAGGACCTTTCATCGACGACCGGTTTCTGTCGCGCCCACCCGATGCATTCCTGCCTCGCACACGCGTGTCCGGCAGGCTTGTCGGCGGGCGATCGGTATCGGACACTGCTCGGTATGTATCGCCGAGCGAAAGGCCGCCGAACTTCGTGGACATGGTGATCGCCCGCAACCCGGACCCGGAATCACGGCTGCCGTTCCTACTGCGCCTGCCCCTGTCGGACGGACTGGTGTTTCGCACCTCCGACACCTGGCCGCGTACCAAAGCCCTGTTCTGCTATCCCGTTCCGGCCGACGAGTGGCCTGAGGACCCCGAGATCGTCGAGCAGGTTCGGTTGCGTTCGTGTGTGCGTCGCGGCGCCGCGATCGACGTGGTCCTGGACCGGGGACGGGAGAACCGGTCGCAGATCGTGTTCACCCAAGCTCGGGGGCGCGATGCCGTGTTCTGGCAATCCCCGCGCACTCGGAAGCAGGCACGTCCGAATGTGCGCACCCCCACCGCCCGAGCCGCCGGCATCGCCGAACTGACGATCGTCGTCGATTCCCACGAGCGTTACCCCTACAAATTCCCCGGGCAGCAGGTCGACACCGTCCGCCGTGCGCTGGCGTGCGGAGACTACGGTCTGCTCGTCGACGACCGGTTGGTCGCCTCGGTCGAACGCAAGTCGTTGGCCGACCTGGTAGGCAGCCTGACCAGCGGGAGGCTGCGTTTCGCGATGGCCGAGCTCGCTGCCCTGCCCCGCGCCGCAGTGGTGGTCGAAGACCGTTACTCGGCGGTGTTCAAGTTCGAACGGGTCCGGCCGGCGATGATCGCGGACGGTCTCGCCGAGCTGCAGGTCCGCTACCCCGGTGTGCCGATCGTGTTCTGCGAGACTCGTCAGCTCGCCGAGGAGTGGACCTACCGCTATCTCGCCGCCGCGCACGAGTGGACCGGCGTCGAGGACGCGGCGTGTGACCGCATCACACCGCAGCACAAGGACGCTCCCACCGCGGAACCGTCCACCGCCGACGTACGCGCGTGGGCCCGCGGCGAGGGCATGAAGGTCCCCGATCGTGGCCGGCTCCGTCCCCAGGTGTGGGCGGCCTGGCGCAACGCTCACGCCTCGGGGTGAGGCTGAACGCCGCAGCAGCCGATGCCACGTCCTGCCGTTTCGTGCGGAAGGCGCGGCGACTGCCACGCGCGCTCGATAGACCGCGCCCCATCCAGCGGTTCGACGCCACGCCGTGCTGAGCACGGCGATCACGTCATCGTCGAGCATGATTACTGAATCGTCCCTGATCTCATCGAGGGTGAGCCAGGCATCCCGGAAGGATCACCCCAGACTCATCATGGCGAACTACAAATACCCTCAGGAACTGGCGTGAGCGAGCGACCCGACTCGCCGTCGAAGCCCGCCGTGACCCCGACACACGCACCGGCGCGCCATCAACCGGATCGCCGAGCAGACCGGCGTCCACAAGGAAGCCCTGCGGACCTGGGTGCGCAAAGCCGAAGACGACGAGCTCCCGACCGAGCCGGTCGATGCCGAAGCGCGCATCCGCCGTCCGGAGAAAGAGAACCGCGAACTACGGCAGTTGATGGAGATACTTCGCTCTGCCACAGTGTTTTTCGCGAAGGCGGAGTTCGTCCCCCGCAAGTGGGAGGTGGCCCCACGCCGACTGAAGTAATCGCCTGTGTTCATCGACGAACACAAACACCGCTGGGGGATCGAACCGATCTGTCGCGTTCTGTCGGAGAACACCGGCCGGGAAGACGTCGAAGCGGCCACCGTGCAATGGGTGCATTGGTTCGATACCGAACGGGTCCACGGCATACTCGACTACCGCACCCCGACCGAGATCGAGACCGCCTACTACGCACAACCACCGGCCGCACCTGCGGCCTGAGGACTGAACACACGCTCAGCCTCAACAAAACTCGGGACTTGACGATCCAGTGGAACAACCCGACCCGAGTGGTCGGACGATCAGCCATGCCAGCAGAGCGATCGTTACCGCACAACCATATTCACAGCAACGCGCTCAGCTGATCGGTGCATTCGGGCTAAGGAAACATCTCGTATCGTCGCCCGAGTTCCCGCAGGAAGGACTCGAGAACGAGGTCGAAGCTCTCGGCATCGATCTCGGCGGCGTACTCGCGAAGCCGATGCGCCTGCGACAGATGCGGATACCGCTCGTTGTAGGTGTCGATGTGATCGTCGAATCCGCCCGCGAACGAGGTGATCGCGGAACCGATGACGATGTACTTGATCGAGGCTCCGATCATCGTCGCGAAGCGGGGCGGCCAGCCGGCGCGGGTGAGGCCGCCGTGGATGGCGTCGGACGCCTGGAGGGAGACGGGCCGGGTGCCGGGACTCGAGGCGAGGAAGGGCACCATATTCGGGTGCGCGGCGAGCGCGTCGCGGTAGGTGCGAGCCCAGCGTCGGAGAGCTTCCTGCCAGTCGTCCTCGGCGAACCCGCTGACGTCGACCGATTCACCGATGGCGTCGGCGATGTCGTCGAGCAGTTCTTCCTTGGTGGCGTAGTGGCTGTACAGCGACGGGGCGCGAACACCCAGTTCGGCGGCGATCCGACGCATCGAGACGGCGTCGAGGCCGTGCTCGTCGACGAGTCGTAGCGTGACGTCGCGGATGAGCTCACGGCTGAGCAGAGGCGTGCGCGGGCGCGCCATCCATCGTCCTCCTTCCGGCCCGGCCTGGACGAGCTAACAATGTAAGGTTAGTTTGGAATCGCGAGAAGCGCTACGGCGCCGGCATCCCTGGAAGGTCCCTCCATGAACCTGAAGCTCACCGAGGAGGAGCGTGCGTTCCGCGACGAACTGCGCACCTTCTTCACCACCGAGATCCCCGCCGAAGTGCGTGCGAAGACCGCCTCCGGCACTCCGCTGGGCAAGGACGACTACGTCGCCGTCCAGCGCATCCTGCATTCGCGCGGCCTCGCCGTTCCCAACTGGCCCGTCGAATGGGGCGGTCAGGACTGGACGCCGATGCAGCGCAACATCTGGCTCAGCGAGCTGCAGCTCGCGTCGGTGCCCGACCCGCTGCCGTTCAACGCGTCCATGATCGGGCCGGTCATCGCACAGTTCGGCTCGCAGGAGATGAAGGAACGCTTCCTCCCCGCCACCGCCAACCTCGACATCTGGTGGTGCCAGGGCTTCTCCGAGCCCGAGGCCGGCTCCGACCTCGCGTCCCTCAAGACCCGCGCCGTCCGCGACGGTGACGACTACATCGTCAACGGTCAGAAGACGTGGACGACGCTCGCGCAGCACGCCGACTGGATCTTCTGCCTCGTCCGCACCGATCCGAACGCGAAGAAGCAGGCCGGCATCTCGATGCTGCTCTTCCCGATGGACACCCCGGGCGTCACCCTCCGTCCGATCAAACTGATCGACGGCAGCTACGAGGTCAACGAGGTCTTCTTCGAAGACGTGCGCGTTCCCGCCGAGAACCTCGTCGGCGAGGAGAACACCGGCTGGACGCAGGCGAAGTTCCTGCTCGGCAACGAGCGCACCGGCATCGCCCGGGTCGGCGCCACCAAGGTCAAGCTCGCGCGGGCGAAGTCCCTCGCGGCCGAGACCCGCTACGGCAGCGGCTCGCTGCTCGACGACCCGATCTTCGCGGCACGCCTCGCCGAACTCGAGAACGAGCTGCTCGCTCTCGAGCTCACCCAGCTACGCGTCGTCGCCGGCTCGGCCGACGGCAAGCCCAACCCGGCATCGTCGCTGCTCAAGATGCGCGGCTCCGAGCTGCAGCAGGCCGCGACCGAACTGCTCGTCGACATCGCCGGCCCCGATTCGCTGCCCGCCGGCGAGGCCGGTATCGACTCGCCCGACTGGGCGCAGCTGACGATGCCGACCTACCTCAACAACCGCAAGGTCACCATCTACGGCGGGTCGAACGAGGTTCAGCGTTCGATCATCGCTTCCTCGATTCTCGGACTGTGAGGCCCCGGACATGAACTTCGAACTCGACACCGAACAGGACATGCTCCGCGCGACCGTCCGCGACCTGCTCTCCGGCGCGTACGACGTCGAGTCGCGCAACCGGGTGGCCGAAGGTGACCTGGGCTGGAACCGCGACGTATGGAAGCAACTCGGCGAACTCGGCGTGCTCGGCCTGCCCTTCGCGGAGGAGCACGGCGGCATGGGAGCCGGACCGGTGGAGGTCATGGCCGTCATGACCGAGATCGGCCGCGCGCTCGCACCCGAGCCCGTGCTCGACTGCGTCTACCTGCCCGGCCGGCTCGTCGCCGAGGTCGGCACCGACGCGCAGCGCTCCGACATCCTGCCGCAACTGTCCGAGGGCACCGTGCTCCTCGCGTTCGCGCACGACGAGCCGGGCAGCCGCTGGCCGCACACCGAGGTGGCCACCACCGCGGCGCGCGACGGCGACTCCTGGACCGTCTCCGGTCGCAAGAATCCTGTGCTGCACGGTGATTGCGCCGACACCTTCATCGTCTCCGCGAAGCTCCCGGAGGGTGGCGTCGGACTGTTCGTCGTCGACGCATCGGCGGACGGTCTGGTCCGCACGCCGTACCGCACCCACGACGAGCGTCGCGGTGCGCAACTCGTGCTCGACGATGTTGCGGCGACCCCGCTCGGTGAGGCGGCCGACGCGTCCGCCGCCATCACCGCGGCGCAGGTGCACGCGCAGGCGGCACTGTGCGCCGAGGCGGTCGGTGCCCTCGACTCCTCGGTGCAGCTGACCACGAGCTACCTCAAGCAGCGCAAGCAGTTCGGTGTGCCGCTGTCGATGTTCCAGGCGCTCACCCACCGTGCGGCCGACATGTACGTGCTGTACGAGCTGGCGTCGAGCATGAGCCTGTACGCGACCATGGCCCTCGCCGACGGCATCGTCGACCCGACCATCGCCTCGCGCGCCAAGCTGCAGGTCGGCCGGTCCGCTCGGAAGATCGGCCAGGAGTCCGTGCAGATGCACGGCGGCATCGGTGTCACGGCCGAGCACTCCATCGGCCACTACCTGAGCCGCCTGACCGCGATCGAGCACACCCTCGGCACCATGGACGATCACCTGCGGGTGCTCGCCGGCGGTGTGAAGGACTACGAGCTCGTGGAGATCGCCGGAATGTGACCGATCGGGCTCACTCCCGGGGCAGCAGTGTCCCCAGCGGACCGAGATCGATGTTGAGATCCTCGGGGGTGAGCCCGAAATGGTCGCGCAGTTCGCCCATGCGCTGCTCGAGCAGCATCAGTGTCGTGCCGAGCCGTTCGATCTGCTCGTCGCTGAGATCCCCTGCATCCATGCGGTGCAGGGCCTGACGCTCCATCAGCTGCCGGAGCAGTTCGACGAGCGTGAGCACCAGCGTCACCAGACCCCGCTCCACGGATTCGGGATCGGCGTCGATACGCGACGGGAAGTTCGCCGGCTCGCTCACGAACCCTCCCGGGCCCCACGGGGAACGGGGACGTCGACCCCGGGCAGCGACAGGGTACTGATCGACGAGATCAACGCGCGTAACGAGATCCGCACCAGATCGATACTCGCGATCGACAGTGTGATGTCGCCGGTGATGACCACGCCGCCCGACAGCACCCGATCCAGCAGATCGATCAGAGCGATCCGCCGTTCCTCGTCCACCGATCCGTCGGCGTATCTCACGGCGAGATCCGTTCTGCTCCAGCGAACGAGTAGGGCGGCCACGGGCCGCTCGTCTCGAGCCTGATCCCCGGATTCAGGGACCCGAGTTCCTCCACCTCGGAATAGAATTCGTCCGCCCTGTCGTCGTCGACGAGATATGTCCCGTTGAGCAGCATCCACTCCTGGCTGCCGCTCAGTGCCGGATCGGTCGGCGCGCTCCGGCGACCCGCGGCCGACACACGCAGCAACCGATCGTGGATATCGGCGGCGCGTCCGGCCGCATCGCGTTCGATGCTCTCCTGCGCTGCGAGTTGCGCGCGGCGACGCAGCAGATAGGCCGTGCCCCTGCCGGAACCCGCACCCTCCGCATGCGCTTCCGCGGCGGCCGCGGTCAGCGCCTTGCGATCGGCGAACGCCTTGACCCCCCATTCGGTACGACCGGTCACGAGGGCGAGCGCAGACGCGAACTGCTCCCGGTGCTCGGTGAGCAGGGCCCGGACCCGTTCGTCGTCGAGGCAGACGGTCGCGAGTCGAAGGGGTACCACGGAGACGTGCCGTGCCAATCCGGCGACGACCGAATCATGGGCGCGGGCCACTCTTTCCAGCCAGTCCAGGTCCTCGAGATTGCGAGCCAGTGCGGCCTCGCCGAAATCGTCCAGGGGCACCGTTCCGACGACGGCGGTCAGTCCGCCCTCCTGCACCGTGCGGACCTGCTCGCCGGCGACGCCGGAGGCGCCCTCGGTCTCGTGGCCGACGAGCGTCCCGTCGGTCACGGCGTACATCCAGGTCCCGGTCGTGTCAGTCACGGTTCTCCTCGTCCACGATCTCCGCCGGTTCCGGCTCCAGTTCCTCCGCTCGGGCCTCGAGTGCGGCCAACCGTTCGCGAAGCTGCCGGTTCTCCAATTCGAGTTCCACCCGGCTCGAATCGACCTCGGGTGAGCGAGCCTTGCTCGTCAACCACGGATCGCTCTCCCACCAGTCGATCCCGACGGCCTTGGCCGTCTCGAGCGATGCGATGACGAGGCGGAGCTTGATCGTGAGCAGTTCGATGTCGAGCAGATTCACCTGGATGTCGCCGGCGATGACCAACCCCTTGTCCAGGACACGTTCGAGGATGTCGCCGAGATTGGTCGACCGTCCTCCACCCCCGTAGGGCTGCGGCGACGACATGCCGCCTCCCCCACCGACCACCGTCATGACCCGGTCCTTGCGCCGATGTCGCTGCTGCCGCGTCCGTAACGCCGGGTCCGCCGGTACGCGAGCAGATCACCGTCCAGATCGACCTCCACCTCGTAGAGCGCGAGCATGTCGGCCGACGACGGAATCCGCCGGTCTTCCACGACCTCCACCTCGACGACCCATCCGTCCTCGGTGGGTTCGACGGAGGTGACCCCCTGAGCTTCCTTCGAGGTCAGTTCCTTCAGATGTGTGAGGGCCGCCGATGCGGCCTCGGCCGCCGAGATCGCGGGCGGGCCGGTGTCCTGCGCCACGGGATCACTCCTTTCCCCCGGCGGGGCCGGAGCCGCCCCGGGAGATCATGCGGTTCAGCACGGCCTGCTGCGCCTCGTCCTTCTCCTCGGGGGTCAGCTCACCCGCCTCCGCCGCTTCCTCGATCTGCTCGAGTTCGCGCCGCACGTTGGCGGGATCGTGCAGTTGCTGTTCGACCTGCTCCTGGATGATCTCTCCGAGCCACATCACTCCCCTGACGGGAGCGAGGGGCAGCGTGAGCAGGGAGGTCAGCAGACCCATCGTCAACCTCCTTCGCCGGGGTCGGATTTCGCCACGAAGTCGTAGGCCGCCATCGGGCCGAGCAACGAGATCTCGACCCGGTCTTCCCATTCCCGACCCAGTTCCTGCAGGGCCTGTTCGAGTTCGTCCTGCCGCTCGAGTTCGATGAGGACGGCGATGTGCACGGCATCCTGCTCGTGCGTGGGTTGCCGCTCGTTGACCATCGGGTCGAGCGACGACAGGGCCTCGACCGTGCGGCGCGTGTCCTCGTTCCGTTTGGCCTCGATCGTCGCGTTGATGATTTCCCCGAGCGCCATTCGCGCCTCGCGGGTCGCGTCCTCGGACTGCCCACGGATCTGCTCCCGCAACTGCGCCGCCTCGGAGTTCTCCTCGAGGATCTCCTGCAGGATCGCCCTCTCGTCGTACCGTCCCTTCACGACGAACTGTGCGAGACCGTCGAGTTGGTCGAGGGCCGAGGCGAGTTCGTCCTCGTTCCCCTCGAGCAATTCCGCGGCCACCGCGTCCCGGTCGGTGAGGACGGCACCGAATCTCAGCGGGAGCACGGGGGCGACCGTCACGGTCCCGTCGAGCAACGCGGCGTGCGCCTCGAGATCGTCCGGTGTGCCGAGAGCGCGATCGGTCGGGATCTCGCTCACCAGTGCAGCGATGCGACCGGACTTGACCACCGACACCTCGGCCGGCGGATTGCCCACCCCTTCCGCATGCTCCTCCGGTTCCACATCCGACGGGACGATGCCGTAGACGTAGACCGCAGTGGTCGTGGCGGTTTCGTCGCTGTCGCCCTGCTCGGGTCGTTCGGTCTGTTCGGTGGACATCAGTCCTCACCCCTGCGTGATCGTCGAGCGGGCTGCCGCTCCTCCTGGACGTCCCCGAGAAACTCGCTGACTTTCTCCCCCGCAGCCTCGAGCGCGCCCTTCGTCTTGTGCTTGGAACCGCCGGAGGTGATGTCGCCGACGAGATCCGGAAGGCCCTTCGGCTCGTTGTCGGAGATCTCGAGCCGGTTCACCGCTTCCGCGAAACGCAGATAGGTGTCGACACTGGCCACGACGAGGCGGGCGTCGATCGTGAGCAGTTCGATACCGACGAGCGAGACACGCACGAACGCGTCGATGACGAGGCCTTTGTCGAGGATGGTGTCGATGACGTCGGCGAGGCCGGACGAGTTGGGACGGGCCATACCGCCCCCGCCGCCTCCACCGCCGCCCCCTGCAGGTTGGATGGTCATGACCGGGATCCTCTCGAGCGGGACGAGCGCGTACCGGTGCTCTTCGTCGCCCGGGTCCGCTTGGCGGGCGCACGTTTCCGAGGCGGTTCGGGCTCTTCCTCTTCGTCTTGGTACGGCCGAGGAAATATCCGATGCCACACCGAGGGCGACTCGTGCTCCGGGTTTCATCACCGTTCTCCTTCGTATGCCGCGCGTCGTGTGGCGTGCTCGGAAGGGGCCGGGGAGGTCTCGGTACGGTACGCAGCCGATGCGCGTCTTTGTGTGATGCAAACCACGGTACGTCACTCGAGGCCTTGATTCGCGTGCTTCGTAGGCATGCGGATTCCGGAGTGAACGACGGGCTCGAAAAGCACCAATCAGTATGTTGTGCAGCAGGATACGAGGCCTGCTACAGATCTCGACCGGCCGTCCGCGGGCATGCCGAAGAAAGGTTCTCGAGCCGGTAAGGATTCCGGAAACCGGAGGTTATCGCCGCGGATGCACCGGGGTGGCGATCCCTGTCGCCTGCAAAGCGAATGCTGCTTCCGGACCGATTATTTCGCCGACGAGTGCGAGGAAGCGGTCGACGAAGGCCGGCCCGTGGGCCCCCTCGGTGGCGTCGTCTGGATCCTGCGGATCGAGATGGTGCGCGAGTTCGTGCAACACCACCATCTCGCGGAACGCCCACGCGGTGTTCACCCGGTGTTCGGGAAGAGCGATCGTCGCGCAGTCGCGTTCGTAGTGTGCGGCCGCGTTGCCCGCGCGGGCCCGCACGCGCACCGGCGCGGCGGCGCGCTCCCACCGGGTGCGTACCCAGTCGAGGGCGAGCACGGCGTCGATGTAGTCCTGGACCGAGGCGATGGAGGCGAACCGTCTCTCTACCGGGAGCGTGACGTGGGAACCGGCGACCTCGACGGTCCGCAGACCGCGCTCGTCGGCGCGGTCGAGCATCTTCCGTACGATGGACTCCGCTTCGTACACAGCGGTTCTGCGGGTGTCGCGCACCTTGGTCACCGTTCCAGCCTCCTCGGAGCCGACGGCAGTTCGGGTGCCGTTCCCAGCCGGGCCGCGCGTCCGGCGCGGTCGCCCGCGCGCCGGGCATCGGCCGAGCGCGCCGACGGGGCCCGGTTTCCTCGCCAACTGCCCCGTGCCTGCGACGTACTGCGGTAGAAGTCCTGCAGTTCCAGACTCTTCCCACGCAACACCAACGCCGTACCGGGCGCGGATGTTTCCACCTCGCGTTCGATCTCCTGCTTCGCCTCGGCCAGCCGGGCGCCGATGCGGGCGGCAAACGCCGACTGGAAGTTCAGCCGGGCCGTCACCGCGGCAACGGGCTTGCGCACGTGTGTGCGCACACGGCGGCCACCGCGTTCCTCGACGACGGTGCGCACCGTGGTCTCGTTCCGGTAGGTGCCCTCGCGCAGATATGCGTCGGACGCCCGCACCATCTGCACGAGCAGGGAGGAGTACAGCGCCTCGCACACGTCGATGTCGTCGGCGAAGCCGTAGGCGTAGATGACGGTGGAGTTCGCGGTGATGTCGCACTGCACGTCGTTGGCCCCGGCGATCGCGATGAACAACTGGGCGTAGGTGCGCAGTCCCTTCTTGCCCGTCTCGCCGATGGTGATCAGTCGCTGCACGGGAGTCGCGCGGCGTTCCTTCGCCGCCGTGTGACTGCGCGCGACCGCCAGATCGATCGAGGAGGACGTCGCGAGCCGCTGCGCCGCGGCGAGGAAGGCGTCGGCCTCGTGAGGGTTGTCGGTGGACTCCGCCTGGCGGAGCAACCCGCCGATACGACTCAACATCTTGTGCGAACTCACCCAGCGAGCGTAGAGCTTGGCACCGACTCCGCCCACGAGACCGGGAACACGCACGAAGTTCCTGCGAAACCACCCGCGACCCACCAAGATCGTGCAGATGGACACTGCGGTCGATTTCGTCACCGATATCAACGACACGTTCTGGTATGCGGTGATCGCACTGCTCATCGGTTCGGGCCTGTACTACACGATCCGGTCCCGGTTCATCCAGATCCGGCTCCTGCCCGACATGCTGCGCTCCGTCGTGGAGAAACCCGAGAAACTACCCAACGGGGAACCGGGCCTGTCCGCATTCCGGGCCTTCTCCGTCTCGGCCGCCTCCCGCGTGGGAACGGGCAACGTCGCCGGTGTCGCGATCGCGATCAGCCTCGGTGGTCCCGGCGCGGTGTTCTGGATGTGGGCGATGGCTCTGGTCGGTGCAGCGACCGCTTTCCTCGAGTCCACGCTCGCCCAGCTGTACAAGGTGCGCGACGAGGACGGCAGCTTCCGCGGTGGCCCCGCCTACTACATGCAGTACGGGCTGCGGAAACGCTGGATGGGCATGATCTTCGCGGTCATCATCACGATCACCTACGGATTCGTGTTCAACGCGGTGCAGACCAACTCGATCGTCGACGCCGTCTCGAGTTCCGTCGGCGAGAAGACCATGGCACTCCAGGTGATCGTGGGGCTGGCCGTCGCCCTCATCGTCGGCGCGGTGATCTTCGGCGGAATCCGCCGCATCTCCGGCGTCTCCCAGATCGTCGTGCCGGTCCTGGCGTTCGTCTACCTGGTCATCGGCATCATCGTCGTGGTCCTCAACATCGGCGAGGTCCCGACCGTCTTCCGCCTCATCGTCGAGAACGCCTTCGGTCTCGAGGAGGTCATCGGTGGTGGCTTCGGCGCTGCCTTCATGAACGGCATCCGCCGAGGTCTCTTCTCGAACGAGGCCGGCATGGGCTCGGCGCCCAACGCCGGCGCCGCCGCCGCGGTTTCCCACCCGGTCAAGCAGGGCCTGGTCCAGAGCCTCGGCGTCTACTTCGACACCCTGCTGGTCTGCTCGATCACGGCTTTCATCATCCTGCTGTCGGAACCCGAATTCGGCAGCGGTCTCGAGGGCGCCGCTCTGACGCAGAACGCGCTCGCGCTGCAACTCGGTGACTGGACGGTGCACTTCCTCGCCGTGCTGATCTTCTTCCTCGCGTTCACCTCGGTGATCGGCAACTACTACTACAGCGAATCCAACATGGAGTTCCTCACCGGATCGCGCCGCATTCTGCCCTACCTGCGCTCGGCGGTCGTGCTGTGCGTCTTCCTCGGGGCCATCGGCTCGCTGCCGCTGGTGTGGGCGCTGGCCGACCTCGCCATGGGAATCATGGCCACCGTCAACCTCATCGCCCTGATCCCGCTGTCGGGTATCGCCTACGCGTTGTTCCATCACTACAGCGCGCAACGCAAGCAGGGGCGCGACCCCGTCTTCCGCGCCGGTGACGTCCCGGGCCTCCGCGGAATCCAGGTGTGGAACGACGACGACGTCACGCCGGTCGAGAGCCGATCGAGCGACGCACGGTAGATTCCCCTACCGCACGAGCGTGTACCGCTTCGGAAAGGACCTTCGAGATGGCGTCGGTGACCTTCGACAAGGCCACGTGCCTGTTCCCCGGCTCGAGTACGCCTGCGGTCGACGCGCTCGACCTCGAGATCGAGGACGGCGAGTTCCTCGTCCTGGTCGGACCGTCGGGCTGCGGCAAGTCGACCTCGCTGCGCATGCTCGCAGGTCTCGAGGAGGTGCACAGCGGACGCATCCTCATCGGCGACCAGGACGTCACCGGGCAGGATCCGAAGGAACGCGACATCGCGATGGTGTTCCAGAACTACGCCCTCTACCCGCACATGTCGGTCGCGGAGAACATGGGCTTCGCGCTGAAACTGGCCAAGACACCCAAGAACGAGATCCGCGAACGGGTCGTCGAGGTCGCGAAGATGCTCGACCTCGAGCAGTTCCTCGACCGCAAACCCAAGGCGCTGTCCGGCGGTCAGCGTCAGCGCGTCGCGATGGGGCGCGCCATCGTCCGCCAGCCGCAGGTCTTCCTCATGGACGAGCCGCTGTCGAACCTCGACGCCAAACTCCGCGTGCAGACCCGCACGCAGATCGCACAGCTGCAGCGCCGCCTCGGCACCACCACCGTCTACGTCACCCACGACCAGGTCGAGGCCATGACGATGGGCGACCGCGTCGCTGTGCTCGAGAAGGGCATCCTGCAGCAGTGCGCGTCGCCGCGCGTGCTCTACAACAAGCCCGCGAACGTCTTCGTCGCCGGTTTCATGGGCTCGCCCGCGATGAACCTGTTCCGCCTCCCGGTCTTCGACCGCGGCGCGATGATCGGCGACACCCACGTACCGGTGCCGCGCGACGTGGTCGGCCAGGTCACCGAGAAGGAGGTCGTGCTCGGGATCCGGCCCGAACACCTCGAGATCTCGAACGAGGGTCTGGCCATGGATGTCGACGTGGTCGAGGAGCTCGGCTCGGAGGCCTACGTCTACGGCCGGGCCGACGTCGGCGGGATCGGCCAGCAGATCGTCGCCCGCAGCGACTGGCGCAACCCTCCGCAGAAGGGCGACCGGCTGTACCTGCGCTTCGACCCCGAGCACGTGCACGTCTTCGGAACGTCCGACGGGAAGCGGATCGGCTGATCACCGCTCCGGGATCGGTCTGCGGAGTCGACACTCGACCGATTCAGGATGGGCGGAATGCCGACTTTTACCGGTGCTGCGTGCCACAGTAGTGGCCGGTGTCGGTGCAGCTGGGTCACCGACGTGTGTTCTACGACCTCGAAATGGGGAGTTGTTGATGGTTCTGAATACGAAGGCGATGCGGAGGGCTGCGATCGCCGCTACGGCCGCGACCGCGCTCGTTCTCGCGGGCTGCTCGTCGGACAACGGTGGCGACGACACCTCGACCGGCGGCGAGGATACCGCTGCTTCCGGTGAAGGCCGCGGTCCGATCACGATCGTCGAGGGGCAGGATCCCCTGAACGCGGCGCTCGAGAGCATCATCGCCGACTGGAACGCCGAGCATCCCGACGAGCAGGTGACGTTCAAGCCGCTGGCCAAGGAGGCCAACGACCAGTACGACGACATCGCCCAGCGGATGCAGGCCCGCAGCGACGAATACGACCTCATCGCCGTGGACGTCACCAACACGGCGGAGTTCGCCGCGAACGGCTGGCTGCTCGCCCTCGAGGGCGACCTGGCGATCGACACCGAGGGCCTGCTGCCCGCGACCGTCGAGTCGGGTACCTACAACGGCACCCTGTACGCCGCCCCGAAGAACACCAACGGCGCGTTCCTCTACTACCGCACCGACCTCGTCGACGAGGCCCCCGCGACCTGGGACGACCTGAAGGCCGAGTGCCCGAAGGCCGAGGAGGCGGGTATCGCCTGCTACATCGGTCAGTTCAAGAACTACGAGGGCCTGACGGTCAACGTCACCGAGATCGTCAACGCCTTCGGTGGCTCCTTCGTCGCCGAGGACGGCCTGACCCCGGCCGTCGACGACAAGACGGCCGAGGGCCTGCAGTTCATCGTCGACAACTTCGAGGACGGCATCATCCCGGCCGCCGCGCAGACCTACACCGAGGGCGAGTCGCAGACCGCCTTCGGCAATGGCGAGGCACTGTTCCTGCGCACGTGGCCCGGCTTCTACACCGACGGTGAGACCTCATCGGTCGCCGGCAACTACGGCATCGCCGTCCTGCCCGGCGTCGACGGCCCCGGCGTCTCGACGCTCGGCGGTTACAACGTCGGCATCAGCGCGTTCTCGGATGCTCCCGCCACCGCGCGCGACTTCCTCGAGTTCATGCAGACCCGCCAGGCGCAGATGTACTACGCGGAAGCGGGCGGCGCCCCGGTTCTCGCCGAGGTCTACGACGACGCCTCGATCCTCGAGCAGTACCCCTACTTCTCGACGCTGAAGGAGGCCCTCGAGGCCGCCAAGCCGCGTCCGGCGTCGCCGTACTACTCGGCCGTGTCGAAGGCGATCGCCGACAACGCCTACGCTGCGATCCGTGGCGAGAAGACCGTCCAGCAGGCGCTGGACGACACCCGGGCCGGCATCGAGACCGCCGGCAACTGATGCTCTAGGAGCAGTACATGGCTGACCCGCAGGTCGACACTCCCGCGGATCCGCCACACGCCCCCGCGGTCGGGACCGTCCCCGGTCCCGACCGCGGACGTGTCGGCGGACGTCACCGCGTGCCCGCACCTCCCGTCACGGCGGTGAAGAAGCGGCGCAAGATCCCGGTGTGGATGTTCGTCGCCCCGTCGATGCTCGTCCTGGCCGTGATCATCCTGTACCCGCTCGGACGAGCGGTGTGGATGTCGCTGCACGGTGACTCGAAGCGACTCGACCCCGAGACGGGCCGATTCGTCACCGGCGGTTTCGTGGGGATCGAGAACTACACGCGCTGGATCACCCAGACCTGCAACACCGCCACCGGCTCGATCCCGTGCCCTCCGGGCACCCTCGGCTCCCAGTTCTGGCAGTCGATCTTCAACACCTTCTTCTTCACCGTCGTCACGGTCTCGCTCGAGACGGTGATCGGTTTCGCGATGGCGATCGTGATGGCCAAGTCGTTCCGGGGTCGCGGCCTGCTGCGCGCCTCGGTGCTGGTGCCGTGGGCGATCCCCACCGCCGTCACCGCCAAGCTGTGGTTCTTCATCTTCGCCAACGACGGTGCCGCCAACAAACTGCTCGGCACCGACTACCTGTGGACCGCCGATCCGTGGCCCGCGCGCTTCGCGATCATCGTCGCCGACGTGTGGAAGACGGCACCGTTCATGGCGCTGCTCATCCTCGCCGGCCTGCAGATGATCCCGCAGGACGTCTACGAGGCCGCGAAGGTCGACGGTGCGAACGCTTGGCAGCGGTTCAAGATGATCACGCTGCCGCTGGTCAAGCCCGCCCTCATGGTGGCGATCCTGTTCCGCACCATGGACGCGCTGCGCATGTACGACCTGCCCGCGATCATGATGGGGTCCAATCCGGCGACGTCCACGATCTCGGTGCTCGTCGTCGACCAGATGCGTCAGGGTTCGAACTCCGCGTCCGCCCTGTCGACGATCACCTTCCTGCTCATCTTCGCCGTCGCCTTCGTGCTGGTGCGGTTCCTCGGCGCCAACGCGGTGAGTACGCAGGAGAAGCAGCGTAAGGGGGAGGTCGTATGACCGTCACCACCGAGATTCCTCGGAGCCGGCCGGAGCCGGAGCCCACGCCGGTGCAGACCCGCAAGGTGCCGTTCAAGCGCAGGATGAGCACGGTCGGCACCTATCTGGGTGTCGCGCTGATCGTCGTGTGGGGCCTGGCCCCCTGCTATTGGATGATCGTCACGGCCCTGCGCGACCCGTCGGAGACGTTCAGCACGACCCTGTGGCCGTCGAACCCGACACTGCAGAACTTCGCCGACGCGCTCGACCCCGACGCCAAGGTCAACTTCTCGCGGGCGCTGCTCAACAGCGTCATCATCGCCGGCGCCACCACGGCGGTCGCGCTGCTGCTCGGCGTGTTCACCGCCTACGCCCTGTCGCGCTTCGAGTTCCGCGGTAAGTACTTCGTCACCGGCATCATCCTCGGCGCGTCGATGTTTCCGGTCGTCGCGCTCGTGACGCCGCTGTTCCAGCTGTTCACCGACATCGGCTGGATCGGCAAGTACCAGGCGCTGATCATCCCGAACATCTCGTTCGTGCTGCCGCTGACCGTCTACACGCTCACCTCGTTCTTCTCCGAACTGCCGTGGGAGCTCGAGGAGGCCGCCCGCATGGACGGCGCGACGCGCGGGCAGGCGTTCCGCCTGGTCATGCTGCCGCTCGCGGCACCTGCGCTGTTCACCACGGCGATCCTCGCCTTCATCGCGACCGTCAACGAGTACCTGCTGATGTCGCAGCTGTCGAGCGAGAGCACGGCCCCGGTGACGGTGGCGATGGCACGGTTCACCGGCACCGACCCGTACGTCACCCCGTACGCGTCGATCATGGCCGGCGGCACGCTCGTCATGGTGCCGCTCGTGGTGATGGTGCTGCTCTTCCAGCGACGCATCATCTCGGGTCTGACCGCGGGTGGCGTCAAGTCGTGAGGAAGGTTCCGCGCCGGAACCGACTCGAGATGCTGCTCGGCCTGCTCACGGTGTTCACGGTGATGGCCGTGATCTCTGCGGTCGCCGAGCTGACGTCGCCGCAACCCGGCATCGTGCCGTCCCTCGTGCTGCTCGCATTCGTCGTGATGTGGGGGTTCGCGTTCCGCGCGTGGCGCCGATCGGGCTGACCCTGTCGTGACGATGGCCCCGCCGTGACGTGAGAAAGAGCACCGTACCGGTGTTCCGGAGGCGTCTCGTGGTCGTTTCCGTACCATACGGTGGGCGGGAGACCCTCCCGTCCGGATTTTCGGTACCGAGAAAGTGGAACGAGTGACGAGCCCGACAAGGTCGACATCCTCGCGCGCCGCCGCGGCCGCAGCGAAGAAGCGCAGGGGACGCATCGTTCGCTACGCCGTACTCGTCGCGTTCGTTCTCGCCGTGCTCGTCCCGCTCGGGATCTTCGCCACCGCCTATTACTCGGCGGAGGTGCCGACCCCGGCGGACATGAAGACGAACCAGCTCGCGCGGGTCTACGCATCCGACGACGCCACCGAGATCACCCGGGTGGTCCCGCCGGAGGGCAACCGTGTCGAGGTCGGGATCGCGCAGATCCCCGAGCACGTCCGCAACGCCGTGCTGTCGGCGGAGGACCGCAACTTCTACAGCAACCCGGGCTTCTCGATCACCGGTTTCGCACGCGCAGCCCGCGACAACGTCATGGGCAAGGACACCGCCGGCGGCGGTTCCACGATCACGCAGCAGTACGTCAAGAACGTGCTCGTCGGCTCCGATCGCACGCTCGAACGCAAGATGCGCGAACTCGTCATCTCCACCAAGATGGCGCGGCAGTGGTCGAAGGACGAGATCCTCGAGGCGTACCTCAACACCATCTACTTCGGTCGCGGCGCCTACGGCATCGGCGCGGCGTCCCAGGCGTACTTCGGCAAGCCCGTCGAGGAACTGTCGGTCTCCGAGGGCGCCGTCCTGGCCGGGGTGATCCAGACACCGTCGTCGCTCGACCCCGAGTACAACCTGCCTGCCATCGAGGAGCGCTGGAACTACGTGCTCGACGGCATGGTCGAGATGAAGGTCCTCGACCCGGCCGAGCGGCCGGACCAGGTGTTCCCCCCGACGGTGCCGTCGGACACCCTCGTGCTGGCCACCGAGGCGACCGGACCGGAAGGTCACATCCGTACCCAGGTGCTGCGTGAGCTGTCCGCGGCGGGGATCAGCGAACAGGCCCTCAACACCGAAGGTCTGCGCATCACTACCACCATCGACCTGAAGGCCCAGCAGGCGGCGATCGACGCCGCTCGGTCCACGCTGTCCGGCGAACCCGGGGAACTGCGCACCGCCGTGGTCTCGATCGATCCCCGCTCCGGTGCCGTGCGCGCCTACTACGGCGGTGAGGACGGTGCCGGTTTCGACTTCGCACAGGCCCCCGTCCAGACGGGTTCGGCATTCAAGGTGTTCGGCCTGCTCGCCGCGCTCGACGACGGGATCGGCCTCAACGCGCGTTTCGACAGCTCCCCGCTCACGGTGGGCAATATCCGCATCGGCAACGTCGAGGGTGAGTCGTGCGGACGTTGCACGATCGCCGAGGCGCTCAAGCGGTCGCTGAACACGAGCTTCTACCGGCTCATGATGTCCATGTCGAACGGCCCGCAGAAGATCGCCGACGCCGCGCATGCGGCGGGGATCCCGCTGACGATCCCCGGGGTCGAGGGGCAGACGCTGAGCGAGAACGGCGGTCCGCCGGAGGGCGGCATCGTCCTCGGCCAGTACCAGGCACGGGTCATCGACATGGCTTCCGCCTACGCGACGATCGCCGCGTCCGGTGTCTTCCACGAGCCGTACTTCGTGCAGAAGGTCGTCACGGCCGACGGTGTCGTGCTCCTCGATCGTCCGCCGTCACCCGGCGAGCAGCGCTTCGACGCCGCGGTCGCCGACAACGCAACCCAGGCCATGATGCCGATCGCCGCATACTCGCGCGGGCACGCGCTCGCCGGTGGCCGGCCGTCGGCGTCGAAGACCGGCACCACGCAGCTCGGCGACACCGGGTTGAACAAGGACGCCTGGATGGTCGGGTACACGCCGTCGCTGTCGACGGCCGTGTGGATGGGCACCCCCGACGCCGGGGCGATCACCAACAGCTGGGGCGGGTCGATCTACGGTTCCGGACTGCCGTCGGACATCTGGAAGGGAACGATGGACGGCGCCCTCGAAGGCACGCCAGTCGAGAGCTTCCCGTGGCCGGCGCCGATCGGTGGTCAGGCGGGTGTCCCGAAGGACGCCGGCATCGAGACCACCACCGCTCCCCCGGCGCCGACCTTCCAGCTGCCGCCCGACCTGTCGAACCTGCCGCCGATCACGATTCCCGCGCCGCCGGTCGATCTGCCCGTCCCGGTGCCTTCGCAGATCGAGGTGTTCCCCGGCGTGACGATCCAGATCCCCGGCTTGTAGATCCGCACTCCGCCCATCGAGGGGAGGTGGTTCGGGTCTACGGCCCGGCCAGCACCGCCGGCAGCAGCGCGGCCGAACAGTCGACGACCTCGTCGACGCTCGGTGTGCCTTCGCGGAACCGGTCGATGGCCAGCGACTCCACGAACGCCCACCACGCCCGCAGCCGCATGCGGGTGACGGGGGTGTCATCGCAGCCCAGCGCCGCGACGACCCGCTCGACCATGGTGTCGCGCATCGAGTCGTGGATGTCGCGGATCTGAGGGTCGGAGCCGACGCCGCTGTGGAAGAACGTCTGGTAGTTGTCGCCGTGGCGGTCGATGAACGACACGAACGGGTGCAGCACCGCCCGGAGGGGATCCTGCTCGTCCGGATCGGGATCCGCCGCGCGGAGCAACCGGCGTGATGCGGCGCCGACGACGGCGACGTAGAAGTCCTGCTTCGTGGGGAAGTAGCGGAACAGCAGGCCGCGGGAGATGCCGGCGATCTCGGCGACGCGGTCGATCGACAGGGCGTGGATCGGGCGCGTCGACAGCTCCTGCAGCCCGATCGCCACGAGCTGCCGGCGACGTTCCTCGGGTGGCAGGCGACGCCGTCCTTTGGACGCCTCTTGTCGCGGGGTGCTCACACCGATAGCCTAACTGAGCATCGCTCAGTTACGACCGCCCGACCGGGCAGATTCCCGGTCGAACTCGACGGAAGGCACCCGATGGATTTCGCACAGTCCGAGCGCAGTCGCGACTATCTCGAACGCCTCCGAGCGTTCATCGTCGCCGAGGTCACGCCCGTCGAACAGCGACTGCGGGCCGAGCGACGCACCCCGGGCGAGGGACGACGCGACATCGACGCCGCCGAGAGGTGGGCCGTCTCCCCCGAATTCCGCGAGCTGCAGCGCAAGGCCCGCGCCGAGGGCCTGTGGAACCTCTTCCTGCCCGACGCCGAACTCGGTGCCGGACTGTCGAACATCGAATACGCCCCGCTCGCCGAGGAGATGGGCCGCTCGCAGTTCGCCTCCGCGGTGTTCAACTGCGACGCCCCCGACACCGGCAACATGGAGGTCCTCTACCACTACGGCAGCGAGGCGCAGAAGGAACAGTGGCTGCGCCCGCTCCTCGACGGTGAGATCCGTTCGGCCTTCTGCATGACCGAACCCGAGGTCGCGTCGTCGGACGCGACGAACATGGCCGCGACCGCCGTGGTCGAGGGCGACGAGATCGTGCTCAACGGCCGTAAGTGGTGGAGCACCGGCGTCGGCCATCCCGACTGCAAGGTGCTCATCTTCATGGGCCTGACCGATCCGGAAGCCCACAAGTACCAGCGACATTCGATGGTCCTCGTGCCCTTCGACACCCCCGGCGTGAAGGTCGAACGCATGCTCCCGACGATGGGCTTCTTCGACGAGCCCGGCGGCCACGGCGAGGTGTCGTTCACCGACGTGCGACTGCCGCTCGATGCCGTCATCGCCGGTCCCGGACGAGGATTCGAGATCGCCCAGGGCCGGCTCGGTCCCGGCCGCATCCACCACTGCATGCGCCTCGTCGGGCTGGCCGAGCACACCCTCGAACTCGCGTGTCGCCGCGGCCTCGAGCGCACCGCCTTCGGCAAGCCGATCATCAACCTCGGTGGCAACCGCGAACGCATCGCCGACGCCCGTATCGCGATCAACCAACTGCGGCTGCTCGTCCTGCACGCGGCCTGGCTGCTCGACACGCAGGGACTCGCCGGAGCGCGCTCGGCGGTCTCGGAGATCAAGGTCGTCGCACCGCGCGTCACCCAGCAGATCGTCGACTTCGCCATCCAGATCCACGGTGGTGGCGGCCTTTCCGACGACTTCCCCCTCGCCGGTGCGTGGACGGCGGCGCGAGCACTGCGTCTCGCCGACGGACCCGACGAGGTGCACCAGGGGCTCGTCGCCCGGTTCGAACTCGGCAAGTACGCGTGAGAGGGAGATTTCGACGATGACCACACTTCCCGACAACGCCCGCACCGTTCGCGAGGAGGACGCCTTCGACGTCGACGCGGTCGCGGCCTGGCTCGCCGAGCACGCCGGCATCACCGGAGTGCCGGAGGTCCGCCAGTTCTCCGGCGGCGCATCCAACCTGACCTACCTGCTGCGCTATCCGGATCGCGATCTCGTGCTGCGCCGGCCGCCGGCCGGGGCGAAGCCGTCGTCCGGTCACGACATGGCACGCGAGTACCGCATCCAGTCGATGCTCGCACCGGTCTACCCCTACGTGCCCACCATGATCGGCCTGTGCACCGATCACAGCGTGCTCGGCAGCGACTTCTACGTCATGGACCGCGTTCCCGGAACCATCCTGCGGACGAATCCGCCCACGCAACTCGACCTCTCCGAAGCGGATACCCGCACCCTGTGCCTGCGCATCGTCGATCTGCTCGTCGAACTGCACGGCATCGATCCGGAGTCCGCAGGACTGTCCGAACTGGGTCGCGGATCCGGTTACGTCGCACGGCAGGTCGCGGGCTGGACGTCGCGCTACGCCAAGGCCCGCACCGACAACGTCCCCGACTTCGCCCGTGTCACCGAGTGGTTGGCGGCTCGGCAGCCGCAGGACGTCGCGCAGACCGTGATCCACGGCGACTTCCGGCTCGACAACATCGTCCTCGACGAGAACGATCCGCTGAATCCGGTCGCGGTCCTCGACTGGGAGCTGGCCACCATCGGCGACCCCCTGATGGACCTCGGCTCGTCGCTCGCCTACTGGGTCCAGGCGGACGACGACGACATGCTGCTACTGACGAAGCGACAGCCGTCCGATCTCCCCGGCATGCTCACTCGTCAGGAGATCGTCGAATACTATTCCGAGCGAACCGGACTGCCGGTGGACGGTTGGGGATTCTACGAGGTGTTCGGACTGTTCCGCCTCGCCGTGATCGCCCAGCAGATCTACTACCGCTATCACCACGGCCACACCTCCAATCCTGCCTTCAAGGACTTCTGGATCGTGGTCGGCTATCTCGAATCCCGTTGCAGTGCATTGATCGATCGATACGAGAAGGAGAGCCGATGAGCCGCCCGCAGCGACGGAACATCCTCATCACCGGTGCGAGTTCCGGCCTCGGTGCCGGAATGGCGCGTGAATTCGCCGCGCGAGGAAGGAATCTCGCGCTCGCCGCTCGGCGCGTCGAACGGCTCGAGGAGCTGCGGGACGAACTGCTCGCCGCGTACCCGGGCATCACCGTGAGCGTGCGCGCTCTCGATGTGAACAAGCACGACGACGTGTTCACCGTCTTCCGCGAGTTCGACGAGGAGCTCGGTGGTCTCGACCGGGTGATCGTCAACGCCGGCCTCGGCAAGGGACAACCGCTCGGTACCGGCTACTTCCGCGCGAACGCCCAGACGGCGAACACCAACTTCCTCGGTGCACTGGCGCAGAGCGAAGCGGCCCTCGAGCTCATGCGGCCCCGTGGGCGCGGGCACGTCGTCCTCATCTCGTCCATGAGCGCGGTGCGGGGCATGCCACGCAACCTGACGACCTACGCCGCGTCGAAGGCCGCCGTCGCCTCGCTCGGTGAGGGTATGCGGGCCGACCTCGCCGACACCGACATCTCGGTGAGCACGATCTTCCCCGGATACATCCGGTCGGAGATCAACGAGAAGGTGAAGAAGGTCCCGTTCATCGTCGACACCGAAACAGGTTGTCGCGCACTGGCGGCTGCGATCGAGAAGGAACCGGCCAAGGCGTACGTGCCGGGCTGGCCGTGGATTCCGCTCGGCTACGCGATGAAGGTGCTGCCGCTGTCGGTGATCCGGAAGATGGCGTAGGCGGGTCCGGAACCCACAGCGGCAACGGCGAAGGCCGCATCCCACGTGAGGGATGCGGCCTTCGCCGGAAATACTGCCGGAGAACGACTTACGCGTCGGCTCCGATGATGAACGCCTCGAGCTGGGCACGAGCGGAATCGTCGGCCATCTGGACCGGCGGGGACTTCATCAGGTATGCCGAAGCCGGGAGGATCGGGCCGCCGATGCCGCGGTCCTTGGCGATCTTCGCCGCGCGGATGGCGTCGATGATGATGCCGGCCGAGTTCGGGGAGTCCCAGACCTCGAGCTTGTACTCGAGGTTCAGCGGGGCGTCACCGAAGGCGCGACCCTCCAGGCGGACGTATGCCCACTTGCGGTCGTCGAGCCACTGCACGTAGTCGGAGGGGCCGATGTGCACGTCGCGGTCGTGGACCTTGCCGGCGAGGGGGCCGTTGAGGTTCGACGTGACGGCCTGGGTCTTGGAGACCTTCTTCGACTCCAGACGCTCGCGCTCGAGCATGTTCTTGAAGTCCATGTTGCCGCCGACGTTGAGCTGGTACGTGCGGTCGAGCACGACACCGCGGTCCTCGAACAGCTTTGCCATCACGCGGTGGGTGATGGTGGCGCCGACCTGCGATTTGATGTCGTCGCCGACGATCGGGACACCGGCGTCGGTGAACTTCTGCGCCCACTCGGGGTCGGAGGCGATGAACACGGGGAGAGCGTTGACGAAGGCGACGCCCGCGTCGATGGCGCACTGCGCGTAGAACTTGTCGGCCTCTTCGGAACCCACGGGGAGGTAGGAGACGAGAACGTCGACCTGGGCGTCCTTGAGCGCCTGAACCACGTCGACGGGCTCGGTGTCGGACAGCTCGATGGTCTCGGCGTAGTACTTGCCGATGCCGTCGAGCGTGTGGCCGCGCTGCACGGGCACGCCGAGCGGCGGCACATCGGCGATCTTGATGGTGTTGTTCTCGCTCGCGAGGATCGCCTCGGACAGGTCGAAGCCGACCTTCTTGGCATCCACGTCGAACGCGGCGACGAACTGGACGTCGCGCACGTGGTAGGGACCGAATTCGACGTGCATCAGGCCGGGGACGGTGGTCTCGGCGTCCGCATCCTTGTAATACTCGACGCCCTGGACCAGGGAAGAGGCACAGTTCCCCACGCCCACAATGGCCACGCGCACCGCGGTGCTGTTCTCACCCATGGTCGGGTTCTCCTTCTTTGTTGCGTGCTGCTGACGACTGCTCGGCGGCGATGAGTTCGTTGAGCCAGCGCACCTCGCGCTCGCTGGACTCGAGGCCGAGCTGATGGAGCTGACGGGTGTAACGATCGAGTGTGCCGCTGGCTCGTCCGATCGCATCGCGGAGCGCTTCTCTGCGCTCCTCGACCTGGCGGCGCCTGCCTTCGAGAATTCGCATCCGCGCTTCGGCGGGAGTGCGACCGAAGAAGGCGAGGTGCACGCCGAATCCGTCATCGGTGTAGTTCTGCGGTCCCGTGTCGGCGACCAACTCGGTGAAGCGTTCTCGACCCTTCGGGGTGAGCTGATAGACGCGGCGAGCACGTCGTTTCACGGGACCGGGAATTCCCGGATCCTCTTCGATGAGGCCGTCCGCCTGCATTCTCCGCAGAGTCGGATAGAGCGACCCGTAGGAGAAGGCGCGGAAGGCTCCGAGGAGCCCGGTCAGACGCTTGCGCAGCTCGTAGCCGTGCATGGGCGATTCGAGGAGGAGCCCGAGTATCGCCAGTTCCAGCACGGGTCACCTCCTGTTTCCGTTCGAACCAACCGATTGATACGACACGGAACTATATCGCGCCGATATATACGACGATACGCCCCCTACGGTTCGTGTCACGTCCGGTTGCGGGCGGGCACCCTTCTCCGGACCCGATCGGACATGCGTCGGTGCCACCTCGACCACCCGTCTTCGGTGTCCGGTGGGCCACTCCCCGCCCCTCGCCGCATCGCCCGCACGTACTCTGGAAGCCGTGCGAATTCAGCGGCAGGTGGTGGACTACGCGTTGCAGCGGCGCTCGCTGCTCGCAGAGGTCTACTCGGGGCGACGCGGAGTCAGCGAGGTCTGCGACGCGAGCCCCTATCTGCTGCGGGCGGCGAAATTTCACGGCCGGGGCAGCGATGTGATGTGCCCCATCTGCCGTAAGGAGCAGTTGACTCTTGTCTCGTGGGTCTTCGGCGACAAACTCGGTCCGGTGTCCGGGTCGGCGCGCACCCCCGAAGAGTTGGTGCGTCTGGCCGCCAGCCAGGAGGAATTCTCGGTTCACGTGGTCGAGGTGTGCCGCACCTGCAGCTGGAATCACCTGGTGCAGTCGTACGTCCTGGGATCGCAACCAGCACCCAAGAGCCCGCGTCGCCGGTCGACGGGATCGAGCCGTCGTACCGCCAGCGAGTGAAGGGGTACCGGCAACGTGCCCGTACGCTTTCTCGTGGAGTTCGCTCCTGGGTCCGACCCGCACGACCTGATCGTCGCGTCGTCCGCTGCGCACATCGTCGATCGACTGCCGTCCGTCGGCATCGCCGATCGGCTCTTCGTGGAGCAGTGTCGAGGCCGCGGCGTGATGCGTCGCGAGAACAGTTGGAGATGAGTACGTGAGTTTCCCCGACAACGAACCCGAGGACAACAAGGCCGTCCCGCCCCAGCGCAGCGGTCCCGCCGGACCGCAACCCGGGCAGCAACGTCCCGGTCCTCCTGCCGGTGCCGGTCAGGGACAGCCGGGTCCGGGACAGCCCGCTCCGGGACAGCAGCGCCCTGCCCAGGGCCCGGTGCAGGGTCGTCCGTTGCCGCCGCAACCGCGCCCGCAGGGTCAGCCGGGAGCACAGGGCCAGCCGGGCCGACCGGGCGGACAGCCCGGTGGTCCCGCAGGTCAGCAACCGCCGCGCCCCGGCAGCCGGCCGCCGTACCCGCCCCAGGCTCCGGGTCAGGGACAGCGTCCTCAAGCCCCCGTCCAGGGACAGCGCCCTCAGTCCCCCGGCCAGGGACAGCGTCCTCCGGCTCCCGGTCAGGGGCAGGGACCGGGCCCCCAGCAGGGCCGACCGGGACAGCCGTACCCACCGCGCGGACCGGTGCCCGCCCCGGGCGCCAACCAGCCGCGTAATCCCAACCAGTCGATGCCGCCGCGTCCCGGCACGTTGCCGCCCGGCGCGGTGCCTCCCGTCCAGCGCACGCCGCAGGCCGATCCGACCGTCGCCATGCGTCCCGGAGCGGACGCGGCAGGTGCGCAGCGTCCCGGAGCGGACGCGGCAGGTGCGCAGCGTCCCGGAGCGGACGCGGCAGGTGCGCAGCGTCCCGGAGCGGACGCGGCAGGTGTACAGCGTCCCGGAGCGGACGCGGCAGGTGCGCAGCGTCCCGGAGCGGACGCGGCAGGTGTACAGCGTCCCGGAGCGGATGCCCCGACGCAGCGGGTCTCCGCGGCGAGCGCTGCAGTCGGTGCGAGTGCTGCAAAGAGTGCGAGTGCTGCGGACGATGCACCCACGACGCGCGTTGCCGGTGGCCCGCCCGCAGGCGGACCTCCCACGGTTCCGCCCGGTGGCGGTTCGGGTGGCGGCGCCGGGGGTGGAAAGGGCGACGGCAAGAGCAACCGCTGGCGCACGATCCGCCGGATCGGTTACGGCGTGGTCGCCGCCGGCATCCTCGTCCCGATCCTCATGTTCATGCTGGCGTACATCGTCCAGGACGTGCCGCGCCCCGGTGAGCTGCAGACGAACCAGGCCGCGACCATCTTCAACTCCGACGGCCAGGGTGTCATCACGAAGGTGATCCCACCGGAGGGCAACCGCACCGAGGTCGAACTCGACGCGATCCCCGTGCACGTCCGCAACGCCGTGCTCGCCGCCGAGGACCGCGATTTCTACAGCAATCCCGGCTTCTCGGTCACCGGCTTCGCGCGTGCCGCCCGCGACAACGTGCTCGGCCGCGACAGCGCTGGTGGTGGTTCGACCATCACCCAGCAGTACGTGAAGGTCGCCGTCGTCGGTTCCGAGCGGACGTTGACGCGAAAGCTCAAGGAGCTGGTGCTGTCGACGAAGATGGCGAACCAGTGGGCCAAGGACGACATCCTCGCGGCCTACCTCAACACCATCTACTTCGGTCGCGGTGCCTACGGCATCGCAGCGGCGTCGAACGCGTACTTCGGCAAGCCCGTCGGTGAGCTCACCGTCGAGGAGGGCGCCGTGCTCGCGTCGTCGATCCAGTTGCCGTCGCTGCTCGATCCCGAGCAGAACCCCGAGGGTGCGGAGGCGCGCTGGAACTATGTGCTCGACGGCATGGTCGCCGCCGGCACGCTCGATGCCGCCGAACGGTCGGGTATGAAGTACCCGGCCTACGTTCCGATCGCTGAGCTCGACAACGGCGACCAGTCGTCCGGCCCCGAAGGTCTGATCAAGAACCAGGTGCTCGCCGAGTTGGCCCGCGAGGGCATCGACGAGAACCTCCTCAATACGGCCGGTCTCCAGATCACCACGACGATCGACCCCCAGGCCCAGCAGTCGGCGGTCGAGGCGGCGCAGAGCAATCTCGAGGGCGAACCCGAGGAGTTGCGTACCGCGGTGGTGTCGGTCGATCCCCGGTCCGGGGCGATCCGCGCCTACTACGGCGGGGAGAGCGGTGTCGGTTACGACTTCGCCCAGTCCGGTCTGCAGACGGGTTCGTCGTTCAAGGTGTTCGGCCTGGCCGCCAACCTCGACCAGGGCGTGCCGTTGTCGCAGACCTACGACAGCGGTCCGCTGACGGTCAACGGCATCAAGATCGGCAACGTCGAGGGCGAGTCGTGCGGGCAGTGCACCATCGCCGAAGCGCTCAAGCGGTCGCTGAACACGAGCTTCTACCGGATGATGCTCGAGATGGACAACGGCCCGCAGGCCATCGCCGACATGGCGCACAAGCTGGGTGTCGCGAAGGAACTGCCGGGCATCGGTGAGACGCTCACCGAGCCGGGGGGCGTCGGCCCCAACTACGGCATCGTGCTGGGCCAGTACCAGTCGCGCGTGCTCGACATGGCCTCGGCGTACGCCACGCTCGCGGCGTCCGGCCGTCATCACGAGCCGTACTTCGTGCAGAAGGTCGTGACGTCCGACGGCGAGGTGCTCCTCGACCGTGGCACCCCTGCCGGTGAGCAGGTCGTCGACGCGGCGGTGGCCGACAACACCACTTCCGCGATGACCCCGATCGCCGCGTACTCGAACGGCCACGCCCTGGCCGGCGGCCGTCCGTCCGCGTCGAAGACCGGTACCGCTCAGCTCGGCGACACCGGCTCCAACAAGGACGCGTGGATGGTCGGTTACACCCCGTCGCTGTCGACCGCGGTGTGGGTCGGCACCGAGGAGGGCCTGCCCCTCGAGAACAGCTGGGGCGGCATGATCTACGGCTCGGGTATCCCGTCGGACATCTGGAAGGACACGATGGACGGCGCTCTCGAAGGCACCGAGGTCGAGTCGTTCCCGAAGCCGGAACCGATCGCCGGTGTCTCCGGCGTGCCGGCGTGGACCGCGTCGACGACAGCTCCCGCCACCCGTGAGCAGACCACCACCTCGCGTGTCGTGCCGAGTCTTCCCGAGGTTCCGGAGATCACCACGCAGAACGTGGAGATCTTCCCCGGCGTCACCATCCCCGTTCCGGGTGTCGCCCCGCAGGCGACCACCCAGAACGCGCCCTCCCGTCCCGGCAACGGCGGTCAGGAGGAGGAGAGCGAGGATACCGGCGGCGGAACCGGCGGTGGTACCGGCGACGACTCCGACGAGGGTGGATCGCCTCCGCAGAACCGCATCCCGGGACTCGAGAGCCCCGCGATCCCGGGCGCGCAGGGAGGCGGATTCCAGGGCGCGCAGGGCGGTAGTCCCCAGGGCGCGGTCGAATACGCTCCGGCCGGGTAGCCTCGCCGCGTGAGCGACGACCGGGGATCCGACGCCCGGCCGGTGGTGTCCGCTGCACCACCGGCCGAGGATCGTCGTTCCCTGGACTGGCGCGACACCCCCGGGCGTACCGACCCGACGGTGTCGCGCCTGACCGCCGTCATCGGCGGTCCGGTGGGCCGGCACGCCGTGCTCGGGCGCACCCGCTTCTTCACTCCCCTGCGGGCGATGTTGCTGCTCGCGGTCGTCTTCCTCGCCTTCGGCTGGTTCACGAAGGCGGCCTGCGTCCAGCAGGGACCCGTCGGTCCCGACGGCGCGCTCGGCCTGGACTGGAGCGGCAACCGGCAGTACGTGGCGATGTGTTATTCCGACATCGTTCCGCTCTACGGTGCCGAACGGCTCGCCGAGGGCGCCTTCCCGTACCGGACGTCGTGGGAGGAACCCGGCCCGGACGGGCAGATGCAGACCCGGTACATGGAGTATCCGGTGCTCGCGGGGCTCTACCAGTACGGCTCGATGCGCATCGCGAAGGCGTGGGACGCCACACCGTGGCTCCCCGATGCACTGCAGGTCGCGATCTACTTCGCCGTCGTCGCGGTCGGTCTCGCGCTCGCCTGGCTCGTCACGGTGTGGGCCACCGCGATGTCGGCGGGCCGCAGGATCTGGGACGCCGCGCTCGTCGCGGCGTCACCACTGGTCGTGGTGCACGCCTTCACGAACTTCGATGCCCTGGCCACGGCCTTCGCCGCGGGTGGTCTGCTGGCGTGGGCCCGCCGTCGACCGGTTCTCGCCGGCGTCCTGCTCGGCCTCGGTGCGGCGACGAAGTTGTATCCCTTGCTGTTGCTCGGTCCGCTGCTGGTGCTGTGCCTGCGGACCGGCCACCTGCGGTCGTTTGCCCGCACCGCGGGAGCGGCCGCCGCGGCGTGGCTAGTGGTGAACCTGCCGATCATGGTGCTGTACCCGAGCGGGTGGGCGGAGTTCTTCCGACTCAACTCCGATCGCGGAGCGGATCCGGATTCGATCTACAACGTGCTGCACTCGTTCGTGGGCTGGCCGGCCTGGTCGGCCTCGACCTTCAATGGGGTCTCGCTCGTGTTGTTCGCCGCGGCCTGCGCCGCGATCGGGTGGATCGGGCTCACCGCGCCGCGCCGTCCCCGCCTCGCGCAGCTGTGTTTCCTTCTCGTCGCGGCCTTCCTGCTCACGAACAAGGTGTGGAGTCCGCAGTATTCGCTGTGGCTCGTGCCGCTCGCCGTGCTGGCCGTACCCCACCGGCGCGCACTGGTCGCCTGGATGACGATCGATGCGCTGGTGTGGGTTCCGCGCATGTACTACTACCTCGGTCCCGATCGGAAGGGGCTGCCGGAGCAGTGGTTCACCGCCACGGTCTTCCTGCGCGACGTCGCCGTCGTGGCACTGTGCGCGGTTGTGCTGTGGCAGATCCGGCGTCCGGTGCGGGATCCCGTGCGGTACGGCTTCGTCGACGATCCCGTCGGTGGTGTGCTCGACCAGGCTCCCGACCGTCCGCCACGATGGCTGCCCGCCAGGTTGCGACCTGCTCACCATCGGGTCACAAGAGAAGAATCATCCGAACGAGGGATGTCGGAGACTTCGTCGGTCCCCTAGGCTCGGGAACGAGCACGAGGGGGGACAATGGCGAGCGGCGGACGGGGATTCGGAGCGGGGACGGATGTCACCGCCTCACAGTTCACGACGTGTGAGTTGGCGTGGACGGTCGCGAGCGGCGACGCCACCGCGATCCCACGACTTCTGCGCGACCTGCATCCGCTCGTGATCGCCTACTTCCGGGCCCGTGCGAAAGCCGCCGGAGGTACCTTCGCCGACGCCGATCGTCTCGCCCTGGCCGCCTGCCGTGCGATTCTCGCCGAGCTCACCGCGCCGTCCGGAGCCGACCGGCCTTTCCTGCGGTTGGCCTACACGCTGGTCGCCGACGCGGCCGATGCCGAGTTCGCGAGCCCGCGGGCCTTCCCTCTGACCCGACTCCAGCAGGAGATCCTCATCCTGCGCACCATCGTGGGTCTCGACTCGTGGCAGACCGCGGTGGCGCTCGCCGTGGCGCCGGGACGGGTCGGTGTCGAGCAGCACGCGGCGCTGAGTTCCCTGCGCGCGGCCTGAACCGGGTGGACAGAGTCCGCATCCACGGGTGCGAGATGAACAGCCGCCTCGCCGCTTCGGTCTTCGAGTCCGCTGTCAGCCAGGTGAGCAGAACTTCCTCTCACGGGCGCTGAGCAGAGGCCGCACGAGGCCGCCGACACGCATTTCGTGGAACGAGGACGAACGGTGCTGAGCGCTCACGGTGTCAGCGGTCATGTAATTCCCCAGGTTGAGGGGTCGACCCGTCACGTAATTCCTCACCCGCCTGTCACGTAATTCCCCACCCTTGGGGCGTGTCGGCC
>NZ_JBNQFT010000014.1:0-113774 GCF_050321925.1 Rhodococcus sp. IEGM1339
TGTCGGTGTTCGGCCGACTTCGACGTCGATCATGATGCTTCCGTTTCCCCGCGTCCGTCCCTGAATGTGTCTCACGACCATCCTGGCAACCAACGAATTGCTGTAGCGGATAGCGAGAGCGGTAGCGGATGCATCGGGGACGACCCCGGACCTGTGCCCCCAGTGGGACTCGAACCCACACTGTGCGGATTTTAAGTCCGCTGCCTCTGCCAATTGGGCTATAGGGGCGTGGGGATCACATTAGCGTTCACGACTGTCCACCACCGCGCCGGGGCGCGAGGTTCTTGAAGTACCGTGCGACGGGACGGCGTTCGTATCCTCTCCCCTCGTAGACGGAGGCCGGTACAGCCCGAGGACGGGACGCCACGCCCGGAGGGAGAGATCGAGTACGTCACTTCGTCGTTCGGCCGTGCAAGGTTCGATCCTCATTGCTCCTCGACCTCCTCGGATCCGACTTCGAATGTGCTCCTCGCCCGGGCTGTAACGCACCTCGATTTCCGGCCGACATCCTGCGGGGAGACAAGTACACAGCGGACAGCCAGGTGGTGAACCGGGCACGAAGAGAAGGACCATGGATGCGCTTCGCGACCGCACGCCCACTGACCGGGCGACTCGCCACCGCAGTAGCCGTCATGGCCCTGGCAGCGACGCCGAGCCTGGTGGCCGCACCCTCCGCACAGGCCGAAGGCATCGTCTACCCCGCGTCCGTGAACGACTCCTTCTACAGCACCCCCGACGACATCGCCGATCGGCAGCCCGGTGACGTCCTCGCCGCGCGCGTCCTTCCGCCGCCGCTCGGATTTCCCGGCACCGACGCCGTCCAGTTGAAGTTCCGGTCGACGAACTCCGACGGCGAACCGATCTCCGCAGTGACCACCGTGCTGTCCCCTCAGGGTGGGGCGCCGGGTCGTCCGCTCGTCTCGTACCAAGCCATCATCAACGCACTCGGGCTCGAATGCGCGCCGTCGACGGCGCTGTACGCACCGAACCCACTGCGAGGGATCCGGGAGTCTCCCGGCCTGCTCATCGCGATCCAGCGCGGCTGGTCGCTGGCCGTTCCCGATCATCTCGGACCGAACAGCGCCTACGGCGCCGCGAAGGTCGGCGGGCAGATCACCCTCGACGGCATCCGGGCCGCGCAACGCTACGCACCGCTCGAACTCGCCGACAGTCCGGTCGGCATCGCCGGCTACTCCGGCGGCGGGATGGCGACAGCGATGGCCGCAGCACTCGCCCCGACCTACGCGCCCGAGATCCCGATCGTCGGCTCCGCCTACGGTGGCGTCCCGATGGACATCGGCGAGATGGCCCGGGAACTCGGCGAATCCGCGCATCCCGCCTTCGGATTGGCGATGGCGGCCGCCCTCGGCCTCGAACGTGAGTACCCGGACCGCATGCCGGTCAGCGAGCAGCTCAACGGTGCGGGGCGGGAACTGCGCGACCGCATCGCCAACGCGTGCACCAACGAAATTCTGCTCGCCGGTGCCGGTCGCAGCATGGCCGACATCGCCGACGCGGCGGCGGGCCTTGCCCTGCTCGACAGCCCGACCGTGCAGGAGGTGCTGATGGAGAACAGCGTCGAGAAGGTCTCGACGGTGCCGAATGCCCCGGTGTACGAGTGGCATTCACCGACCGACGTGCTGATTCCTCTCGATGCGATCTCCACGACGCTGCGCAGGTACTGCGACGCCGGGGTGGCGGTGCGGACCGAACTCGTGCCGAGCCCGGATCACATCACTGCCGCCGTGAACGGCTTGCCGGGTGCGCTGGACTTCCTCGACGGCCGATTCGCCGGCGTTGCGCCGTCGTCGGACTGCGGGACGGTATGAACACCGCTCGGAGCGTGACTGGACGACAATTCCGTCGGACGTTCGCGGTCGGCGGCATGTCGCTTGCCCTGCTCGCGGTTCTTCCGGGCACGGCGTCCGCGCACCACCAGGAGTTCGTTCCCCTGCCGACCACATACTCGTTGGGGCGGGACCACTCGGTACCGTGCAGCGGGCAGCTGACCGGCCACGTGTTCGCCCCGCACCATCGACCGGGAACGATCCTCATCGATCTGTCCTGGTCGACGTTCTTGGGCGGTTCGTGCACCATCACCGCATTCGTCAACCACTGGGGAAGCAAGAGGAACGGCGTACGCGCCCTCGAGCTGACGTCGGCTCCCGGCGAACCCGGACACGCTCCCAGCGGACAGATCAGTATCGACATCGGTTCCGGCGATGCGGGAATGACAGTGACCACGGACGGCCTCAACACGACCTATCTCGACCCCGCCCGGTTCACCACTCGTTTCACGGTGCCCTGACGGGATTTCCTGTCGTCACAATCGTTTCCGCTCGATCCGGCCAGGACATGCATCAGGCCCGCCTCGAATGACGAGGCGGGCCTGATGGTGTCTCGGATCCCCTGGGGGAACGGGAGATCGAATCAGATCACGGTGATACCGGTGGCCTGGGGACCCTTGGCACCCTGGCCGATCTCGAAGCGGACGCGCTGGTTCTCGTCGAGGCTGCGGTAGCCGCCCGACTGGATCTCCGAGTAGTGCGGATCAAAGAACTAGCGGGCGACGGACAGGGCGATGCCGTCGAGGATGTCGTGCTCGCTCACGACCAGCTCGGTGATGCCGGCTCGGCGGCCGAGTTCCTCGGCGAGGACCGTGGTGATGATCGAGCCGCCGCCGATGACGTCGACGCGGCCGGGATGCATCGGGCCGAGCGCCGCGCGCTTCTCGCGGGTCGCGGCGACGAGACCGTCGCACACCTCGCGCAGGCGGTCGAACGGCACCGACGACAAGTGGATCTTCTCGGAGTCGTACTCGTCGAGTTCGAGGGCGAGCGCGGCGAGGGTGGTCATGGTGCCCGCGACACCCACCCAGGTGTGGGCCTGCTCGACCGGCACCCGCTCGAGCGCTTCGCGGATCTTGTCCGCCGCGACCTCCTGTGCCGCAGCGACCTGCGCGGCGGTCGGCGGGTCGTCGTGCAGGCACCGTTCGGTCAGCCGGACGCAGCCGATGTCGGTGGAGTAGGCGGCGTGCACACCGTCGGCGTCGCCGAGCACGACCTCGGTGGATCCGCCACCGAGATCGACGACGACGAAAGGCCCACGCGCGGAGTCGAGTTCGCCGACCGCACCAGCGAAGGACAGACGCGCCTCCTCGTCGCCGGTGATGACCTCTGCCTCGGCTCCGGTGATCACGGCACCGAGCACCTCGCGGGTCATCGCGAAGAAGTCCTCACGGTTGCTCGCGTCGCGCGTGGCCGAGGTGGCAACCATGCGAACGGCGGTGGCGCCGGTCTCGCGGATCAGGTCGGCGTACTCCACCAGCGCGACCCGCGTGCGTTCGATCGCCTCGGGTGCGAGACGACCGGTGGCGTCGACGCCCTGCCCGAGCCGCACGACCTTCATTAGGCGGGTGACGTCGGTGAGGGTGCCGTCCTTCGCGATGTCGGCGATCAGAAGGCGGATGGAGTTGGTGCCGCAGTCGATTCCCGCGACCCTCACTGTTTTTCTCCACGAAGCTCGGCGTAGGTGGGCCAGTCGGCGGGGATCGCCGTGCCACGCAGACCGGCGTCGGCGGCGAGGGCTACGGATTCGTCGCCGAGCGGGTTGACGCCCGGTCCCTTCGCGAGCGAATGGGCGATCAGCACGTGCAGACACTTGACGCGTTCGGGCATGCCGCCGCCGGTGAAGTCGGTGCCGAGCGACTCGATCGCGTCGCGTTCGACCAGGTACGACTCGTGGGCGCGCAGGTAGCCCGCAGCAAGTTCCTCGTCGGCGCCGAGGCGCTCGGTCATCTCCTTCATGACCCCGGCGGATTCCTGCCGGCTCGCTTCGGCTGTGAGGCGCGGGTCGGTGAGGTAGTACAGCGTCGGGAAGGGCGTGCCGTCGGGCAGCTTGGGCGCGGTCTTCACCACTCCGGGCGCACCGTCGGGGCAACGGTAGGCGATGGCCAGGACGCCGCGGGGTTTGCGCCCGAGCTGGGCGGCGACGGCGTCGAGGTCTTCTTGCGTGACGTGATCGGTCACCCGGGGACATCTCCTGGTTCTGGGGGTGCCACAGGCATCTGCTGGGGCACGGGTTCGGGCTCGGGTTCGGGTGCCGGTTCGGACACCGACAACCACAGGTCGCTGTACCAGGCGCCGGTCGTCGGCCGGTCGGGTTCGCGTTCCTCACGTTCGGGCGGGGCGTCGCCCGGCAGTTGCACCTGGTAGGGAATGTCGCCGGGGACGACGAAGCGCAGTCGCTCGCGGGCCTGGGCGCGGACCCAGGCCGGGTCCTCCATGCGGGCCTTCTGTTCCTCGAGGGCCGCGATCTCCTGTTCGAGCTGCACGCGTTCGGCGGCGAGCTGCTCGGCTTCGGAACGCTGGCTCACGTAGGTGCGCAGCGGCACCGCGAGGGTGAGCGCGAGACCACACACGACGAGGGCGAGCACCACGGCGCGGCCGGTGGACAGGCCCAGGACGGTGCGTTCGGTGCGGGGGCGGCGGGAGTCGCGGGGCGCGCCGACCCGGGTGGGGCGGGCTCGCCCCGAACCACCGGGGCGGCCGCGACCGGGCGACGAATGAACGGGGTCCTCGCGGCCGGCCGGCCGCGCACCCGCGTTCTCGGCCGAGTGTTCGGCCGGCGCGGTAGATCCCGTGGGCCGGACCCGGCTCGGACGCCGGACGCCGGACACACCCTCGGTGCGGGTGCGCCTCGCTCCGGGACGGGATCTACCGCGCTGACTCATGCCGGCGATCAGCCCTCGACGGAGAACCGCGGGAAGGCGAGCTCGCCGGCGTAGCGAGCGACGTCGCCGAGGGACTCCTCGATGCGCAGCAGCTGGTTGTACTTGGCGACACGCTCGGAGCGGGCGGGCGCGCCGGTCTTGATCTGTCCGCTGCCGACGGCGACGGCGAGATCGGCGATGGTGGTGTCCTCGGTCTCGCCGGAGCGGTGGCTCATCATCGTCTTGTAGCCGTTGCGGTGCGCGAGGTCGACGGCGTCGAGGGTCTCGGTGAGGGTGCCGATCTGGTTGACCTTCACGAGCAGCGCGTTCGCGGCGCCCTTGACGATGCCGTCCTCGAGGCGCTCGGGGTTGGTGACGAACAGGTCGTCGCCGACGAGCTGGATCCTGTCGCCGATCTCCTCGGTGAGCGCGACCCAGCCCTCCCAGTCGTCCTCGCTGAGCGGATCTTCGATGGAGACCAGCGGGTACTGGCCGAGCAGCTCGGCGTAGAAGGCGCCCATCTCGGCGGCCGTCCGGTTCTGGCCCTCGAACTTGTAGCCGGTGCCCTCGGTGTAGAACTCGGTGGCCGCGACGTCCAGTGCGAGCGCGACATCGCTGCCCAGCTTCAGACCGGTCTTACCGATGGCCTCGCTGATCAGGTCGAGCGCGGCCTTGGTGCCCGCGACGTCGGGGGCGAAGCCGCCCTCGTCGCCGAGGCCGGTGGCCAAGCCCTTGCTCTTGAGCACGGACTTGAGGGAGTGGTAGACCTCGGCACCCCAGCGGAGGGATTCCTTGAAGGTCGGGGCGCCGATCGGGGCGACCATGAACTCCTGGACGTCGACGCCCGTGTCGGCGTGGGCGCCACCGTTGAGGATGTTCATCATCGGAACGGGAAGGATGTGGGCGTTCGGGCCTCCGACGTAACGGAACAGCTCGAGTCCGGACGACTCCGCACCGGCCTTCGCCACGGCGAGCGACGCGCCGAGCAGGGCGTTCGCGCCGAGGCGGCCCTTGTCGGGGGTGCCGTCGGCGTCGAGGAGTGCCTGGTCGACGGTGCGCTGCTCGGTGGCGTCGAGGCCGATGATGGCCGGGCCGATCTCGGCGAGAACCGCCTCGACGGCCTTCTCGACGCCCTTGCCGAGGTAACGGTCGCCGCCGTCACGCAGCTCGACGGCCTCGTGCTCGCCGGTGGAGGCGCCCGACGGCACTGCAGCGCGAGCGAAACTTCCGTCCTCGAGCAGCACTTCGACCTCGACCGTGGGGTTGCCACGGGAGTCGAGGATTTCGCGGGCTCCTACCTGCTCAATGATGGCCACTGGCTGATTCTCCTTCGATGGACTGTCACGCTGCGGTGTCTGCACGCTGTGGACAGCCTAACGGTCGCGACCTGCGTGTGAGGTACAGGCGCGCTCGAGGCCCGGCGCGGTACTGTCTACGGCCGCACTCCCACGCCGTAGGCGGCGGCGCGGTCGCGGACGAGCATCAGGTATTCGGTGGAGCGGTTGTAAGCCATCAGGGCGTTCGTCCAGCCCTCCGCGGTGGTCAGGTCGCCTCCACGGTCGCACAGATAGCGGCCTGCGGTCAGGGCCGCGTCGTCGATGTTGTCGGGGTGGGCGATGCCGTCGCCGTTCGCGTCGACGCCCCACCGTTCCCAGGTCTCGGGGATGAACTGCATCGGCCCGACCGCCCGGTCGAGCACCGGGTCGCCGTCGAGGCGGCCACCGTCGGTGTCGCGGATCTCGGCGTTGCCCCGGGTGCCGTCGAGCGGGACACCCCGGATGGGCGGTGAGACGCTGCCGTCGGATCCGAGGGAGGCGCCGCCGAACCGTCCGTGGCTGCTCTCCACGTTGCCGATGCCGGCGAGGGTCGTCCACGACAGGCCGCAGTCGGGGGTGCCGACGGCCAGGACGGCCGCCGCGTGCCCGTACGCCTCGAGTGCGGTGGTGGGGATGCCCAGTTCGCGGGACTGTGATTCGGCCCAGTCGGCGAGCTGTGCTGCTGTGCGGCCGGGACCGTTCACGTCGATGGGCGGAACGGGCAGACCGGGTGCCGGCGGGACGCCGTCGGGGATCTCGACGGACGGTCGCCGGGGTGAGTGCAGAGCGGACTCGACCGCCACGAAGACGACGGCGACGAGTGCACTGAGCAGGACCACCGGCCACAGCCAGCGTCGGGGTTCTCGATCGGACGGCACCCCTCCATATTCCATACGGGACGAAAACCCCATGTAGACGCACCGGCGTCGACGATCCCGCCTGATCGTCGGCGCCGGCCTCGGAGGGTGGAATCCGCGAGGGGTCGGACTCCACCGCTGTTTCGGCAGCGATGTCCCTCGATACGCGCCGTCCCCGCTGAGGACCGCCCGGATGGTGCGACGCAGGATCGACAGGTCGAGCATGAAGGTCCAGTTCTCGACGTACCGCAGATCGGCCCGTACCGACTCGTCCCAGGACAGATTGCTGCGTCCGTTGACCTGCCACAGTCCCGTCACACCCGGTTTGACGAACAACCGCCGCGCCGCGCCGTCCTCTCCGTACCGGGCGACCTCGCATTCGAGCGGTGGGCGCGGGCCGACTCCGGCACCGATGTCGTGATCGGCGATGTCGTCCTTGTGCTCGTCGGCGCCGACGACCATGCTGCGGAACTTGTACATCGTGAACGGGGTTCCGCCGCGTCCCACCCGTTGCTGACGGAAGAGGATCGGTCCTCTGCTGCCGACCTTGATCGCGACCGCGACGGCGAGCAGTGCCGGCGCGATCACCATCAGGATCAGCACCGCGAGGACCCGATCGAAGACGTTCTTCACGATCCAGGCCGGGCCACTGTAGCTGGGGGCGCTCATCTGCAACAGGGGCAGCCCCTCGAGCGGGGAGATGTGCAGGCGCGGGCCGACGACGTCCATAAGCACGGGGGCGATGAGGAGCTCGGCACCGATCTTCTCGAGGTCCCAGCCGAGTCTGCGTGTCCGCGCGTGCGGCCACCAACCGGAGGGCAGGAGTGCGACGGCCTCGAAGTTGTGCTGCTCGGCGACGGCCAGGACGATCTCGTCGGTGCCGAGGGCGGGGATGTCGTCGATGGCCACCGGCAGGGAGTCGGCGCCGCGGTCGACGGCGAGGCAGATGCCGTCGACCCGCCATCCGGCGCGTCGGAGGCAGTCGGCCCGGGCGACCAGCTCGTGCACCTACTCCACGTCTCCGGCCACGAGCACCGAGTGCAGATATCGACCCTCGGTGCGGGCCTTCGAGAGGTGACGGCGGAGCAGCGTCCGCCCCAGCAGGGTGAGCACGAGAGCGATCAGCAGCGAACCGAACGTCCAGGACTGACCGGCCGAGGTGCCCCCATCCGTATCCGGCGACGGCCAGGGCGGCGACGGCGAAGACGTATCCGCGGGCGACCCTCCGGTACTCCTCTGTGCCGGTTCCGAGAATTCTTTCGTCCCAGGCCTTCTGGATTCCGAGGGAGACGATCGCCGCAGTCGTCGAGGCGCCGACGAGAACGGGGGTACGCCACGAGTCGATCTGGTCGAAGCAGTGGTATCCGACCGTGACGACCACGTGGGCGATCACGAGCACCAACAGCTCGAAGCCGGTCACCACCGATCTGTAGAATGCGGGACTGAGTGCACGCCGGATCCTCGCCGCCGAACGGGCGACCGGCATCACGAGCGCTGCGACACTCCGCACCCTGCAACGGCGGGCCGACCGCCAGGTGGACGAACTGGTCTCCTGGATGCGCAAGTCGGCCGCCGAACACCGACGGGTCTTCGCCTACGGCGCGGCTTCCCGGGCCGTGGCACTGTTCGCTCGTGCGGGTGTCGACCGCTCCGTCATGGAGGCCGTCGCCGACGGCTCACCGGCGAAGGCCGGACGACGAATGCCGGGAACGGACGTCCCGATCGTCGACCTCACCGCTCTGCGCGATGCATCCCCCGATTGCATCCTGCTCACCATCCCCGATCTGCTCCCCGAAGTGCGGGCGCAGTTCCCGGAGTTCGAGGGCCGCTGGTGTATTCCACCCGACAGCCGGCACGGGGTCCGGTGGGTCGGGTGAGACACATTCAGGCGCGGTGCTCGTCTGCGGGTCCCCCGCGGTGCTCGTCTGCGGGTCCCCCGCGGTGCTCGCCGGCGGGTGCCCAGTAGCGACGCCACGCATCCTCGTCGAGCCCGCCGTGCGGAACTCCGTCGGTGTGCGCGGCCTTCTCCGTTGCCCGGATCGATCCGGCGAACGCGAGGATCGCCGATCGGAGCGTCGACTCCGTGTCGCCCGTGCCTGTGATCCGGACGACCCGCAACGTCTCGGGCACCAGGTCCTCCGGGAAACCCGCTCGCATCGCGCGTTCGATCACCTTGTCGGCCAGGGAGAGTGCGGGCTGTGCCATCGCGATCCCGTCGAGGCACGACGTGCGTGCCTTCTCCGTCTTCTTCGCGATCTCCCACGCCGCTTCCTGCTCCGCGACGTCGAGCGGACCGGCGTGCCCGTTGGTCAGGTGCGGGCTGCGCGCGGCCAGCTTGGCGACGAGCGTCGCCGCCACGTCGTCGACCGTGAACTGCCCGTTCGCCTCGGCGATCCGGGAGTGGAACAGCACCTGCAGCAGCAGGTCGCCGAGTTCTTCGCGGAGTTCGTCCGGATCACCCGACTCGACGGCGTCGAGAACCTCGTAGGTCTCCTCGATCAGATAGCGGCGCAGACTCTCGTGGGTCTGGGTGACCTCCCATCCCCCGAACGACCACAGTCTGTCCATCACGGCCGCCGCCTCGGCGAGAGCGGTGTAGTCGGTCATGCATTCACCGTCGCCGCGCTGTTCAGGTCCACCGAGCCTTGCGGCTTGCCGTCGAGGGCGAGCAGGAAGTCGGCGATGTACTGCAGCAGCGCCACGTCGCGCACCCGATCCGATCCGACCCCGCCGGTCCGCGGGATCGGCAGTTGCAGGAGACCGCTCGTCGCGCGGTACTGCGCTCCCGGGTACAACCGCTTGAGCCGCATCTGCTTCGAGTCGGGCAGCTCCATCGGCGAGATCCGGATCTGGGTGCCGGTGACCGCGACCTCCTCGAGGCCGTACTCGCGGCACAGCAACCGCAACCGGCCGACGGACACGAGCCGCTGCACCTCATCGGGCAGCGGACCGTAACGGTCGACGAGTTCGTCGACGACCGTGGCGATCGCGGCGTCGTCGTTCGCGGCGGCGAGCTTGCGGTACGCCTCGAGGCGCAGCCGGTCGGATGCGACGTAGTCGGCCGGGATGTGCGCATCGACGGGAAGGTCGATCCGCACCTCCTTGGGCGCTTCGTCGGTGGTGACCGTGCGGCCGTCGGCCGCGGCCCGGTACGCCTCGACGGCCTCGCCGACGAGCCGCACGTACAGGTCGAAGCCCACGCCGGCGACGTGGCCGGACTGTTCGGCACCGAGAACGTTACCGGCGCCGCGGATCTCGAGGTCCTTCATGGCCACGGCCATACCCGCGCCGAGATCGGAGTTCTGCGAGATCGTGGCGAGTCGGTCGTAGGCGGTCTCCGTCAGCGGCTTCTCCGCCGGGTACAGGAAGTACGCGTAGCCGCGCTCACGCGAACGCCCGACGCGGCCGCGCAACTGGTGCAGCTGCGACAGACCGAGCGAATCCGCACGTTCGACGATGAGCGTGTTGGCGTTCGAGATGTCGAGGCCGGTCTCGACGATCGTCGTGCACACCAGCACGTCGAACTCGCGCTGCCAGAAGCCCTGCACCGTCTTCTCGAGCGTCTCCTCCTTCATCTGCCCGTGCGCGACCGCGACCCGCGCCTCGGGGACGAGATCGCGGAGTCGCTTGGCAGCCTTGTCGATCGAGCTCACCCGGTTGTGGACGTAGAAGACCTGACCGTCGCGCAGCAGCTCTCGGCGGATCGCCGCGGCGACCTGCTTGTCGTTGTACGCACCCACATAGGTGAGGATCGGGTGCCGCTCCTCGGGCGGGGTGAGGATGGTCGACATCTCGCGGATCCCGGCCATGCTCATCTCGAGGGTTCGCGGGATCGGTGTGGCCGACATCGTGAGCACGTCGACGTGCGTGCGCAGCGCCTTGATGTGTTCCTTGTGCTCGACGCCGAAACGCTGCTCCTCGTCGACGATCACGAGACCGAGGTCCTTCCAGCGGATCCCGGTCTGGAGCAGGCGGTGGGTGCCGACGACGATGTCGACGGTGCCGTCGGCCATGCCCTCGGTGATCGCGCGCGAATCGGATGCGTCGGTGAACCGGCTCAGCCCCTTCACCGTCACGGGGAAAGCCGCCATCCGCTCGGTGAAGGTCTGCAGGTGCTGCTGCGCGAGCAGGGTCGTGGGGACGAGCACCGCGACCTGCTTGCCGTCCTGCACGGCCTTGAAGGCCGCACGCACCGCGATCTCGGTCTTGCCGTAGCCGACGTCGCCGATCACGACGCGGTCCATCGGCACCGCCTTCTCCATGTCGGCCTTGACCTCGGAGATCACCGTGAGCTGGTCCTGTGTCTCCGTGAAGGGGAAGGCGTCCTCCATCTCCTTCTGCCACGGCGAGTCGGGCGCGAAGGCATGGCCGGGCGAGGCCTGCCGCGCCGCGTACAGCCGCACGAGCTCGCCGGCGATCTCGCGAACCGCCTTGCGCGCCTTGCGCTTGGTGTTGGCCCAGTCGGATCCGCCGAGCTTGCTGACGGACGGCAGCTCACCGCCGACGTACCGAGAGAGCTGGTCGAGCTGCTCCATCGGCACGAACAGCTTGTCGCCGGGCTGGCCCCGCTTGCCGGGCGCGTACTCGATGACGAGATACTCGCGGCGGGCACCACCGACCGTGCGCTCGACCATCTCGACGAACTTGCCGATGCCGTGCTGGTCGTGGACGACGAAGTCACCGGCGTTCAGGGCGAGCGGGTCGACCTGGTTGCGACGCTTGACTGGAGTCTTGCGGCCCTCGGTGACCACGCGGTTACCGGTGAGGTCGGCCTCGGTGACGACCACCAGCCCCGGCACCACGTTGTCGTCGTTGCCGGGGAGGACGACGCCCTCGTGCAGGCAACCGCGCATGACGCCGACCTGCCCGCGCACCGGTTCGGTGCCCGGTTCGAGCTTCGCGGCGGGGACCTCGTTCTCCTTCAGCCGCTCGAGGATGCGCTGTCCGGTGCCCGCACCGGCGACGACGATCACCGCGCGGCCCCCCGCGGTGACGTGGGCGCGCAGGTTCACGAACAGCATCGACAGCAGGTCCTCGGAGCCGCGGACCTCGGGGGCCGGCTGCACGTCGAGGACGAGTTCGGTGTCGGCACCGGAGGCGAGCGGGCTGAGCGTCCACCACGGTCTGCCCGCGGCCTGCGCGGCCTCGCGCACCTGACGCAGCGACCGGTAGGCCGACGCGCCGAGATCGAGCTTCCGGCCGTCCACCCCGTTGAGGTTCGAGGTGTCGAGCGGCGCCGCACCACCGATCGAGGCGGCCGTCCACGACGCCTCGAGGAACTCCTGCCCGGTGCGGGCGAGATCGCTCGCACGGGTGCGGACCTTCTCCGGGTCGCAGATCAGCACGTGCGCCCCGGCGGGCAGAACGTCGGTGAGCAACTGCAACTCGCCGGGCTGCAGCACCGGCAGCAACGCTTCCATGCCCTCGACGGGGATGCCGCCGGCCATCTTGTCGAGCATCTCGACGAGCGCCGCATCGGCCGGGTTGTCCTCGGCGAGCTGCGCGGCGCGGGCCTTGACCTCGTCGGTGAGCAGCAGTTCGCGGCACGGCGGCGCGACGAGCACCGGCACGTCGACCTCGGAGATCGAACGCTGGTCGGCGACGGAGAAGCAGCGAAGTTCGGTGACCTCGTCGCCCCAGAACTCGACGCGGACCGGATGGTCGGCGGTGGGCGGGAAGACGTCGAGGATGCCGCCGCGCACCGCGAACTCACCGCGCTTGCCGACCATGTCGACGCGGGTGTACGCCAGTTCGACGAGCCGCTCGACGAGTTCCTCGAAGTCGTGTTCGGTGCCGACCCGCAGCGTGACGGGGTCGATCTCGCCGAGTCCGGGAGCCATCGGCTGCACCAGCGACCGCACGGTGGCGACGACGACCCGCAGTGCGGGCCCGAGATCGCGATCGTCGGGACGCGCGAGGCGACGCAGGACGTGCAGGCGACGGCCGACCGTGTCGGCGCTCGGCGACAGGCGCTCGTGCGGCAAGGTCTCCCACGAGGGGAACTGCGTGACACCCTCGCCGAACATCTCGGTGAGTTCGGCGGTGAGATCGTCGGCCTCGCGTCCGGTGGCGGTGACCACGAGCAGAGGTGTCTTCTCGGCCAGCGCCGCCGCGACGAACGGCCGCGCGGCGGGTGGGGCGACGATCTCCTGTTCGGCGGAACCGGCGAGCTCGCCGATCCTGCGCAGTCTGTCGTCGGCCAGCGCGATCCGCGCCAATCCGGACAGTGGGACAGCGGCCGGGGGCACAGCAGACAAGGAAGGCGCTCCTGAGTGTGGGACGAGAACCTTGTCGAGTCTATTCCGCTGTTCCCCGCGCGTCACCGCGCCGGGGCGTGAAACGCGCTACCGCGCCGGGGGCGTGAAACGCGCTACCGCGCCGGGGGCGCGAGGAGGTCGGCGCTGTTTGCACCGAGGTCGCGCGCGGCCCACTCGGCCAGCCGTGCGAACAGTTCGTCGTCGTCCGCCTCGCGCCGGGTGTCATCGTCGGCGAGCCAGCGACGGCGCACCATTCTCAGCAGTGCCGCGCGGGTGCGGACGGGATCGGCGTCGAGCGCGAAGGTGACGAAAGCGTCGGGTGTCCACGCTTCGATACCCGATCGTTCCAGTGCCCCGGTGAGCTCGGGGTCGGCGGTGACGACGGCGTCGGCGTGGCACAGCAGCGCCACCGAGGTCACGTGTGCCTCCCTCGGTCCCGTCACGTGCGGCACCTCGCGGAGCACGGTGGTGGGCCAGACCACCCGGGCGTCGGGGAAGGCGCGGTCGAGTTCGGCGAAGAGGAAGTCGCGGGCGGGACGCAGCAGTTCCTGCGGCAGTCGGCGGTCCACTTCCGCGATGATTCCGTCGCTCCAGAAGGGTTGGTAGAGGCCGTCTTCGGTAAGGGCGAGCGCCACATCGCGCAGGCGGGGGCGGGCGAGGACCGTCGCATCGAGCACCACTCGAACCGGCATCGTCACCCTTCGTCGAACCGTCGGAACGGACCGTACCGTGCTGCCGCGGCGGGCCGCGTCATGCTGTCAGAACGGGTCGTACAGTCCTTCGCGCCGCGTGAGATCGGCGAGTCCGTCGAGGACCGTCGTGACCACCTCCGCCTGCTGCTTCGCGAGGTCGAGGACGTCGGAGCGCAACACCCGCCGGTGCAGGCCGTGGAAGTCGGCGGAGAGTGCGCCCGTGTCGACCAGGCGCGCGACGTGCCGGCGGGAGCAGCCGAGGACGTCGGCGGCCTGGGCGATGGTGAGCAACGACGGCACGACACCGATCGTCACGGCGGTGTCGGACCCGAACCGGTCGAGCAGACCCGCCAGCGCCGCGGGGGCCTCCTCGGCGGAGAACGGCCCGAAGGTCACGACTGCAGCCGCAGACGGCGCTCCACGAACTGCCGGAAGTATTCGAGCTTGTTCGCCGGCACCAGCGCGGGCAGGATCATCTGCCACATCGCACCGGTCTGCTCTGCGAGCCGTTCGGTCGCCTTGAGAGCGTTCGCCATGATCCGGGCGCCCATCGCCTGTTCGAGCAGCAGCAGGGAGACCGCGTGGACGTCGACGTCCTCGACGAGGTCGCCCTCGTCGGCGGCCCGGGCCGCGAGCTCCTGCAGGTTGTTCTGCCAGATCTCGTAGGGCCGGTGCTCGGTGCCCTGGTAGTCGCCGATCTCGACCAGCAGCCGGAACATCGCCCGCACCACGGAATCGGTCTCGGACATGTCGACGTGCAGGACCGACAGGTCGATCAGTGTCTCGAGCGCCGGGGAACGGCGGTCCATCTTGGACTCGGCGGCGGCCTCGAAGCGGAGATAGCCGGAGTCGATCACCCCGCGCGCCAGTTCTTCCTTCGAACCGAAGTGGAAGTACAGCGCACCCTTGGTGACGCCGGCCTCCTCGATGATGTCGCCCAGGTTCGCGTCCGCGTACCCGTCGCGCACGAAGATCGTCGCTGCGCCCTGCAGCACCGATTCGCGTGTCACCTCTGCGCGTACTTGTCGTCCCACCACAGCCTGCCTTCTCACGGGTATCCCAACGATAACGCCACTTAACTGAAAGTAGAGAGCAGACGGTCCCGGAAACGAGAGGACTATTCGGAAACCGGGGGTTCCCCGAGCTTCGGGTCCGCTTCCAGACCGATGAGGCCGTTCCAGCACAGGTTCACGAGGTGGGCCGCGACGTCCTCCTTCGACGGAGTGCGGCGGTCGAGCCACCACGTCGCAGTGGTGGCGACCATGCCGACGAGAGCCTGGGCGTAGAGCGGAGCGAACTCCGGGTTGAGCCCCCGCCGGGAGAAGTCGCCGGTCAACAGCTTCCCCACCTGACGCATCGCCTCGTTGAGCAGACTCGAATAGGTGCCTTCCTCGGCGGACATCGGCGAGTCGCGCACGAGGATGCGGAAGCCGTCGGTGCGCTCCTCTATGTAGGTGAGCAGAGCGAGCGCGGCCCGCTCGACGCGGATCCTCGACCGGTTGCGGGTGAGGCTCTCGGTGACCATCGACATCAGCACGGTCATCTCGCGGTCCACGACCACCGCGTAGAGACCTTCCTTACCGCCGAAGTGCTCGTAGACGACCGGCTTGGAGACCTGCGCCCGCTGGGCTATCTCCTCGATGGAGGTGCCCTCGTAGCCGCGCTCGGCGAACAGGGCGCGACCGATTTCGATGAGCTGTTCCCGACGCTGCGTGCCCGTCATCCGGATCCGCGGAGTGCGCTCGGTTCGCTTCTGCGACGCCTGCGACACAGGTCCTCCTTCGGCGGCGGGACGTACTCGAACGTTCGACAGCCTATCCATTCCCGATCGCGCCACCCCAGGTTCGACGTCGACGCCGTCTCGTGCGAGGATCAGGGGCGCACGCCCGCCGGTTCCGCCGCGGGGGTGTGGCAATCCGCCGTGGTGTAATCGGCAGCACCTCTGATTTTGGTTCAGATAGTTCAGGTTCGAGTCCTGGCGGCGGAGCGGGAACCGTCCCGGGGAGCCTCAGTGCTTCCCCGGTGTACGCACGGACCGGCGTACAGAAACGTGTCGAGGGAGCTACATGCAGGTGCAGACCGCGATCGTCGTGCTGGCAGCCGGAGCAGGAACAAGGATGCGGTCGAAGACACCGAAGGTGTTGCACACCCTCGGTGGACGCACGATGCTCGCTCACTCCCTGTACGCCGCCGCCGCACTCGGACCTGCCCATCTCGTCACCGTCGTCGGGCACCGCCGCGAGGAGGTCTCCGCCGAGGTGAGCGCCGTGGCCGCGGATCTCGACCGCGAGATCCGGGTGACCGTCCAGGAGGAACAGCTCGGCACCGGCCACGCCGTGGAGTGCGGCCTCGGCGCCCTCCCCGACGACTTCGACGGCACGGTCGTCGTCACCGCCGGCGACGTCCCGCTGCTCCGCTCCGACACCCTGCAGGAACTGCTCGACGCGCACCTCGACACCGAACCTGCCGCCGTCACCGTCCTCACCACGACGGTGTCCGAGCCGACCGGTTACGGACGCATCGTGCGCACCACCGACGGCGACGTCGCCGGGATCGTCGAGGAGAAGGACGCCTCGCCGACGCAGCGCGCGATCCAGGAGATCAACACGGGCGTGTACGCCTTCGACGCGGCCGCGCTGCGCTCCGCGCTCGGCAAGCTGAGCGCCGACAACTCGCAGGGCGAGCTGTACCTGACCGACGTCGTGAAGATCGCCCGCAACGAGGGCCACACCGTCCGCGGACTCCACACCGACGACGCGGTGCAGGTCTCCGGCGTCAACGACCGCGTCCAGCTCGCCGCACTGACCACCGAACTCAACCGGCGCCTGCTCGAGCACTGGATGCGCGAGGGTGTCACGGTGATCGACCCGGCTTCGACGTGGATCGACGTCGACGTCGTGCTCGGCGCCGACGTCACCATCCACCCGGGTGTGCAGTTGCGCGGCCGCACGGTGATCGCCGACGACGCGGAGGTCGGCCCCGACACGACGCTGACCGACGTGCAGGTCGGCGCCGGCGCCACCGTGATGCGCACCCACGGCTCCGACGCCGTGATCGGCGCGGAGGCCACCGTCGGCCCGTTCACCTACCTTCGCCCCGGCACCGAACTCGGCGCGTGCGGCAAGCTCGGCGCCTTCGTCGAGACGAAGAACGCGCAGATCGGAGCGCATTCGAAGGTCCCCCACCTCACTTATGTCGGCGACGCGGAGATCGGCGAGCACTCCAACATCGGGGCATCGAGCGTGTTCGTCAACTACGACGGGGTGAAGAAGTACCGCACGGTCGTCGGATCGCACGTCCGGACCGGGTCGGACACTATGTTCGTCGCTCCCCTCACGGTGGGCGACGGCGCCTACACGGGCGCCGGAACAGTACTCCGTCGCGACGTTCCTCCGGGGGCGCTGGCGGTGTCGGGTACGCCACAGCGCAATATTGACGGGTGGGTCCAGCGAAATCGCGCCGGTACCCCCGCTGCCGAGGCAGCATCGAGAGCACAGCAGCCGCACGACCACGATCGCCAGAAGGACGGCCAGAACCAGTGACCAATTGGATCGACAACCAGAAGAACTTGATGCTCTTCTCCGGCCGGGCCCATCCCGAGCTGGCAGAGCAGGTCGCGAAGGAACTGGGCGTCCCCCTCACCCCGCAAACGGCACGGGACTTCGCGAACGGTGAGACGTTCGTGCGTTTCGAGGAGTCGGTGCGCGGTTCGGATGCCTTCGTGCTGCAGAGCCATCCGTTCCCGCTGAACCAGTGGGTCATGGAGCAGCTCATCATGATCGACGCGCTCAAGCGTGGTTCGGCCAAGCGCATCACCGCGATCCTGCCGTTCTACCCCTACGCCCGTCAGGACAAGAAGCACCGCGGCCGCGAGCCCATCTCCGCCCGCCTGATCGCCGATCTGCTCAAGACCGCCGGCGCCGACCGCATCATCACGGTCGACCTGCACACCGATCAGATCCAGGGCTTCTTCGACGGTCCGGTCGACCACATGCACGCACAGGGCCAGCTCGCCGAGTACATCCGCGGCAAGTACGGCGTCGAGAACATCGCCGTGGTCTCCCCCGACTCCGGTCGCGTGCGGGTGGCCGAGAAGTGGGCCGACACCCTCGGTGGCGCGCCGCTGGCGTTCATCCACAAGACCCGCGACCCGCTGGTGCCCAACCAGGTCAAGTCGAACCGCGTGGTCGGTGAGGTCGACGGCCGCACCTGCATCCTGATCGACGACATGATCGACACCGGTGGCACCATCGCCGGCGCCGTGAAGATCCTCAAGGAGGCCGGCGCGGGCGACGTCATCATCGCCGCCACCCACGGTGTGCTCTCCGACCCGGCCGCCGAGCGCCTCGCTTCGTGCGGCGCCAAGGAGGTCATCGTCACCAACACGCTGCCGATCCCGCCGGAGAAGCAGTTCGACTGCCTCACCGTGCTGTCGATCGCTCCGCTGCTCGCGCAGACGATCCGCGAGGTCTTCGAGAACGGCTCGGTCACCTCGCTGTTCAACGGGGTCGCCTGACCTTCCGCTCGACGACGGGGCAGACTTGTCCGGGTGTTCACCGGATTTCCCGTCGCGGCCCTCGACTTCTACGACGATCTCGAGGCCGACAACAGCAAAGCATTCTGGGCCGCGCACAAGGCCGTCTACGACGACTGCGTGCGCGGCCCGATGCTTGCCCTACTTGCGGAACTCGAGGAGGAGTTCGGGGAGGGCAAGGCCTTCCGCCCGTACCGCGACGTGCGGTTCAGCAAGGACAAGCTGCCGTACAAGACCCACCAGGGCGGATTCGCCTCCGTCGCGCAGAGCGTCGGCTACTACGTCGAGATCAACGCCGCCGGATTGCGGGTCGCCGCCGGCCTGTTCCACGGCTCGTCCGATCAGATCGCCGGTTACCGGACCGGGGTCGATCACGACCGCCGCGGCCCCGAGCTCGGGAGGATCGTGCGCAAGCTCGAACGCGCGGGATACGAGATCGGCGGCGACCGGTTGAAGTCCCGGCCGCGCGGCGTGGACGTCGATCATCCCCGCATCGAACTCATGCGTCACCGGTCGCTGTGGGCCGGTCGCACCGAGATCTCCCCGCCGTGGATCAACAGTCCGCGCACCCTCGAGGAGGTGCGCTCGGCGTGGCGTGAGTTCCGGCCGCTGGTGCGCTGGCTCACCGCTGCTACCACAACGTGATCCGGCAGACCGGGTGGTATGGAAATGCTGTGTGGCGCAATGGTTTGAAGGACGCGCCGGGACGGGGATGATCTTCGTCACGCCGCGTGAAATCGTCGCAGGTCGTGCGAGACCCCCCTCCCCTGCGTAACTCGGCTTTCACCTAAAGTGGCACCTCGTGACCGACGCGCAAACTCTCGAAGCCCCTACGGAAAACGCGACAATCCGAACGGTCCGACGATGGTCGCCGGGTGCGTGCGTCTGGTGCGGCGACACCGACTCTGTCGAGGTCTTCCGCAACGAACCTCGCTGTGCCACATGCCGTAAGCACGAAGCCGTCATCGACGAGGCCCGCAAGTTCATGGGCATGTACGGCCTGCGCCCCATCGGCGGCACCCTGCAGTCCGACGACGAGGAGGAATACGAGCACCGCCTCGCCGCCCGCGAGGCCCGCCGCGCCCTCAACGACATCCGTCTCGCCGAGCAGCCCGACCCGGCGCTCGTGCGCAAGGCCTTGCGTCCCCGCGCCGCCGCGATCACGGAGGGCCACACCGGTTCCTCCGCGCAGACGTCGACGCGTCCGGCCTCCGCGACCCGCAGCTCGTCCGCTTCGGCCAAGCCGGCGAAGTCCGCGGCTCCGGTCCGGGCGGGCGCCGTGGACGTCGAGGAGATCCAGACCCGGGCCCTCGCGCTGCTCGATCAGCTCTCCGCGATCGACGCGCAGCTCGCGCTCGTCGCCGAGCAGAACGGCCTCGCCGCCCGCGCCCGCCGCAGCGATCTGGAGAAGCAGAAGGCGACGATCCTGCGCACCCTCGCCGCCCTCGAGAAGGCACGTCTGAGCGCATCCGGCAGCTAGTCGCCGGCTCACACCACCGCAGCCTTGTCCCGCTCCGTCGAGTCCGCTCGACGGTCCGGTGCCGGGGCTGCCGTCGTTACCGCACGTCACGACCGTTGTCGTTACCGCACCTCACGACATCGGACCAGGTAGTCTGTGATCGACCAAGAGCCTGTCGGGGGCACTGCTCGGGCCATCCCTCCTGTGCAGATCCGGGCTGAAGCGTTCCGAAGGAGTGCGCGTGAGCGTTTCCGACTCCCCTCGCGTCGGTGCACCCGCGTGGCGTTCCTTGTCCTCGGCTCTGGCGCGACCCCGATTGTTCGCGTGTCTCGACCGGTGCTCCACGCTGACGGTGATCGACGCTTCCCCGGGTTTCGGCAAGCGGACGCTCGTCGCGGGATGGCTCCATCGGGGCGGCGCACCCGACCACACGATCGTCTGGGTTCCCGAACTCACGGCGTCCGGCGACGGCGACCTGCCCGAGCATGTGCTCGCGGTCCTCGCCGATCACCCGGCCGTCGAGGTCGCCGGCGACGGTCCCGACGATTCCCCGTTCGAGCGCGTGGTCCGTACCTTCCGCGATCTGGGGTCGCCCTGCCTGCTCGTGCTCGCCTGTGTGTCGCCGCAGAACTCGGCCGAGGTGCTCGAAGCAACCCTTCGGCTGCTCGACCGGTGCCCCCTGCTCGATGCGATCGTCTGCCTGCCGGGAAACAGCACCGACATGACCGAGGTCGTCCTCCGCGGGATCGACTCCACGTACGTCCCGGCGGCCGATCTCGCGTTCACCATCGAGGAGACGACGACGCTGTTGCGCGACGCCGGACCGGAGCGCTCCGACAGCGAGTGCGAGGTCGTGTGTCGCGTGCTCGGTGGTGTGCCCACCCTGGTCTCGGCGGCCACGGCCGTCGCCCGGAGCCGGCCCCAGCGCCTGATCGACTCCCGTGGACTGCCGACCCCGGCCTTGGTCCGCCTCGTGCGGACGTATGTGGACAGCCGACTCGACGAACTCGACGACGCGCACCGCGAGTTCGCGCTCTCGGTCGCCGCTGCCCACAGCGTCACCGCCGAGCGGGCGGCCGAACTGACGGGCGCGGCGGACCCCGAGGCCGCACTCGCGACGCTCGCCGCGGCCGGCCTCCTGATGGATTCGCCCTTCGACGATCCCCGGACGTGGCGGTGGCCCGACGCCGTGCGCTCGTGCGTGCTCGACATCTCCCGCCGAGAGCAACCCGGACGTGTCGACGCCCTGCTCGTCGAACTCGCCCGGGCCCATCGCGACGCCGGCAGGCCCGCCGAGGCGTCGATCTATGCCGTCGAGGCCGGCGACTGGGAGACCGCCGTGGCGATCGTCGAGGAATCCTGGGCGCGCATGGTCGACAGTTCTTTCGACGTTCTCGTCAAGGTGCTTCGGCAGATCCCCGACCAGGAGCTCGGCGACCATCCGTCGGTCCAGGCAGGTCGCGCGCTGTTCACACAGATGCTCGACGAACATTCGATCCTGCACGCCTCCCTGCCCGCGGATCCCGACGAACTCACCGAGCTCGGGAAGACACCCGGCGCCGCGCAGGCCCTCTACGTCGCGACGGTGCAGACCCTGACCCTGCGGGTCTCGGGCGAATTCGGTGAGGCCGCGCGGTTGACGCTGCTGTTGCGTCCGCTCGTCGATTCGATCCTCGAACACCGGCCCGACGATCTCGGTCCGCAACTGCCGCTGCTGCGCGTGCAGTGGGCGATCACGCTCCAGCTCGCCGGATATCTGACCGAGTCCACCACCGTCTTCCGCCGCGCCCACCGCGGTGCGTACGCCGTGAACATCGCCTTCGTCATCCAGAACGCCGCGGGCAGCTCGGCGCTGAACTGGGCGGTGACGGGCGACAATCCGCGCGCCCGGGAATGGCTGCGCACCGAGAGCAACGCCGAGCCCACCGAGGGTCGCTGGGGCGAGATGGTCAAGGTGGGTGGTCGCGTGGCGTCCGCGCTCGTCCACCTCGACTCGCTCGAGCTCGACCGTGCCGTCGGATATCTCGACGAGCTCGGTGTCCCGCGGGTTTCGGAGGAACTCTGGGGATTCGTCGCCTACGGCCGGGCCTACTACAACCTGGCGGCGGGCAACGCCTACGACGGACTCACCGAACTGCACCGGCTCATCGCTTCACACCACGATCTGTTCGACCGCAGCGCGTTCTCGCGCATCCTGCTCGGGGCCGCCGAGATCGACCTGCAGCTGGCGCTCGGCAACGGCAACCTCGCGCGCGCTCTCGCCGAGGAGTCGCCGCAGACCCATCCGATGCTCGTGGTGACGAACGCGCGTGTCGAACTGTTCACCGGTTATCCGGAGATCGCGCTCAAGCAGCTCAAGCGTGTTCCGTGGACGGAGTGCGGCTTCCCGCGCGCACATGTCGAGGCATTGCTCATCGAGGCGAGCGCCCACCTCGATCTCGACAAGAAGGACGCCGCGGTCCGCAGCTGGCAGCGGGCCTGCACGCTCGCCGAGGCCCTCGGCAACCGCCGCGCCTTCACCACTCTGGCCGAGGGTGTCGCCGGGCGTCTCGCGGAGCCCGGCGGTCTCACCGTCCCGGACGAGGCGATCAGGTCCGTCTTCACCGAACCGGTCACCCATGTCGAACTGTCCCGGCGGGAGACAGACGTGCTGGAGTTGCTGGCGCTGGGATCGACGCACGCCGACATCGCGAAGAAGTTGTTCGTCTCGCACAACACGATCAAGACCCAGTTGCGCAGCATCTACCGCAAGCTCGGCGTGCACACGCGGGTGGAAGCCATCGGCCGGGCTCGCGATCTCAGGCTGCTGCCGGTCCGCCGCTCACTCTAGCCGAACGCGCACGCATCCGGGCGGTGAGCCGAAGATCGAGCGCCCACACGACACCCGCGAGCGCCGCCAGTCCGACACCGAGCACACACACCGCGGTCCACCCGCCGGCGCTCCACGCCATCGTGCCGAGCGCCGAACCGGACGCCGCACCGATGAAGTAGCCCGTCATGTAGACGGAATTGACGCGCGAGCGGGCGTCGGGGTCGAGGGCGTACACGATGTTCTGGTTGGTGATGTGCACGAGGTTGAGCGCGAGGTCGACGACGAGCATCCCGACGACGAACCACACCAGTGAACTCGCACCCGCCGCGAGCGCCGCCCACGACGCGATCAGCGTGAACATGCCCACCGCCGTCGTCGGCAGTCCGTAACCGCGGTCGACGAGCCGGCCCGCCGCGGTCGCGGCGAACGCACCGGCCACCCCGGCCAGCCCGACGAGCCCGATCTGCAGGTCGTCGAGGCCGAAGGGCGGGTCGGACAGCAGGAACGCCATCGTCGAGAACAGCGCGCCCACCGACGCAAAACCCAGCCCGCCGAGCAGGGTCCGGGTGCGCAGGCGAGGATGCGTGACGATCAACGTCCCGAGTGATCGCAGCGTGCTGCCGTAACCCTGACGGACCACCGGTGGCGTCGCCGGCAGCACCCGCCACAACGCGAGCGCCACGATCACCATCGCGACCGCGCTCACCCGGTAGACCGTCGTCCAACTGTCGCCGAGTTCGGCGAGGATGCCCGCGACGCTCCGGGCCACGAGGATCCCGACGAGCAGCCCGCTCATCACGGTGCCGACCGCGCGACCCCTCGATTCCGGCGTCGCGAGGGTCGCCGCGAACGGCACCAGCACCTGCGCGGCCACCGAGAACAGACCGGCGACAGCGGTGCCCACCACGAGCACCCCGATGTTCGGCGCGAATCCGCTCAGCCCCTGCCCCGCCGCCGCGGCCAGCATGAGCATCACCGCCAGCCGCCGCTGCGGGAACATGTCGCCGAGCGGCACGAGGAACAGCAGGCCGAGAGCATAGGCGACCTGCGCGACCGTCACGGTGGAGGCGGCGGCCGATCGGGAGGTGTCCAGTGCTTCGGCGATCGAGTCGAGCAGCGGCTGGTTGAAGTAATTGCCACCCACGCACAGACCCGTCGCCACGGCCATGAGCAACAGGACCGGGGTCGTCAGGACGGGACGGGAGGACGCCATGTCCTCCAGCGTCCCGTGTCGGCGCGGCGGAAGTCGAATCGGCTCGTCGGCCGCCTTCCGAGGACTACTCCCGGGAGGCGGCGAGCAGGACGAACCGTCCGTCCGGATCCACCCATTCGTGCCGGACCACGAATCCCGCGTCGGCGAGTTCCTGCGAGATTCCGACGAGGCGGAACTTCGCGGAGATCTCGGTCCGGATCTGCTCACCCTCGGCGAAGGAGATCTGCAGGTCGAGGCCCGGGATCGTCACGTCCATCGCCTCGGTCGCCTCCAGGCGCATCTCGATCCACTCGTTCTTCGGGTCCCAGACAGCGCGGTGCACGAACCGGGCGGGATCGAAGTCGGCGCCGAGCCGGTCGTTGAGCACCCGCAGGACGTTCCGGTTGAACTCCGCCGTCACGCCGGCCGCGTCGTCGTAGGCGGCGATCAGGGTGTCGCGGTCGATGACGAGACCGGCGCCGAGGAGCAGCCACTCGCCGGGACGGAGGATCGCGGCCGTCCCGGCGAGGAACTGTGCGCGTTCGCTCGGGACGAGATTGCCGATCGTGCCGCCGAGGAACGCGATCGCGCGTTTCCCGCCGGCCGGCAGATGCGTGAGCGAATCGGTGAAGTCGCCGACAACCCCGTGCACCGTCAGGTTCGGATACTCCGCCGCCAGCCGGGTGACGGCCGACCGCAACGCCGGTTCGGAGACGTCCTGCGGCACGTAGGTGTGGAGATACGGTTCGAGGGCGTCGAGCAGCACGTGCGTCTTCTCGGACGACCCGGAGCCGAGTTCGACGAGCATCTCGGGGCGGGCGGCATCGGCGAAGTCGGCGGCGTGCTGTCGCAGCAGTGCGAATTCGGTGCGTGTCGGATAGTACTCGGGCAGTCGCGTGATCTCGTCGAACAGTTCGCTGCCCCGCGCGTCGTACAGCCAGGTCGGCGACAGGTACTTGGGATCGGACGTGAGTCCGCGCCGTGCGTCCTCGCGCAGTTTGGCGTCGAGGTCCTCGGGGCGCAGATGCACGTCGACGATCACGGTGAACCGACCTCCAGTGGTGAGACGATGAGTTTGCCCGGCATCGCGGCGACGAGATGCCGGTCGGGTACGGGTTTCCAGCGGCTGTCGTCGTCGAACGGTTCGGACGCCACGATCGCGACCTGCTCGTCGACGAACGTCCACAGCGAGTGGTACCAGGCGGTGGCCCAGATCCCGGATTCGTTGCACAGCAACATGTTCAACCGTGATTCCGGTGCGAGTTCCAGCACGTCGTGGACGAGTGAGATCAGCGCCGGCTCGGGATCGGCCGAGCGCAGACGCGACTGGAGCAGGAGCCACAGCGTGGCAGCATCGGTCGGTGATTCGAGCTGCAGCAGTTCGGCGACGGGAAGCGCGCCGGCGAGGGTGACGAGCGATCCCGGCCAGCCCCGGACGACACCGTTGAGACTGAACGCCCACCGGTCGTCGGAGAAGGGCGCGGCCGCCGACCGTTCGACGGGCATCCCCTCGGTGGCCGAGCGGGTCGCGGCGACGACGGTGCGCGACCGTATCGACGTCAGGCCTTCACCGACGAAGGGATCGGACCAGATCGGCAACGCCGACCGGTAGCGCCCGAAGGTGCCCTCGGCACTCCACCATCCGACACCGAATCCGTCGGCGTTGATCGTGCCTCCCCCACGCATGTCGGTGGGCGCCCACGACTGGCGGAGCAGCGAGTTGGTTCCGGTGGACAGCAGTGCCGCGACGTTCGTCTCCGGCCCGATGTACGCCAGATGTCTACACATCGCCCGTCCCGTACGCGACGCGGAGCCCGGAGAAGATCTGACGGCGGATCGGCAGATCCCAGTTGCGGAAGGTTCCGCGGCACGCGACCTCGTCGGTTCCGAACGAGCCTCCGCGCAGAACCCGGTGTCCGTCGCCGAAGAAGACCTCCGAGTACTCGCGGTACGGGAACGCGCGGAAGCCCGGATAACCGGTGAACGGTGTGGACGTCCACTCCCAGACGTCGCCGATCAGCTGGTGCACCCCGAGCGGTGACGCTCCCTGCGGATACGCGCCGACGACGGCGGGACCGAGATGACGCTGACCTAGATTCGCGTGGTCGGGACCGGGATCCTCGTCGCCCCACGGGAATCGGCGGCTGAGCCCGGTGGCCGGATCCCAGCGTGCCGCCTTCTCCCATTCGGCCTCGGTCGGAAGACGTCCACCGGCCCAGCGGGCGAACGCCTCCGCCTCGTGGAAGCACACGTGCACGACCGGCTCGTCCGGGTGCAGCGGCATCGTGCGGCCGAAGGCCGTTCGGCTCCATTCGGTTTCGTCGCGACTCCAGAACTGCGGGGCCTCGAGACGGGCGTCGAGGCGGTGCTGCCAACCTGCCTCGCTCCACAGTTCGGGCCGCTCGTACCCGCCGTCCTCGACGAACCCGAGGTAACGGCGGTTGGTGACGGGCACCGCGTCGAGTTCGAACTCCGGCACCTCGACGACGTGTGCCGGGCGCTCGTTGTCGAGGGCCCACGGATCGGTGGACGTGCCCATCTCGAATGCGCCGGCGGGGATCCGGACACGTTCGGTGTCGCGGACGGTTCCGGTGCGCGGCGCTTCCGGCGCGTGGAGCAAGGGTGGACCCTGCCGTAACTGGTGCGTCGCGAGCATCGTCTCGCCGTGCTGCTGTTCGTGCTGCGCGACCATCGCGAAGACGAAACCCTCGCGGGTCAGATCGTCGTCGAATGCACTGTCTTCGAGCACATCCCAGGTGAGCTCGCGGACGGCACGCGCGTAACGGCGGGCGGCGTCGGGGTCGAGCAGCGGCAGCCCTGTGCGGGTCGCGCGGGGATGCCGGAACGCGTCGTAGAGATCGTCGATGTCGCCGCGAACCGCAGGGCGCCTGCCCGCGACCCGCACGAGCCAGCGCTCCTCCTGGTTGGCGATGTGCGCGAGATCCCACACCAGCGGACTCATCAACGGCGAATGTTGTGCGGTGAGATCCTGTTCCGGCACGGAGGCGAGTACCTCGGTGCGGGCACGCGCCCGCTCGAGGTGCCGCCTGAGCGCAACACGAGCAGGTGTCACCGCACCTCCTCCCCCGGCGCCAGACCGCGCAGGCACCGTGCCGCGGCCGCGTCGAGCGCCGCGGTGAACCGCATGTCGCGGGAGGACTCCGCCGCGAGCGAGAGCAAACCCGCCGCCGCAGCACGCAATTCGAGCGAGGCGAGACCGACGCGGGCCGCCTCGGACCACTGGTCGCGCACCGGCGCGGCGATCGCGCACGCCTCCGCGGAGACCTCGGGCGCCGACAGCAACGCCTCGAGAGCCGCGACGGGCACCTGCCACGACTCGGCCGGCTGGGCGTCGAGATAACGCACCTCGAGATGCCCGCACGGACGAACAGGCGGGAACAGCGTCGTCATGTGGTAGTCGAGGTCGTCGATGGTGGGTCGACGGTGGATGTCGGCGTCGAGCTCGCCCGCGAGCCACGCCGCGAAGGTGGCGCCGGGCGGTGCGTACCATTCGGGCATTTCCGAACGCACGCAGGTCAGCGGTGCGTCGAGCACCCATGCGGGGTAGTCGGCGGGATGGTCGACGTGACCGAGTGCGGGATCGAGTTCGAGCCACGTGCGCATCCGCTGCGACGCCCAGTCGCCCTCCGGAGCACCTCGCAGCCGGGGCGAGCACGCGAAGGCCGCGATCATCGCCGGGCCGATGGCGTGGAGCAACTCCCAGCGCTGCACCACCTCTGCCTCGTCGCGTCCCGCGTCGACGGAAACCTGTATGGACGCAGTGCTGTTCATCATCAACCGGCCCATCGGGCCGATCCGGTCGTAGCGGAGTTCCATCGCTCCGTAGCGCGGGGTGCGCAGCAGACGGTGGGGAGGCCGCACCTCGTCGGCGGCGCGGTCGAGCATGGTCACCGACCGGCGGGCCAGCAACGCGCGGAGCATGCGGAGGTCGGCCGTGAGCCGATCGCACACCTGCCGTGCCGAAGTGCACGGCACGCTCGACAGCTCGATCTGACCACCCGGCTCGACGCTGACCGCGCTGCCCGACGGCAGGGGACGGGCCGACGACGACGGCGCTACCGTGCGCGGCGCGTGGGGCCCGAGGGCCTCGACGAGCCTCGTGAGTTCGGGACGCGATTCGGTGCCGTCGGCCCGCGCGGTGAGCCATTCGAGCTCGACCCCGATCAGCCTGGGGATTCCCAGCCGGAATGCCCTGCTGCGGACGTGGTCCTCCGCTGCTGCTCGGGAGCCGAGTTCCTTGCGGGCACGGGAGGCTGCGGCATCGACTGCCATTGCCATTCGTCCACCCCCTCGGCCGGTGCGCCAGGTCTGCGGTCGAGACTAACCCGCCGGGGGACATGACGCGCGGATAACGCACCCTTGCGTGCGCGAACGCACTCCACCGGGCAGGCTCGACCCCGACGATACGGACGACGGAGGAGGTGAGCGGCCCGTGCTGGACCTCCAGGCGGCCCGACGCGACACACCGGGATGCTTCGACCGGGTCTTCCTCGACAGCGCCGGCTCGTCGCTGCCCCCGGCACCGGTGCTCGAGACGATGCTCGCGCACCTGCGCCGCGAGGCCGAGATCGGCGGGTACGTGGCGGCCGACGAACGGCTCGACGACCTGACGGCCGTGAAGACCTCGCTCGGCCGCCTGTTCGACGTGCCGGAGACCTCCCTCGCGCTGTCCGACGGCGCCTCGCGGGCGTGGACGTCCTTCTTCTACGCGGTGCCGCTGCGACCCGGCGACCGCATCCTGATCTCGCAGGCCGAATACGCCGCGAACGCGATCGCCGCGCTGCAGCGCGCGCGGGCGACCGGCGCCACCGTCGAGGTCGTTCCGTCCGATCCGTCCGGCCGCGTCGACGTCGAGGCGCTCGAGGGGATGCTCGACGAACGGGTGCGGCTGGTGTCCGTCGTGCACGCCCCCACCAACGGCGGGCTCGTCAACCCGGTGCGGGAGATCGCCGACGCCGCGCACGCGGTCGGGGCGCTCGTGCTGCTCGACGCGTGCCAGTCGGTGGGGCAGCTGCCGGTGAGCGTGCCCGAACTCGACGTCGACGCACTGTCGGGCACCGGGCGCAAGTGGCTCCGCGGGCCGCGCGGCACCGGTTTCCTCTACGTGCGGCCGCGCCTGGTGAGCGAACTCGAACCGGCCGTTCTCGACCTGCACAGCGCCTCGTGGACCTCGGCCGACAGCTACGAACTCGCTCCGGACGCCACCCGCTTCGAGATGTGGGAGGCCGGAGTGGCGGCCCGGCTCGGGCTCGGCGTGGCCGTGGACTATCTCCTCGATCTGGGTGTCGACGCCGTGGCCGAGGCGGTGGCCTACCGGGCCGGGCACGTGCGCGAGGGGCTCGCGGGCATCGACGGCGTCACCGTCACCGACCTCGGCGAGCAGCGCAGCGGCATCGTCTCGTTCACCGTGGACGGCCGCGACCCGCGGGAGGTCCGCGACGCCCTGGCCGAGCGGTCCGTGACGGTCACGGTCAGCAGCCGCAGTTCGACGCTGCTGGACATGACCTCGCGCGACCTGCAGTCGGTGGTGCGGGCGTCGCCGCACTACTTCGTCTCCCCCGCCGACGTCGACAGGTTCCTCGCCTCGGTGCACGACATCGCCCGGTCGTGAAGCTCACGCGCGTCGACGACAGGGCTGTTTGTCCCTGATCGACGTCGTCCGGTAAAGTGGTTCGAGTTGTCTCGGCGAGGGTGAACCGCAAATATCGCTGGATCACCGTGATCGACGCGGCTGCGACGGAAGCAATGTGCTCCCCGGTCGCACGTGTCGGATCCGTTCGTTCGAGAACACCCGACCACCAAGTGCCACCAGCGTAGGAGCCGTCACATCATGTCCGACGAGAATCGTCTCGTAGCCAGCGTCCGCACCGAGTTCGGCAAGGGTGCCGCACGCCGCGCCCGTCGCGCCGGCCAGGTCCCCGCCGTCCTCTACGGCCACGGCACCGAGCCCCGGCACCTCGCCCTCCCCGACCTCGAGTTCGCAGCCGTGCTGCGTAACCACGGCACCAACGCCATCCTCACCCTCGACGTCGACGGCGAGGATCAGCTCGCGCTGACCAAGTCGGTCGTCGTCCACCCCATCCGTCGCTACATCGAGCACGCCGACCTGCTCGTCGTGAAGAAGGGCGAGAAGGTCACCGTCGAGGTGCCCGTCGTCCTCTCCGGTGAGGCCGGCTCCGGCACGCTGGTGGTCAACGAGGTCAACACGATCAAGCTCGAGGCCGACGCCCTGAACATCCCCGAGGAGATCACCGTCTCGATCGAGGGCGCCGAGGCCGGCACCCAGATCCTGGCCGGTGGCGTCGAGCTGCCCGCCGGCACGACCCTGCAGGACGATCCCGAGCTGCTGCTCGTGAACATCGTCGAGGCTCCCTCCGCCGACGCCCTGGAAGGCGCCGAGGGCGAAGAGACCGCTGAAGAGGCCTCCGAGGAGGCCTCCGAGGAGGCCTGAGCCTTCACCGGCTCCCTGTGAAGTCACTCGTGCGGCGCGTCATCCCTTCGGGGTGGCGCGCCGCACGTCGTTCGAATGCACGGAAGGATCAGTTCGTGGGCGACGACGCCGCGCTCGTGGTCGGTCTCGGCAACCCCGGCCCGAAGTACGAGAACACCCGGCACAACATCGGATTCATGGTGGCCGACGTGCTGGCCGGACGCGTCGGCGGCAAGTTCTCCGCGCACAAGCGCAGCAACGCCGACATCGTGCAGGCCCGGCTCGACGGGCGGCAGGTGATCATCGCGAAGCCGCGCACCTACATGAACCTGTCCGGCGGTCCGGTCGCCTCCCTGGCCAAGTTCTTCTCGGTCGATCCCTCGAACGTGATCGTCCTACACGACGAACTCGACCTGGACTTCGGCACGATTCGGCTCAAGCTCGGCGGTGGCGAGAACGGGCACAACGGCCTGCGGTCGACCTCGTCGGCGCTCGGCACCAAGGACTACCTGCGGGTCCGGATGGGCATCGGCCGCCCTCCCGGCCGCCAGGATCCCGCCGACTTCGTGCTCAAGCCGTTCTCGGCGACCGAACGCAAGGAGCTCGACGTGTGGTGCGAGGAAGGCGCCGACGCCGTCGAACTGCTGCTGAGGCTCGGCCTCGAGGGCGCCCAGAACCGTATCCACTGACCGCCCGCCTCCGCCGAGGCCGGCGCGGTCGCAGCGGCGTCGCGTGGCGCGGTGCTCAGGCCCGCGTCAGCAGTGCCAGCGAGGTGCCGCGACGCAGCTTGCCCGAGGAGGTCTTCGGGATGCTGCCGGGACCGAGTACCGCGACCGTGCGGGGCCGCACGCCCACCTCGGCGACCACCGCGTGCACGACGTCGTGTTCGATGCGGCGCACCTCGTCGGGGTGGTCGAAGAGTTTGGTCTCCACGGCCACCGCGAACGATTCGCGCTTGTCCCCCGCGTCGAGCCGGATGGCGACGGCGTTGCCTGGACGCACCCCGTCGACGGTCCCAGCCGCTCGCTCGATGTCGGTGGGATAGATGTTGCGGCCGCCCATGATGATGACGTCCTTCACCCGGCCGCACACCACGACGAGACCTTCCTCGGTGAAGTAACCCACGTCGCCGGTGTCGAGCCAGCCGTCGGCGTCCTGGGCGGGTACGGGTCCGTCCACGGTGAGATAGCCGTGCGTGACGGCCTCGCCGCGCAACTGGATGATGCCCACGCCGCGGGGTGGCAGCACCTGTCCGTCACGGCCGACGACCCGGCCCTCGAGACCGGCCACGAGACGGCCGAGGGTGGGCATGCGGCGCGTGTGGGTGCGGTTGGTCGGCACGGCCATCCCGCCGGCCTCGAGCAGGTCGGGGTCCACCACGTCGAGCACCATCCCGCGTCCCGGATCGGGGACCGACACCGCGAGCGTGGTCTCGGCCATCCCGTAGGAGGGCGCGAGGGCGGACGGGTCGAGACCGAAGCGCTCCCCGGCCTCCGCGAGGGCCTCCATCGTGTCGGGATCGACCGGCTCGGCGCCGTTCCACATCCAGCGCATCGACGACAGGTCGAGCGCGCCATCCGGCGCCTGCGACAACTTCCGGGCCAGCAACGAGTACGCGAAATTCGGTGCTGCGGTGAGCGTTCCGTGATACTTGCCGATCAGCTCCGCCCACAGGATCGGAGAGCGCAGGAAGTCCAGCGGCGTGACCGAGACGACCTCGGCGCCCACCTGCATGGGGACGCTGAGGAAGGCCACCATGCCCATGTCGTGGAACAGCGGCAGCCAGCTGATCATGACGTCGTCGTCGAGCGAGAACTTGACGCGGTCCATCATCGCCGTCGCGTTGGCGTAGAAGTTGCCGTGCGTGATCCGCACCGCCTTCGGCGAGCCGGTGGACCCGGACGTCAGCTGCTGGAGCACGATGTCGGACTCCGCCGTGTCGACGGGATCGACGGGCCTCCCCTCCCGCATCCGCTCCACGGTGACGACGGAGATGCCCCGCTCGCGCAGCAGCGGCTCCGCGATCTCGAAGGGTGCGCCGAGCACGACGGCGCGGGCGTCGATCATCCGCAGGACCACCTCGGTGTCGCGCGACCACATCTGCAGGTCGGTGCGCGGCGTGGGCTGGTGCAGCATCGTCACGCTTCCGCCGCGCATCCACACGGCCTGGCAGACCGGTGCGATGTCCACCGGTTGTCCTGCGAGGACACCCACCGCGTCGCCGGGTCCGATACCCGCCGCGGCCAGTGCGCCGGCCATGCGGCGGGCCTGCCGGTGGATCTCTCCCCAGTTCTGCCGCAACGGCGTATCCGGTTCGCCGGTGACCAGAGCCCCGGTGTCCGACTCCGCCGTCGCGTACATCTCCTCGGTGAACCTGCTCACGACCCGCTCCTCGTCCGGTGGTGCACGACCTCGATCAAGATCCGGTAGTTGCACATCAGCGTGCGCCGTCGAGTGGTCGGTATGGGGCGGCCTCGGGGAAACGTGATCGAATCTGGCGGAAATCGACACCGAATCGCCGAGTAACATGGACGAGTTGGCGGCGATAGCGCCCCTACTTCCTGCCCCCTTCGAGAGGTTTTTCCCGTTGAGCACCCCGCGCGCTTCGGCCGACAGTCAATCCACCGGCACGACGGAGCCTGCGCAGTCCTCCGGCACAGCGAAGCCCGGGGCCGCGAAGGAGGTCAGAGCCGAAGCCGAGCGCAGACGCACCTTCGCCGTCATCTCCCACCCCGACGCCGGTAAGTCGACGCTCACCGAGGCGCTCGCCCTGCACGCGAAGGTCATCTCCGAGGCCGGCGCGGTCCACGGCAAGGCCGGCCGCAAGTCGACGGTCTCCGACTGGATGGAGATGGAGAAGGCCCGCGGCATCTCCGTCAGCTCCACGGCCCTGCAGTTCAACTACACCCGCTCGGACGTCGCGGGCACCGACGACGAGGTCGTCAACGTCGTCAATCTCGTCGACACCCCCGGTCACTCCGACTTCTCGGAGGACACCTACCGCGTCCTCACCGCCGTCGACGCCGCCGTCATGCTCATCGACGCGGCGAAGGGTCTCGAGCCGCAGACCCTGAAGCTGTTCCAGGTGTGCCGCCACCGAGGCATCCCCGTGGTCACCGTCATCAACAAGTGGGACCGACCGGGCCGGACGCCGCTGGAACTGCTCGACGAGATCGACGAGCGCATCGGCCTGATGCCGACTCCCCTGTTCTGGCCCGTGGGCATCGCCGGCGACTTCCGCGGTCTGCTGCGTCGCGGCGAGGACGGAGACGCGGCCGAGTACATCAAGTTCACCCGCACGGCCGGTGGCGCCAAGATCGCGCCCGAGGAGCATCTGTCCCCCGCCGAGGCGCTCGCCCTCGAGGGCGACACCTGGGTCGAGGCCGCCGAGGAGTCCGAACTGCTGTCGTCCAACGGCCAGGATCACGATCAGGAATTGTTCCTCGCCGGGCAGACCTCGCCGGTGATCTTCGCGTCGGCGATGCTCAACTTCGGTGTGCGGCAGATCCTCGACACCTTGGTCACGCTCGCACCGCCACCGCGTGCCCGTCTCGCCATCGACGAGACCGCTCGCGAGGTCGACGATCCGTTCAGCGCCGTCGTGTTCAAGGTGCAGGCCGGCATGGACACCGCCCACCGCGACCGGCTCGCGTTCATGCGTGTCGTCTCGGGTGTGTTCGAGCGCGGCATGGTCGTCACGCACGCGCAGACCGGTAAGCCCTTCGCCACCAAGTATGCGCTGACGGTCTTCGGCCGCGAACGTTCCACGGTGGAGAACGCCTATCCCGGCGACGTCGTCGGCCTGGTCAACGCCACCGCGCTGGCGCCGGGGCATACCCTCTACATCGACAAGAAGGTGGAGTTCCCGCCCATTCCGTCGTTCGCGCCCGAGCACTTCGCGATCCTGCGGGCCGAGAGCGCCTCGAAGTACAAGCAGTTCCGCAAGGCCGTGGACCAGCTGGATTCCGAGGGCGTCGTGCAGATCCTCCGCAACGACGTCCGCGGCGACGCGTCGCCGGTGATGGCGGCCGTGGGTCCGATGCAGTTCGAGGTGGTCGCGGCGCGGATGAAGGCCGAGTACAACGTCGACCCGAAGATCGAGCATCTCGGCTACTCGCTCGCGCGTCGCACCGATGCGGCTTCGGCCGACGAACTGAACCGCGAGCGCGGCGTCGAGGTGTTCACCCGGTCGGACGGCGTGCTCCTCGCTCTCGTCAGCGACAAGTGGCGGCTACAGTACATCCTCAAGGAGTTGCCGGAGCTGACTCTCGAACCGTTGGTCGCGGCGACCGACTGAGCGTCCCGGCAATGCCGGACGGGTAGTGCGTCCAGCGGATTTTACTGATACTTTCCCTTTCGTCGATCCGACGTATTCGGGTGGAATCAGGAGTTGTGTCGATGAACGACGACGTACCGGCCGCAGCCGGTGAGGACCTGTCGTCCGGTGGGACGGCGGATACGAGCAGGCGATCCGGACGCGCGAAGCGCTCGGGCACCTTCGTCTACCCGCTGCCGAGCACTCCTCTTCCGAGCAGTACCCCGCTGACGAGCACGCCGGATCCCGGAACACACCGCATGAGCGTGGGGGATGCATCGTCGCTCGAAGGTGACCCGGCCGGCGGGGTGGGCGCCGGCAATTCCGAGGAAGGAACGACCCTGGTGAGCAGCACCGGCACGAACGGCTCCGCGAGTGGGCCCGCCACCACCACGACGACCCCGACGGCCACCGAGAGCCTGGGCACGATCACCGCACCGGGTCCGGTCCCGTCACGGCGCAATTCGATGGGCGTGGCGTCGGTGCGTATCGCCGCGCGACTCGCACAGAACGAACTGACCTCCCGCGACTCCCGCAGCACCGGAGCGCACGGCGACCCGCGTAGCACCGGATCGCACGGCGACCCGCGTAGCACCGGATCGCACGGCGACCCGATAGCGGACAACGATGAACTGCTCACGCTGCTCGGCGAGTACCTGCTGGCCGGTGGCCTCGAGAAGCCCGAGATCCACGCGACCCTCGGTGGGCAGCCGATCGTCGTCGACCTGCAGGTACCGCAGCGTCACGCCCGGTAGAGTTCACGCCCGGTAGAGACGGGCAGGTCGCGGGTTATCCGTCGCCGAACAGTGCGGCGATCGCCGCCGGATCGACGTCCTCGAGCGTCGCGGGCGACCACTGCGGGTCGCGGGTCTTGTCGACGAGCACGGCGCGCACACCTTCGATGAAGTCCGGCGTCGCGGCGACGCGCACGGCGACGTCGAGTTCGCGGGCGAAGCATTCCTCGAGCGTGCTCTCGGCACCGCGTCGCATCAGTTCGGCCGTGGCCCACACGCTCGTCGGCGACAACGACCGCAGGGCCGTGCGAGTCTGCTCGGCCCACTCGGCGTCGATGTCGGCGAGGCTGTCGAGGCGGGTCACCATGTCGAGCACCGTACCGTCGCCGAACACCGTCTCGATGTCGGGGAAACGCTGCGCCAGGGAGGATTCGGGGGTCGGTTCGACGAACTCGTCGAGGGCGTCGCGCCACTGCCCGGCGCGGATGCGGTCGGCGAAGTCGTCGATGCGGGCACTGGGCACGTAATGCGTGGCCAGGCCGACGGCCAGCGCGTCGCCGGCATCGATGCGGGCGCCTGTGAGTCCGAGATACATCCCCACCGCATCGCACCGCGCGGTGGTGCCGCGCAGGCGCGGGAGGAAGTGGCTCGACCCGATGTCGGGAACGAACCCGATGGCCGTCTCGGGCATGGCCATCGTGGTCTTCTCGGTGGTGACGCGCACCGCGCCGTGCACCGAGATACCGAGCCCGCCGCCCATCGTGACGCCGTCGAGGACCGCGAGATACGGCTTCGGGTAGGTGGCGACCAGCTCGTCGAGGCGGTACTCGTCGGCGAAGTACTCGCGGACGGTGTCGAAGCGCCCCTCGAGGGCCAGCTCGCGCACCGGCTTGACGTCGCCACCGGCGCAGAACGCGCGGTCGGACGTGCTGGTGACGAGCACGGCCGTGACGGCCGGGTCGTCGCGCCAGGCGAGAAGCGACGAGCGGATGTCGCGGATCATCGACCGGTCGAGCGCGTTGAGCGCACCGGGACGGTCGAGTTGCACTTCGCCGACTCCGTTGGCGACGCGTGTGCGGATGAAGGACTCGTTCACGGGCGGGAGCCTACCGGTCGCGGGCGACTCGTCCCGGCCACGCGACACGTCACGGATGAAGTTCCTCGGTGACCCACCGGTCCCCCGCACGCCGGTAGCGATACCGCAGGTGCCGCCGGCCGGGATCCGCCTGCCAGAACTCCACGGCCTCAGCGGCGACGCACCACGCCGTCCAGTGCGGCGAGACGAGGTCCGGATCGTGTTCGAGCGCGGTCAGGCGTTCCCGTACGAGGTCGTCGTACTCGGCGGAATCGGTGAGGACCTCGCTCTGGTGTCCCGTGGATGCGACGGCACGGGCGAAGACCGACCGTTCCCGGAAGTCGCGGGCACACACCTCGGGTGGGCCGGCCAGGACGGGTCCGCGCACGCGTACCTGCCGGCCGAGTTCGCGCCAGTACACGGTGAGCGCGGCGGCCGGTGTCGCGTCGAGCTGGCGGCCCTTCGGGGAACGGTCGTCGCCGGAGAACCACCAGCCGTCGTCGGTGACGTCCTTGATCAGCAGCATGCGCGCGTCGGGCGTCCCGGACGGGTCGACGGTCGACAGGGTCGCTGCGTGCGGCTCGGCGACGCCGGCCTCGGCCGCCTCGGTGAGCCAGCGGAGGAAGGTCTCCTGCGGCGTCGCGGCCGGTGCGAACGGCGGCGCGGACGCCGTGAGGGTGGGCAGGGCCCGGATCCAGCCGCGGGTATCGGGAAACTCACTGCGACGCGCGATCTCACTCATCGCCGCATGGTACCGATTCGGGAGCTCACTCCCGAGGTGGCGGCAGCTTGCCGGTCAGGGGGCCGACGAGCATCCAGCGATGCCCGAAGGGGTCGAGCAGGGTCGCGTTGCGATGACCGTGGGCCTCGTTGATCCACCTCTCGACCGAACCGCCGGCCAGACGGGCGCGGGTGAGCACGGTGTCGGTGTCGGCCACCTGGAGCATCAGGCTCACCGAGACCGCCCCCTCCTGCGGCGCCGTGAGTCCGAGTTCGGGGAATTCGTCTGCGAGATAGATCATTCCGCTGGGGAACCGCAGTTCGGCGTGCCCGACGCGACCGTCGTCCATGACGACCGGTTCGGCGGTCAGCGAGGCTCCGAAGACCCGGGTGTACCACTCGATCGCCTCGTGGGCCCGCGGCACCGTCAGATAGGGCAGCGCCCCCGGACGGGGAAAATCGCCGGAACCCTCCGAGACCATCTCGTCGTCCCCGCTCAGGACGCTTTCGGTTGCTGCAGCAGCGCCCATCGATTGGTCGTCAACCGGACCGAAGGCGAGTCGCCCATGCATGTGACCGTCTCCCAGTTGCGTTGATATCCGGTGCGGCTGATCCGCCAGCATCCGTCGTCGCCGAGGCTGTACCGATCGTGATAGTAGGCCGAGCCGCGCAACATCATCCCGTCCTCGGGGATGATCACGGTGTCGGACAGCAACCACACCCCGGTGGCGCTGCGGCCGTCGTCGGCGATGTCGATCTCGGGATGGGAACAGGTGTGCTCCGTGATCAAGCGCGTTCCCAGCGTGTTCTCGAGGAAACCTATGAAGGCGTCGCGTGAGTCGAAAACGAGATGCTCCCCGTAGACGGCGTGTGCGTCGGGGGTGAGGGTGTTCGCCAGCTCGTCCCAGTCCTTCGTATCGAGCGCTCGCGCATAGCGGTATTTGAGCCGCGTGATCTCCGCTACCGCCTGCACATCCATCGTCGGCCTCCCATTGGCGCCCCCTGCGAGTATTCGCATTCCAGGCTAGCCCGGACGACCGGCGCAGACGGCCGGAATCACACTGTCACCAGGCAGCATTCGATCGCGATTCGGTCACGGGAGGGCGTGCCGGTCACGACTCGGGACGACGCAGCGCGCGGATGGTCGCGTCGACGACGAGTTCGGCGTAGTCGTCGTCGACGTTCTGGGCCGGGGTGGCCAACGCGAACAGGGCATGACTGAGCACGGTGCCGGTGACCATTTCGAGCAGCAGCGTCGCCGAGGTGTCGGCGGGGAGTTCGCCGCGCTCGACGGCGCGGTGCACGATCGTGCGCGCCGCGAGCACGCGGCTGCGGTTGAGGGTGTGGATCAGCCGGGCGAGCAGTTCGGGGTTGGCACGGGCGTCGAGCGCGACGCGCAGGCTCGCCAGGCCGGGGGTGGTCCGGTAACCGCGCAACAGCTGCCGGGCGAGTTCGACGAGATCGGATCGGAGCGCGCCGGTGTCGATCGGCACGGGCAGCGGGCTGCGCGCTTCGAGGGCCTGGACCAGCAGGTCGTCCTTGCTCGACCACCGGCGGTAGAGGGCGGCGCGCCCCACCCGCGCGCGTCGTGCGACCGCGTCGAGCGTGAAACCACGCCAGCTCGTCTCGGAGTACACCTCGAGCACGGCGTCGAACACGCGGTCCTCCAGGTCGGCGTCGCGGGGGCGTCCGCGGCGGCGCGGTGCGGGTGCTTCGGTCACGTCGGAAAAGTGTGCCAGACCACTCCTCGATTTACAGACTGAAATCGTCCGCATTAAGCTGGCGGCGTCCTCCCCCCTCAAGAGCAGACCGAAGGAACGCCATGACCGACCCCACTCGGGTTCCCGTCGTGATCGGGGTCGGCGACCTGCGCTCCGGCCGTGCCGGTGCGCCCGCCGACCCGCGTGAACCGCTCGACCTCATCCACGAGGCCACCCTCGCCGCGATCGCCGACTCCGGCGCCGATCTCGCCACGCGGATCGACACCATCCACGCGATCAAGACCGCGAGCTGGAACTACGACGACCTGCCGGGCCTGCTCGCCGAACGTCTCGGCGCGACGCCCGAGCACACGTCGACCACGCCGATCGGCGGCCACTGGCCGGCAGCCCTGCTCGATCGCATCGGCCACGACATCGCCGCGGGCACCAGCACCGTCGCGCTGCTCGTCGGCGGCGAGGCGCAGGCCTCGGCGACCAACTCGTACAAGGCCGGAACGGATCCGGTCACGCTGGGATGGACCACCGCCCCGGGCGGCCCCGCGCCTATCAGCAACAAGGACCTCGGCAGCCCCGCGATGCAGCGCGCCGGGATGATCGTCCCCACGCGGGTCTACCCGCTGTTCGAGAACCGGCTCAGCCACGATCTCGGGCACTCGCGCGAGAAGTCGCTCGACTGGTCGGCGACGCTGTACGCCGCCTTGTCCGAGGTCGCCGCCGGGAACCCGGCGTCCTGGAACCCCGAGCGCCGCACCGCCGACGACATCCGCACCATCGCCGGCAAGAATCGCCTCGTCACCGACCCGTACCCGCTGATGGTCAACGCGATGCCGTTCGTCGACCAGGCCGCTGCCGTGGTCGTCACCTCGCTCGCCGTGGCCCGCGAATTCGGTGTCCCCGACGACCACCTGCTCTACGTGTGGGGCGGCGCCGGCGCGACCGAGCCCTCGGACGTGCTCGCCCGCGGCGACTTCGGACGCTCCGCCGCACTCGACGATGCGCTGCGGCGCACACTGTCGGCGAGCGACCTGCGTCCCGGCGACTTCGACATCATCGACGCCTACAGCTGCTTCCCCGTGGTCCCGAAGCTGCTCATCGAGCAGCTCGGCCTCCCCCGCGACACCGTCCCGTCGGTGACCGGCGGCCACTCCTTCTTCGGCGGCCCGCTCAACAGCTACACGCTGCACTCGGTGGTGTCGGTGGCCAAGCGGCTGCGCCAGGACGGCGAGCTCGCCCTCGTGCACGGCAACGGTGGCTACCTGACCTACCAGCACGTCGTGGTCCTCGGCTGCGCGCCGCACACCGACGGTTACGTCGGCGACCCCGAGCACGTGCTGCTCGAGCCGTCCGCGCCGGAGACAGCCACCGATTACAGCGGCGAGGTCCAGATTGTCACCGCCACGGCCGAATTCGGTCGCGACGGCAACCCGTCGATCGGTTTCCTCGTCGGCCTCACCCCCGACGGCCGGCGTGTCTCCGGCCAGACCGACGCCACCGGCGCCGCAGTCCTCGCCGCCGGAGCCGACATCGTCGGCGAGACCGTCCACGTCACCGACGACGGCGGCATTCTCACCGTCACCCGCACCGAACACCTGTGCCCCGAGGAGTACCAGTCGTGAGCGAACCCGTCGTTCACGTCGAGAAGCGCGAGCACGTCCTGCTCGTCACCATCAACCGCCCCAAGGCGGCCAACAGCATCAACGCCGACGTGCACCAGGCACTCGGTGAGGCCTGGGACCGCGCCGAAGAGGACCGCGACGTGCGCGTCGTGGTGCTCACCGGCGCAGGCGGCGCCGTCTTCTGCGGCGGCGCCGACCTCGAGGCCCTCGGCACCAAAGGACCGGACGGCGTCACCCCGCCCGAAACCGCCCACTGGGGCTTCGCCGGTGTCGTCAAGCACCACATCTCCAAGCCCGTCATCGCCGCGGTCAACGGCACCGCGCTCGGTGGTGGCACCGAACTCGCCCTCGCGAGCGATCTCGTCGTCGCATCCGAAACCGCCGAATTCGGTCTGCCCGAGGTGCACCGCGGCCTGATCGCCGGTGCCGGCGGCGTCTTCCGCATCGGCCAGGCCATCCCCCGCGCCGTCGCGATGGAACTCGTCCTGACGGGCAAGCCGATGTCGTCCGCCGACGCGCTGCGCTGGGGCCTCGTCAACCGGGTCGTCCCACAGGACGAGGTCCTCGACACCGCTCTCGCTCTCGCCGCCGACATCGCGAAGGGCGCCCCGCTCGCCGTGCAGGCCGGCAAGACCGTCGCCCGCGGCATCATCGACGGCAACGTCCCCGCCGAGGACCTGCCCTGGGAACTCACCGACAAAGCCCTCGCACGTCTCACCACCAGCGCCGACACCCTCGAAGGCGTCATGGCCTTCATACAGAAGCGCGAACCCGTCTGGAAGGGCGAATAGGCATGACCACCACCGAAGTGATCCGCTGGGACACCGACGAGCAGAAGGCACTTCGTCAACTCGCTGCCGACTTCACCCGCAAGGAGATCGTCCCCCACCTCGACGAATGGGAGCGCGCCGGCGAGATCCCGCGCGAACTGCATCGCAAGACCGCCGACGCGGGCCTGATCGGCGTCTCCGTCGCAGAGGAGCACGGCGGGTCGGGCGGCACCGCCCTCGACATGCTCGCGATCCTCGAAGAGATCATCCTCGCCGGTGGTTCGTCGGGCCTGATCTCGGCGCTGTTCAGCCACGGCATCGCCACCCCGCACATCGTCTCGTCGGGCAACTCGACCTGATCGAGCGGTTCGCGCGTCCCGCGCTCAGCGCTGCTTCGACCTGACCGTAGGCCTCTGCCCGAATCAGGGGGAGGAAATGTGCGACTTTCCTTGCGGAAGCGCATATTTCCTCCCCCTACTCGTGTCAGTCACGCGCACGGAGCATCTCCAGGGCGACGACGACCACCACGGCGATCACGACGTGCATCAGCGTCAGGGCGACGGTGCTCGGCGTGTCGAAGTCCGCGGAGATCGTGCCCTGGATCGTCGCCAGCGGCAGCAACGCCCCGACGACCTGGGCGATCCGCGCGAAACCGTTCCACCACAGGGTGAGCAGGGCCGCGACGGCGAGACCGACGGTGAGCGGGACGACGGACATGAGCACCACGCCACCGGGCGCCGCGCTCACCACCTCACCGGCGTCGGTGTGTTCGAACGAGCCACCCGCGATGAGCCCGACGGCCCACAGCGCGAGGTCGATCACCAGTGCGGTCACGACGGACGCGGCGACCACCACGGCGGAACGCGCGAGCCGGGACTGCGGGAGATGCGTAGGGGTACCGGATGTTTCGGTGACGGACATGGATCCTCCTGATGGACGTTCCTTCTGACGACGCCCATCCTGCGACCTCGAGCCGACTCGAGGTCAAGAGGATTCAGTCGAGATCTTCGGCGAGCTCCATCCATTGCTCCTCGGCCGCCTCCTTCTCCGCGACCACCTCACGCAACTGCGCGTCGAGTTTCTGAAGCCGGTCAGGATCGGTCGCCGCCTCCGCGAGGTCGTGGTGCAGCTTCTCCTCCTTCTCGGTCAGCTTCGCGACGAGACGCTCCAGGCGCGACAGTTCCTTGCGCGCGGTGCGTTCGGCGGCACCGTCGCGCTTCTTCGGCTGCTCGGCGTCACCGGTCTTCGAGACGGTCGACGCCACCGACGGCACGTCGCCGTCGCCCATGGCCGCGCGCCGGCGCAGGTACTCCTCGATGCCACCGGGAAGGTTCGTCAGGCGGCCGTCGCCGAACAGGGCCCACGTCGAATCACAGATGCGTTCGACGAGATACCGGTCGTGGCTGATGACCACGAGGGTTCCGGCCCAGCCGTCGAGCAGGTCCTCGAGCTGCTGGAGGGTGTCGATGTCGAGGTCGTTGGTGGGCTCGTCGAGGAGCAGCACGTTCGGTTCGGCCATGAGCACGCGCGTGAGCTGCAACCGGCGACGCTCACCACCGGACAGGTCGCCGACGGGGGTGCGCTGCCGCGCCGGTGTGAAGCCCAGACGTTCGGCGAGCTGACCGGCGGAGATCTCCTTGTCGCCCAGTGTGATCCGCTCGGCGACGTCCTTGACGGCGTCGAGCACCCGCATGTCGGTGGGCAGGTCGTCGAGTTCCTGCCGCAGCCAGCCGATCTCGACGGTCTGCCCCTGGACGCGACGTCCCTGCGCCGGTTCGAGTTCGCCCGCGAGCGTGCGCAGCAGGGTCGTCTTGCCCGAACCGTTGACGCCGACGAGACCGATCCGCTCGCCCGGACCGAGACGCCAGGTGAGGTCGCGGACCAGTTCGCGCCCGTCCGGGGTGGTGAGGGTGGCGTCCTCGAGTTCGATGACGACGCGGCCCAGGCGGCGCTTCGCGAACGATGCCAGCGCCACCGAGTCGCGCGGCGGCGGCACGTTCGCGATCAGCGCTTCGGCGGCCTCGATGCGGTACTTCGGCTTGGACGTGCGGGCCGGAGCTCCGCGACGCAGCCACGCGAGTTCCTTGCGCGCGAGATTGCGGCGGCGTTCCTCCATCGCGTCGGCCTGGCGGGCACGCTCGGCGCGCGCGAAGATCCAGTCGTTGTAGCCGCCCTCGTAGCTCTCGACTCGGCCGTTCACGACCTCCCAGGTGCGCGTCGCGACGGTATCGAGGAACCAGCGGTCGTGGGTGACGACGACGAGCGCGCTGCGCCGCGACAGCAGGTGCTCGGCGAGCCACTGCACGCCTTCGACGTCGAGATGGTTCGTGGGCTCGTCGAGGACGAGCAGGTCGAGATCCTGCACGAGGGCTGCGGCGAGGGCGACCCGGCGACGCTCACCACCGGACAGACCGTCGACGACCGCGTCGAGACCGAGATTGTCGATGCCGATACCGGTGAGCACCGAGCGGATGCGCGCATCACCGGCCCACTCGTGCTCGGCCACATCGAGCGGCCCGAGGACCACCTCGCCGACGGTCGAGCCCTCCGGCAGACCGCCGCGCTGCGTCACGACGGCCATGCGCAGACCGTTCACGCGGCTCACCCGGCCCGAATCGGGCTCCTCGATGCCGGCGAGCACCTCGAGCATCGTCGTCTTGCCGCCGCCGTTGAGGCCGACGACACCGATCCGCTCCCCCTCGTTCACGCCGAGGGACACCGAGTCGAGTAACGGCTTGATGCCGAACGACTTCGAGACCTGTTCGAGGTTGATCAGATTCGCCACGTGGAGGAACGCCTTCCGAAAATTGCGGGGATGTACTACAGGATCAGGAGTGTGCGGGATCGGCGTCGCCGACGACACGGGCTCCGGGCACCGGACCGGAGGCGACCCGCACCGTACGGCACACACCGGCACCGGCGAGTTCGGCACTCACGGTGACGGCGGCGTGCTGGTCCTCGACGAGGAACGCGCAGGTGGGGCCGGAACCGGAGACGATGCCCGCCAGGGCCCCGGCCTCGACACCCGCCCGGAGCGTGCGTCGCAGCATCGGGTCGAGGGACAGGGCCGCGGCCTGCAGGTCGTTGCCGAGCAGCGGCGCGAGCTGGTGGGCGTCGCCGGAGCCGAGCGCGGAGAGCACGGCATCCGCGCTGCCGATGCGCTGAGGTTCTCCCTCGGCACGCAGCCGGTCGAGTTCACGGAAGACGACCGGTGTGGACAGGCCCCCCTTCGCGAGGGCCAGTACCCAGTGGAAGGTGCCGCGGGTGAGGACTGGGACGAGGCGCTCGCCCCGCCCTGTTCCGATCGCCGTTCCGCCGTGGAGGCAGAACGGCACGTCGCTGCCGAGGCGGACGGCGAGATCCGCGAGGTCCTCCCGGGGCGCCCCGATGCCCCACAGTGTGTCGAGCGCGACCAGCGTCGCGGCAGCGTCGGCGCTGCCACCGGCCATTCCGCCGGCCACGGGGATGCCCTTGTCGATCGTGATCGCCACGTCGGGTGTACGTGCGGCCCGTTCCGCCATCATCTCGGCGGCGCGCCACGCCAGGTTCGTCGAATCGGTAGGTACCGACTCGGCGCCCGCGCCGCGCACCGTCACGCTCAGGGTGTCGGCCGGGACCACCGACACCTCGTCGTACAGGGACAGAGCCTGGAAGACGGTGTGCAGGTCGTGGTAGCCGTCAGGACGGAGGTCACCCACCGCGAGATGCAGGTTGACCTTGGACGGGACCCTCACTGTCACGGGGGTCGGCACGACGGAAAGCACGAGTACAGAGCTTACTCGGGATACGGATGCTTCCCGACCGCCGCGGCCACGCTCTACGATCGATCGACTCTGAACACTCTGGAGGAAATGTGACTCGTTCCGTACGTAATGCGGTCGCCGTCTGCGCCGTCGCCGTGGCGGCCACCATGGGAACCGCCGGCGTCGCCTCGGCCGAACCGGCTCCGCCGCGCGTCTGCTCGCTCGGCGACCTGGTCCTGCGCTCGCTGAATCTCGTGGACTGCGTGACCCCTCCCACGGGCTCCGCCGGAATGGCGACCGGCTCCGCCGACTCGGCGGGCTCGTCGACCGGTTCGTCGAACTTGGGCATCACCGGTTACGGGGCAATGATCGGCTGACCGGACGAACGAATCCGGGCCGGCACCCTGAGGTGCCGGCCCGGATTCGGAGAATTATCGGTATCAGCCGATGACGTTCACGCCGGTGGCCTGCGGGCCCTTCTGGCCCTGGCCGATCTCGAAGCTCACGCGCTGGTTCTCCTCGAGGGTGCGGAAGCCGCGGCCCTGGATCTCGGAGAAGTGCACGAAGACGTCAGCGGAGCCGTCCGAGGGAGCGATGAAGCCGAAGCCCTTTTCGCCGTTGAACCACTTCACAGTACCTTCAGCCATGTTGCTGTCCTTCACTTGCAGGCAGAACGGATGTAGACGTTCTGTCTCGTCGGGAGTCGGTTTCGGCCCCCGGGTCTGTCACTACACGGCTGAAACGATTCCATCGTGGCTATCGCATCCGCTCGCAACCAGAAATGTGCGAGGGGTAAACCACGAACACACTACCTAACGACCGAGGACAACTTAACCACACATCGCATCCGACCGCCAGGAAGAGTGACCGGGATCACTCCACCCCTGCGAGCCGCACGAAGGCTGCGGCGTCGAGCTTCTCCCCGCGGGTCGACGGCTCGATACCGGCCGCCAGCAGGCGCCTCTCGGCCTCCGCGGGCGAACCTGCCCATCCACTCAACGCTGCGCGCAACGTCTTTCGCCGTTGAGCGAAGGCCGCGTCGACGACGGCGAAGACCCGGGCGCGTGTCCGGGCGTCGGTGGGCCACGGTGGCTCCGCATAGCGGTCGACACGCACGAGGCCCGATTCCACCTGGGGAACGGGCCAGAAGACCGCACGCCCGACGGCGCCGGCCCTGCGGACGTCGCCGAAGAACCGCGCCTTCACGCTGGGTACGCCGTAGATCTTACCGCCCGGTTCTGCTGCGAGCCGATCGGCGACCTCGGCCTGCACCATCACGAGAGCGGTTCGCAGAGTAGGGAATTCAGAGAAAAGGTGCAGCAGCACCGGCACCGCGACGTTGTAGGGCAGGTTCGCGACCAGCGCGGTGGGCGTGACGGGAAGATCCTTCGGCAGCACCTTCATCGCGTCCATGTGCACGACGTCGAAGCGGTCGGCGAGCTGCGGGGCCCGCTCCCGCACGGTAACGGGAATACGCTGCGCGAGAACGGGATCGAGCTCGACAGCGACCACACGGTCGACGACGTCGAGCAGGGCGAGAGTGAGCGAACCCAGGCCCGGCCCGACCTCGAGCACGACATCCTCAGGGCCGACCCCGGCGACGTTGACGATGCGGCGCACCGTGTTCGCGTCGTGCACGAAGTTCTGGCCGAGCTGCTTCGTCGGGCGCACCCCGAACTCCTCCGCGAGTGCGCGGACCTCGGCGGGCCCGAGCAGCGCGGCGAGGCCGCGCGGAGAAGCCGGAGTGGCCCTCGGAGAGGTTTCGGGATCGTCTGCTGACACGTGGTGAACCTAGCGCACTCGGGAGCAGGTCACACCGCGCACACCCGCGCCGGTCAGCGCAGACCGAGCTTGCTGGTGCAGGATGGCCAGGCGCCCCAGCCCTGGGCCGCCTGGACCTTCTCCGCGACGGCGATCTGCTGCTCGCGCGTCGCGAGATCGGCACGCGGCGCGTACTGGGTGCCGCCGAAGCCGGCCCACGTCTGCTGCGTGAACTGCAGGCCACCGTAGAAACCGTTGCCGGTGTTGATCGCCCAGTTGCCGGTCGCCTCGCACTGCGCGAGAGCGTCCCAGGTGGAGCCGCGACCGGAGGCCGGCACGGCGGGCTTCGGCTTGGTGCCGACGCGGACCACGACGGGCCGCGGCTCGACGAGGACCTTCGAAGCGGTCTCGGCGCGTCCGACCTCGACACCGTTGACGGTGTGAACGTCGAAGGTCACCGACCGCTCGCCCGGAGCACCCGGGTCGCTCACGGCGGCCTCACCCTCGAGCATGTTCGGATCGTCCACGCGGTTCTCCGGCGGGGCGATCGGCAGGTTCTCGGTCCGCGACTCGGTCCGGTCGCGGGTGACCACGACCTCCATGCCCTCCGCGAGTTCCGCGTCGAGGGCAGGGGTGACGCTGTCGGCCTGCTCGAGCTTCGCGCCCTGGGCCTCGAGGAACTCGGCGACCGTCGGCGCTGCGACGCGCACCTCGGCGGCGGGCGCGCCGTTGTCGGCGAAGCGCACCATCTTGGGGTTGACGACCTCGAGATCGGCACCGTCGAGCGGGAGGCGGTGCGAACGGGAGGCGGAGACGTAGGCGTCGTCGGAGAGGCGGAACTGGTCGAGCGCCTCGTCGACGGTCAGCGCGGTGGTCCACACCGAGCGCTCCTCACCGTCGACGGTGAGGCGCAGCTCGCGAGCCTGTCGCAGGACGATGGTGTCGCCGTCGGAGACGGACGAGTCCACGGCCGGGGCCACGACGTCGTTCTCGTCGACGGTGTAGCCGGCTGCGGCCAGGATGTCGCCGACGTTGGAGTTCATCGTGCCGAAGGCACGCTGCTCACCGTCGACGTCGAGGACGACGTCCTTGTGCTGAACCACAGCAGTGGCGCCACCGGCACCGAGGGTGACGAAGACGGCGGCGACCACCGAGTAGAACACCGGCGACTTGAGGCGATTGATCTTGATGAAAGGTGACACGATTATTTCCAGACGGACGACAACTGTGATCACAGCACGGTAACGAGACGGCATTGTTATCGCAACTTCATCGCGTTTACCTGCACAGATCATGATTTCTGTCAGATCACGACGCACGTCACAGATATCGGATCGATATTAGCTCGATCATTTTCAAGTGTCCGAAATCGCCATTTCGATCGACACTCGGAAGAAGAACTTCCTCGCGATTCGGGCGGCAAGGACATGGACTCCGTGAGGTAGCCGAGGAGCGCGCGCAGCTGTGCCCTGCCCCATGCGGGGGCGTTCGAGGTGCCGATGCCCACAGGCTCGGACGGAGCGGCCGGCTTCGCGGGCGCAGCGGTTTCCGGGACCGCCTACCGATGGTCGCGGTTGCCGGTGATCGGCTTCGTCAGCGTCCGGCCGACCCGCTGGGAATCGGGAGATCGGCGGATCCGCTCGGTACGGGGAACTGCGGAATCGTCACAGCCGGGGTGGTGCCCGTGCGGGCCATCACGTCCATCAGGACGGCGTGCATGGTCGCGACCTGCACCGGGTCGAAGTTCGCGAGATCGAGCGGGTTCGCGCGGTTGCGCGTCTCGAGCGGATCGTCGTGCAGGTCGTAGAGCTCGAACTGCGGCAGCGCGCGTCCCGACGGATCGAAGTACATCGCGTACTTCCACCTGTCCTGCCGGACGGCACGAATGTGGTTGGGCTGCTTCACCGTCGTCTGCCCATTGGCCGCGGCGGCGTTCTCGTCGTCGAAGGTGAACAGGACGGTGTCCTGCACCTGTGGCGGCGTGCCACCGGACGACGCGCCCTCGATGACGGGCGTGAGGTCGACGCCCTTGAACGTCCACGCCGAACGGTCGGGCACGGCGGCCATCGTCGCGAGGGTGGGCATGACGTCGATCAGCGACGCGAGCGCGTCGGTGGAGACCGGCCTCGGGAACATCACCGGATTGCTCACCACGAGAGGGACATTGAGCGTCTCCTCGTAGGCGTTGAAGGCCTTCTGGCGGAGTCCGCCGTGGGAGAGCCCCATCTCACCGTGGTCGGCCACCCGGAAGACGACGGTGCGTTCGCGCATGCCCGAAACCGATTCCAGCGCATCGAGAACCGTCCCGATGTGCTGGTCGACGACCTTGTGCATGTAGGCGTACAGGTTGACGTACTGCCGTGCCGCTTCGGGACCGACGAGCGGACCGAGCGCACCTGCGAGCAGCAGGAGCAGTTCGGCCTGGGCGGTGGGCTTGAAGTTGCGGAGCAGGTCCTCGTCGATGGTGGGCGGCAGGTCGATTCCCTGCTCGAAGGCTTCGGGTGCGAACGCCCCGTAGTTGTTGCAGTCGCCGTCGACCTGATCCCAAGTCTTCGGGTACGAGAGGATGTCGTGGGGATTGGCGAACGACACGATGAGCGCGAACGGCCTGTCGTCGGAGGCGCTGCGCGACCGCAGGAATTCGGCGGCGTCGGAGGCGATCTTGCCGTCGCGGTCGGCGCAGCCACCCCCGAAGTTCTCGGGTGCTGTGTCCTGCCCCGCCTCCGGGGGCTCCCACCCCGCGAAGCCGTACCGCGCGATGTCGTCGGGCGACGGGTCGCCGCCGTCGGCGCCCTTGCTCATGTGCCATTTGCCGCGGTAGTGGACGTCGTATCCGGCGGAGAGCAGCATCTTCGCCATGTTCTGGCCGTCCACCGGCAGCACGGGTTCGGTGGGCGAGAGCGTGCCACCCTCGGTGAGGGTGCTCACCACCCCGTGCTGGGCGGGATAGAGGCCGGTGAAGAACGTGCTGCGACTGGGCGAGCACATCGCGGCGTTGCAGAACGACCGCGTGAAGGTCAGCCCGGTGTCGGCCAGACGCTGCCGGTTGGGCAGGTTGTTGCGCGCCCAGTCGGCCGGCCAGTGCATCGGCCGGCGCTCTTGGTCGGTCATGATGATGAGGATGTTGGGACGCTGCGGTGTCCGAGGCTGTGCCGCAGATGATCCGGCGCCCACGAGGCCGGCAGCGAGGAGCGCACCCGCGCCCGCGAGGAAGGTCTGTCGATTGACATTCCACGTGGTGTCGCGACGCGGAACAGCCTGCTGCACGGTCATATCGGTCCTGTCGGAGAGATCCGTGAACGCGTATGTCGTGCAGGAGAATAACAAGACATATGCGTTGAGCACGCGTCATCGGACGGAAGAGGCGCTGAGGACGATCGGGGGAAATCGTCCACAGCGCCGCGGAACCGCAGGTCAGGCCGTGCGCAGGAGCGGAACCTTCCGCGCGAGGAATCGGTCGACGCTGAACGCTCCCGCACCGACCGCGGCGAGTAGGAGGGCCCCTGCGCCGAGCGCGGCCACGAGTTCGAAACCGCCGTCGCCGACGTAGATTCCGTTCTCCACGTGCACGATGAAGAACGCGCCGAGCATGAGCAGGAACAGCAGGACGCCGAAGACGGGGACGAGCACACCGAGGATGAGCGCGAGACCGCCGAGGATCTCGATCCAGGTGGCGACGAACGCCGAGACGGCCGGGGCGGGCACGCCCATTCCTTCGAAGCCGGCCTTGGTGCCTTCGTATCCCCACGAATTGAACTTCTGCAGTCCGTGCGCGAGGAAGATGACACCGAGTACGAGTCGGGCCACGAGGATGCCGAGGTCGCGGACGAGAGGAGTCTTCATTTCGAGCCTTTCGGGTAGGAGGCCGGAGAGCCCCACTTAGTTGAAGCGACAACTAAGGTAGCAACCCTTGGTTGTAGCTTCAACCAGACTTCTGCGCCGGTTCCGGACGGGTACCGGCGAACGCCTCCCCCAGCAACCGTCGCACGCCCACCTCCGTGACCTCCCGGGGATTCGGATACGGCTTCGCCGTCGCCAGTCGTGCCGCCTCGTCCAGATCGGACTCCCGGAACCCCAGTTCCTCGAGACTCGTCGGCCCACCGGCCGCCGCCACGAGGTCGTAGACGCCCGCGGACGCCGAATCCGTGCCGAGCGCCTGCGCGACCCGCACCATGACGTGCGGTACCGACGGTTCGTTGTAGGCGAGCGCGTGGGGCAGCACGACGGTGTGCGTGGCGGCATGCGGCAGGTCGAACGAGCCGCCCAGCACGTGACAGAGCTTGTGGTGCAGCCCCATTCCTGCCGAGGCGAGACAGGTTCCGGAGAGCCACGCCGCGAGCAGCAGATCCGAACGCCCCTCGGGATCGGCCGAATCCGCACCGAGCGCCGGGATACCCCGGGCGATCGCGGCCACGGCCTCGAGCGCGAGGGCGTCGACGATCGGATTGGCCTGTTCGGAGTAGAGGGCCTCGACCGCGTGGGCCATCGCGTTGATCGCGCTGGTCACCGCCAACGGAATGGGCATCGAGGTGGTGAACTCGACGTCGTAGATCACGGTCTCGGGAAGGATGTCGGGCGACGAACGCGTGGTTTTCACCCCGTCGGCGGTCTCACCGAGAACGGGCGTCACCTCCGACCCGGCGTAGGTCGTCGGCAGGATCACCTGATCGATCCCCGTGCGGAGTGCCAGTGCCTTGGCCAGTCCTGTGGTCGAGCCGCCACCCACCACGACGACCGCATCGACGTCGTGCTCGGTGACCCGGCCGAGGACCCGTTCGGTCACCTCGACCGGCGTGTGCATCACCGCGCCGTCGAAACGCGCGACCTGCAGATCGCCGAGATACTTCTCGACCAGTTCCGCCTGGTGCCGCACGTGCTCGCCGGCGAGCAGCAAAACGCGGGAACGATCGAGTCGACGTACTTCGTCCGCGACCCGCGAGGCGGTACCGGGGCCGAAGATCACACGTACCGGATGAGAGTTGTAGACGAAGGAGCGCATGCCCGTATTCTCACGACGGGAGTGGGGACGCGCGTGCCCTTTACGAAAGTCCGTACACCCGCTCGGCGTTCGCGGTGGTGGCCGCCGCCAGTTCCTCGGCGTCCTCGCCCCGCACCTCGGCGAGCGCGCGCACGGTGTACGGCAGGCAGTACGACTCGTTCGGCGCGCCCCGGAAGGGATGCGGGGTCAGGAACGGCGCGTCGGTCTCCACCAGCACCAGCTCGCGGGGCACGAGCGGCGCCGCTTCACGCAGGGCCTTCGCGTTCTTGAAACTCACGGTGCCCGAGAAGCTCAGCAGGTATCCGGCGTCGACGCAGCGGCGGGCCATGTCGGCATCCGACGAGAAGCAGTGGAAGATCACCTTCTCGGGTGCGCCCTCGTCGTGCAGGACACGCAGCAGGTCGGCGTCGGCCTCGCGGTTGTGGATCATCAGCGGCTTGCCGAGTCGCTTCGCGAGGTCGATGTGCCAGCGGAAGCCCTCCTCCTGCTCGGCCGGTTCGGCGCACCCGTCGAGCTTGCCGGGCCAGTAGAGGTCGAGGCCGGTCTCCCCCACCGCGACGCAGCGCGGGTCGGCGGCGAGTTTCTCGATCTCGGCGCGGGTAGCGTCGTCGAGACTGTTCGCGCGGGTGGGATGGATGGCGACGGCCGCGTGGACGCGGTCGTCCCAGTGCGCAGCCCGCACGGCGAAACGCGCCGCCTCGAGATCGTCGGCGACGGTGACGATGCGTCCGACCCCCACCGCGGCGGCACGATCGACGATCGCGGAGGTCGTCGCGGCGTCCTCGGCACCGCACGCGTCGAGGTGCGTGTGGGCGTCGACGAGGGGACTCAACGGCTGCGGGGCTTCGGGGGCGGGACGGGCTGCGCTCACGCCCTATAAACTACTGGCCACCATGACTGCGCCTGATTCCTCCCGCCCGGCTGCCGGCGATCCCACCCGCCCGCCGTTCTACGTCACGACCGCGATCGCGTACCCGAACGGCGCCCCGCACATCGGGCACGCCTACGAGTACATCTCGACCGACGCGATCGCGCGGTTCAAGCGTCTCGACGGCTTCGACGTGCGCTTCCTGACCGGCACCGACGAGCACGGCCTGAAGATGCAGCAGACCGCCGCGAAGGAAGGCATCCCGGTCACCGAACTCGCGTCCCGCAACTCGGACGTGTTCGAGGCCATGGACAAGCGGCTGAACATCTCGTACGACCGGTTCATCCGCACCACGGACGCCGATCACCTCGAGGCGAGCAAGGCGATCTGGCAGCGCATGGTCGACTCGGGCGACATCTACCTCGACACCTACGCGGGGTGGTACTCGGTCCGCGACGAGGCGTTCTACACCGACGGCGAGACCACCCTGCTCGAAGACGGCTCGCGGATCTCCACCGACACCGGCACCCCCGTGGAGTGGACCGAGGAGTCCACCTACTTCTTCCGGCTGTCGGCTTATCAGGACAAGCTGCTCGAGCTCTACGAGAAGCAGCCCGACTTCATCGCCCCGGCCACCCGCCGCAACGAGATCGTCAGCTTCGTCTCCGGCGGCCTGAAGGACCTGTCGATCTCCCGCACCACCTTCGACTGGGGTGTGCCGGTCCCCGATCACCCCGATCACGTCATGTACGTGTGGGTCGACGCGCTGACCAACTACCTCACCGGCGCCGGCTTCCCCGACACCGAATCGGAGTCCTACCGCCGCTACTGGCCCGCCGACCTGCACATCATCGGCAAGGACATCACGCGGTTCCACACCGTCTACTGGCCGGCCTTCCTCATGTCGGCGGGGCTCGAACTGCCGAAGCGGGTCTTCGTCCACGGCTTCCTGTTCAACAAGGGCGAGAAGATGTCGAAGTCGGTCGGCAACGTCGTCGACCCGCTCGAGATGGTCGACCGGTACGGCCTCGACCAGCTGCGCTTCTTCCTGCTCCGCGAGATCTCCTACGGCCAGGACGGCAGCTACAGCCACGAGGCGATCGTCACCCGCATCAACGCCGATCTCGCCAACGACCTCGGCAACCTCGCGCAGCGCTCCCTGACGATGGTCGCGAAGAATCTCGAGGGCACCGTGCCCACGCCGGGCGAGTTCACCGCCGACGACGAGGCGATGCTCGCCCAGGCCGACGCGCTGCTCGCGAAGGTGCGCGCCGAGTTCGACGCGCAGGCCCTGCACCTCGGTCTCGAAGCGATCTGGCACGTCCTCGGCGAGACCAACCGTTACTTCTCGGCGCAGCAGCCGTGGGTGCTGCGCAAGACCGATCCCGAGCGGATGGCGACGGTCCTGTACGTCACGCTCGAGGTCGTTCGGATCGTGGGTCTGCTCGTCCAGCCGGTGATGCCCGATGCCGCCGCGAACATCCTCGATCTCCTCGGTCAGACACCCGAGGCACGGCAGTTCGACGCCGTCGCGACCCGCCTGGCTCCGGGCACGACCCTGCCCGCCCCGGCACCGGTGTTCCCGCGCTACGTCGACGAGGACTGAGCGTCCGATCCGGCGACGGAGAGCTTTCACCTGCGTGTTCTCCGTCGCCGCGCAAACCTGTCGGTGCCGTGCGCCACACTGCGGCGCATGCGCAGCGATAGAACACATGTTCGATCCGATGGCCTGAACGAGCACTCCCTGCTCGCCGAGCTGGGCGGTGCCTACGAGCGGGGATGGCAGCCCGCCGACGTGCTCCACGTGACGGCCCGCTCGGGTGGTCCCTCCGATGTCGCACTGACGGCGGCCACGATGCTGTTCGACGCGCAGATCCGGCGCGCGGCCGAACGCGCCCCCGTCGAGTGGGTACGGCAGCTCGACGAGATCACCCGCCGGCACCCGCGTCCGGCCCACGCCGCCGGAGCCCCGACCCTGGCCGACGGTCTGTTCCGCGCGTTCCCCGACGTCACCCGCTTCGAGATCGAAGGGCTCGCCTTCACCTGGAAGTACCTGCCGTCCTTCGCGATCCTCACACCCCCGCCGTCGCGATGGCCGTCCGTCCGGTCCGGCGACCCGTCTGCGCCCGCCCCGCCCGACACCCGGATCCTCGAACGCATCCGGGCACTGCTGTCGAAGGCCGAGTCCACCGACTTCCCCGACGAGGCCGAAGCGCTCACCGCGAAGGCGCAGGAACTCGTCTCGCGTCACGCCGTGGGTGCGGCGCTGCTGGCCGGACCCGACTCCGGCACAGACCCGGTCGTCGGCCGGCGCATCCACCTCGACAGCCCGTACATCCGCGAGAAGGTCCTGCTCCTCACCGCCATCGGCGACGCGAACCGCGTGCGCACGGTGTGGTTCACCCGGGTGCAGATCGCGACGATCGTCGGTACCGCCACCGACCTGCAGCAGGCCGAGATGCTGTACACCTCGCTGCTCGTGCAGGCCGGACGGGCCGTGCAGGCGGCCGGAACGGCGGGGCGGCGCGGATCGTCCGCGACCTCCTTCCGCCGCGCCTTCCTCACCGGCTACGCGCACCGGATCGGCGAACGTCTCCGCGAGGCGGACGTCCGGGCCACCGCCCACGCCGCCGCCGACGCGCAGATGCCCATCACGAAACTCGCACCCATCCTCGCCAGACGCTCCGACGCCGTCGACACCGAGTTCCGGCGGTTGTTCCCCGTCACCCGCGACTCGCGTAGCCGCGGGGTCGACGCCGACGGCTTCCACGCCGGTCGGGATGCGGCCGAGACCGCCTCGCTGACAACGGAATTCCGCACGGTCGGTCGCTGACCGGATCGATCACCGACGAGGTCGACAGCAGGAGACGGGCGTCACAGGAATTCGCGGTGGCGCCGTGTCACATCCCTGCCACGAGCGGTGTCCTATCGGTGACACCACTTCCGACAAGCGAAGGGAACAGAGCGATGACGACGCAATTCCATGTGGTGGTCGTAGGGGCGGGCTACGCCGGAGTGATGGCTGCGAACCGCTTGCTCGCCGAACACCCCGAGGTGGCGGTCACCGTCGTGAACCCGCGACCGGTCTTCGTCGAACGCGTCCGGCTCCACCAGGTGGCGGCCGGATCCGGAACCGCCACACACCAACTGTCCGATCTCCTGCACCCGCGGGTGACGCTGCACGTCGGCACGGCCGTACGGATCGAGCCCTACGCGGTGTCCCTCGCCGACGGCACGGTCCTGCCATGCGACGCGGTGGTCTACGCCGTCGGCAGCACCACGGGCTCCGGCGCGATCCCCGGTGCGGAGAAGGCGTTCTCCGTCGCCGACCTCGACTCCGCCACTGCCCTGCGCGACGCGCTCATCGAGGCGGACGATCACGCCTCCGTCGTCGTGATCGGTGGCGGGCTCACCGGTCTCGAGACCGTCACCGAACTCGCACAGTCGCATCCGCGGCACACCCTCGTCCTCGTCGGCGATCCGGGGGCGGCCCTTCCTGTGAACACGCAGCGTTACATCCGCCACCGGCTCGACGAACTGGGCGTTCAGGTCCGGTCGGGAACGCGGGTCGCCCGCATCGACGACGGCTCGGTCGTCCTCGACGACGGCTCCGAGATCCCCGCGACCCTCGTGGTCCGCACGGCCGGTTTCTCCGTGCCCGACCTGGCCCGTCGCAGCGGCCTGCCGGTCGACGACGACGGTCGTCTCCGGGTGCGCGACACCCTGCAGGCGGTCGACGGCTCGCCGATCGTCGGCGTGGGCGACGGCATGCCGGTCGTCGGCGTGGGCGACGCAGTGGTGGTGGACGGCAACGACCACCTGCGCATGAGCTGCCAGGCGGCGATGCCGCTCGGCATCCACGGCGCCGACACGGTGTGGCAGTTGTTGCAGGGACGCAAGCCGGCACCGCTCTCGCTCGGTTTCGTCACGACCTGCATCTCTCTCGGCCGCGATCGCGGCGTCGTGCAGTTGTCGGCACGCGACGACACCCCGTCGAGGTGGGCCCTGCGCGGTCGGCTCGCAGCACCGGTGAAGGAAGCCGTCGTTCGTGGGACCATCCACACCATGCAACTCCAGGCGCGCGGACGTGCCCTGCCGTCCCGACGCGGACCGGACACCGCCGCACGCGAGAAGGCTCACGTATGACCGGCGACGACGTCTTCACCGAGCATCGGGGACTGCTGTTCTCGATCGCCTACGAGATCACCGGCAGTGTCGCCGACAGCGAGGACGTCCTGCAGGAGAGTTACATCCGCTGGGCCCGCACCGACACCGGCAGCGTCGACAATCCGCGGGCCTACGCGGCGCAGATCGTGACGCGTCAGGCGCTGAACTCGCTGCGCTCGGCGCAACGCCGCCGGGAGGACTACGTCGGGCCGTGGTTGCCCGAGCCGATGCTCACCGCCCCCGACGCAGCCGCCGAGGTCGAACTCGCCGAGTCGGTGTCGACCGCGATGCTGTTGGTGCTCGAGACATTGACGCCCGTCGAACGCGCGGTTTTCGTGATGCGCGAGGTGTTCGGTTTCGAGTACGGGCGCATCGCCGAGACGGTCGACCGTACCGAGAGTGCCGTCCGGCAGATCGCGCACCGCGCCCGCGAGCACGTCCATGCCCGGCAGCGACGCTTCACTCCCGCGGGCGACGAGACCGACCGGGTGGTCGCGGCGTTCCTCACCGCGGCCACCACCGGCGACCTCGACGGACTGCTGTCGCTGCTGGCTCCCGACGTGCGGTACCTCGCCGACGGTGGCGGCAAGGTCACTGCGGCCCGAGTTCCGATCTTCGGCTCCGCGAAGGTCGCCGGCCTGTTCCTCGGACTGGTCCGGCATCCGCTGCCCGACATGACCATCGAGCCGGCCGTGGTGAACTCGATGCCCGGTTTCCTCGTCTACTCGGCAGGTGTCCTCGACATGGTGCTGCACCTCGAGATCGACGACCACCTGATCACCGGCGTCTACGTGGTCCGCAATCCCGACAAGCTCACGCATCTCCGGGCTCGTCCCGATGCTTCCGACCAGACATGACAAGCTGACGCCATGCGGATGGAACGACTCGGCCGCGGCGGCACCGTCGATCGCGTGCTCGGTGCACTCGCAGAACGCGCCAGGATCCTCGCGATCCCCGCCCCGGCGGCACTGTCGGGTGAATGGTTCGGGGCGGCGGCCGTGCTCGTCCCGTCCGTGTCCGTCGAATCCGTCCCACCGGCAGAGGTCTTCTCCCTCCCCGCGGACGCTCCCGGGCCCGGCGGTGCCGATCGGCGCTTCCAGCGCAGTGACGACCGGCCGCTCATCGGAGGCGGGCGCATCGGTTATCTCGCCTACCCGGATCGCATCCCGGACCGACCCGCGCTGCCCCTCGCCGCGAGCGGGTGGACCGACACTGTCCTGCGTCTCGACGCCGACGGGTGCTGGTGGTACGAGACCCTCGGTACCGCACCCTGCCCCGACGATCTCGCCGCGGCAGTCCTCGATTCACCGTCGACCGCCGCCCCGCCGACGAACGCCACAGAGTCGACGAACGCCACGGACTGGCACATCGACTGGACACCACCGCCTCGCGACGAGCACCGCCGCGGCGTCGAACACTGTCTCGACGCGATCCGCGCCGGCGAGGTGTACCAGGCGTGCGTGTGCACGCGGTTCACGGGCAGATGGGACGGCGATCCGCTGGCGTTCTTCGCCGACGGGATCTCCCGGACTGACCCTCCGCGCGCCGCCTACCTGCAGGGATCGTGGGGTGCGGTCGCGTCGCTCTCGCCCGAACTGTTCGTCTCCCTCCACGGCGACACGCTGCGGTCGAGTCCGATCAAGGGCACCCTCCCCCTCTCCGCCGACCCCGCCGGGCTACGGGCATCGGTCAAGGACGTCGCCGAGAACGTGATGATCGTCGATCTCGTCCGCAACGATCTCGGCCGCGTCGCCGAGACCGGTTCGGTGCGGGTCGAGGATCTTCTGACCGTGCGTCCCGCACCCGGCGTGTGGCATCTGGTGTCCACCGTCGCGGCGGAGCGGCGACCGGGTGTGACGGTCGCCGATGTGCTCGACGCGGCGTTCCCGCCCGCATCGGTGACGGGCTGCCCGAAACTCCGCGCCCGGACGCTGCTCACCAGGTGGGAGGGTTCCGCGCGAGGTGTCTACTGCGGCACCGTCGGCATGTCGAGTCCGATCGCCGGCACCGAACTGAACGTCGCGATCCGCACCGTCGAGTTCGGGCACGACGACAGCGGCAACGGCGTGTGCGCGCTCGGTGTGGGAGGCGGCATCACCATCGACTCCGATCCCGACGCGGAATGGCAGGAATGCCTCGACAAGGCCGCCAGCATCCTCGCGCTCGGCGACGCGCGGGCAGCCGTTCAGCACACCTCGTCGGGAGGCGACGGCAACTCGTAACGGTCGAGGACCTCCTCGAGTCGCACCGAGGTGGAACGGCAGATGCGGGCTACGACGGCATCGGCGTCGAGCCCCCATGTGCGGAGCAGACCGTCGCCACCGGCGGCGACGATGGTGCTGTCGGGCGCGAAGGTCACCTGCCATCGTCCCGTTCCCATGTCGGTGACCGGGCCACCGATCTCGTGCATGCCGCCCGGGTCGGCGACGTCCCACAGACGGACAGTGCCGTCGTCGCTGCCGCCTGACCGCGCGGGTGCCGTCGAGGGTGATGGAGACGGAGTAGACCGTGCCGGTGTGGCCGCTCAACCGGGTCTCGCGGGCGACGAAGTCACCGGACTCGGTGCGGTCCCAGACCACCACGTCGTGGTCGTCCCCGCCGGTCACCAGCACGTCGCTCGACCCGCCGAAGGCCACGGTGTTCACGCCGGTTGCGTGCCCGTCCGAGACGTTCACCCGTGTCGGGGAGCGCGGATCGGTCACGTTCCAGGCGTAGATCTCGCTGTCGGCGCTCGTGACCACGAGACTTCGGCCGTCGGGGCTGATGGCAGCACTGCGCACGAGATTCTTCGGTCCCGTCAGCGGCTGGCCCCACGGCACCGGTTCGGCGGGATCCGCGATGTCCCACAACTGCACCGTGGAGTCGTCGGCGCCGGTCACGAGGGTCGTGCCGTCGGGTCCGAACGCCAGGGCGGAGGTGAACCTCGTGTCGAGCGGCACCGGATCGCCGAACGGCTTCGGTGTTGCCGGATCGCGCACGTCCCACAATTGCACGCTGCCGCCGGAGGTCGGTGCCGTGGCCAGGATCGTGCCCGAGGGCGAGAGCGCGCACACGTACGCACCGCCGAGCGGGCGCGGCAACGCGATCCCACCGGCGCGGTTCCAGTCGCCGCCCTGATCGACCCGCCAGAGCGTGACATCCGGTCCGTAGCTGCCGGTCGCGACGAGGGCTCCGGCACGATCGATCGCCGGCCTGGTCAGCGCTCCGTCGGCGACCGCCATCCGGGTCTGCGGCATCGTCCACACCCGGACGTTGGAATCCTGTCCGCCGGTGACGACGGTGGTCCCGGTCGGGCTCACCGCGAGCGTCGGGACACCGCCTCCGTGCCCGGTCAGCGGCGGGCCGATCTCGTCTAGGGTTCGTGTCGACGGGTCGACGTCCCACAGTTTCGCGGTGCCGTCCCAGGACGCGCTCGCCAGTGTGCGTCCGTCGGGGAGGAACGCGATGTTCCAGACACCGCCGGTGTGGGCGTTCGTCGGCACCCCCAGCGGGCGGGCCGCGCGCGGATCGGTGGTGTCGAACAGGTGCAGCACACCGTCGTCGCTGCTCGCCGCGAGGATCGTGCCGTCGCCGTTGAAGCTCACCGAATGGGCCACGTCGCCGAAACCGGTGAGCGGCTCACCGAGCGGCACCGGCCGCGAGGGCGTGCTCACGTCCCATAGCCGGACGGTGCGGTCGTCGCTCGACGTGGCGAGGACCTGCCCACCGGGACGGAAGGCCACCGTCCGCACACCACCGTCGTGCTCGTCGACCAAGGTGACGGGGAACCGGCCCGATCCGGGATCCGAGGTGTCGACGAGTGCGACGTGCCCGTCGTCGTAGGGCACGGCGAGCACCCGCCCGTTGGGTGAGTACCGCACGTTGTGCACGGCGCCGTCGGCGTAGACCTGCCGGTCGAGCACCACGCGCGGCGCGGCACGATCGGACGCGTCGTAGATCCACACACCGCCGTCACCTGCCCCGATCGCGAGGAAACGGCCGTCGGGGCTGAACGAGACGGACGCCATGTACTTCGACGACAACCGCAACGGCTCGCCCACGGCGGACGGTTCGTCGCCGTCGAGTGCCCACAGGCGGACGGTGCCGTCATCGCTCGCCGACGCGAGGGTGGCCCCGTCGGGGGAGACGACGACGCCGTACACCGGCCCGGTGTGTCCGCTCAGTGTGTACGCGAGGGGCACGGCCTGGCTGGCGATGAGCCTCGAGTACGCGACCGGGCTGTCGGGCTGGAGTTCGGCCGCGACGAGCGCCAGGTTCGCCGAGATCGTGGAGTCCTTGTCCCGCAGGGAGTCGGACAGCGCGACGATCTGCTGGAACTGCGCGGTGCTCCGTGCCGTCTCGGCCCGGCTCTTCGCGTCCCAGGCCAGTCCGGTCATGACGAACGCGATGATCGTGGACAGCGCCATCGCGGTGATGCCGACCCGCCGGGTCCGGGTCTCGCGGGCGATCTGCCGCCGGGAGGCGTCGAGGAAGGCCACCGCGATGGGGCTGAGCGCGACCGGCCCGCGCCGGCCCTCGGGAGTGCCCGCCATGGCGAGGTGCGGATTCTGCTCGGACACGACGTCCATGCGTCCGCGCTGGTAGAGCAGCTCGCGGTTGCGTCCGGAGCCGAGCCAGGTCGACGCGTCGGCCTCGATCTGCTGTCGCAGGGCGGCACCGGCGCGGTCCTGCTGGATCCAGGACTTGAGTCGGGGCCACGCGTCGATCACCGCATCGTGGATGAGTTCGACATAGTCGGCGTCGACGACGAGCACACGTGCCGACACGAAATGGTCGAGGACGCGCTTCGACGCGTCGCGATCCTCCCCGCCGACCGCGAGCAGTTCGTTCAGCGACCGCGCGATCTTGACGTCCGTGCCGGTCGTGGTGACGTACACCAGGTGGACGAGCATCGAGCGGGCACGGGCACGGTCGGAATCGTCGGCGAGACTCTCCCACGCTCGTTCGGCGCCGGCGGCGACGGATCCGCGGACCCCGCCGGTCGCGCGGTAGGCGGCGACGGTGAGCGTGCCCCCGCTGCGCTTGTCCCACAGGGAGTCGAGCAGGTGGGACAGCAGGGGAAGCTCGGTGCCGCTGATCTCACCGTCGGCCAGTCCGGTGAGGTCGTGGAGGATGAGGTCGACGAGACCTGGTTCGAGGCGGACACCCACGAGTTTGGCGGGCGCGGTGATGACCTCGACGAGATCGTCGCGGTCGAGGGGCTGGACGGTCTTGGTCCGCCGTTCGAGGGCCCGGGCGAGCACGGGAGTGGCCACTGCCTGGTCGTAGAAGTCCGACCTCATCGTCGCGACGACGAGTGCGGGCGCGTCGCCGTCCGAACCGGTCGACGCCGTCTCGATGAGGGTGAGGAACTCGGTGCGCAGAGCGACGTCGCTGCACTGGGTGAACAGTTCCTCGATCTGGTCGACGACGATCAGCAGCAAGGACGACGACGTACGGGAGGTCGCGGCAAGCAGGGCCGCGTGGACGGCGGTGTGGTCGGCGGGGTCGCCGACGTCGGTCAGTTCGGGGAGCGCGTCGACGAGTCGTGCCACCGGGTCGGTGCCGGGGGTGAGGACCACCGGGTGGCAGTCCGGCGCGGAACACAGCTGGGGAATGAGACCGGCCTGGACGAGCGAGGACTTGCCGACGCCGGAGGCACCGGTCACCACGACCGGGCCCTGCCCGTGGGAGGCCGTCACCACGTCGGCGAGGGTCCGCACACTCTGGGCGCGCCCGAAGAACAACCGGGCGTCGTTCTGACGGTAGGAGGCGAGTCCCTTGTAAGGGCGGATCCCGGGCGGCACCGATACCGATGCCGATTCCTTGGTGCGCGGAGCGTTCGCCTGGCCGCGCGCGGCCTTCCACCAGTTCTCCCACTGCTTCAGGGAGTACAGACCGGGGGCCGGCGGTTCGGCGTTGAGCTCCCGCGCCGCGCGGATGAGGACCACGAGCACCGGATGCACCGACTCGAAGTTGGCCGGCATCCGGTTGCCGCTGCGCCAGTCGCTGACCCGCTGTACGGAGACGGTCCGGTCGCTGCCCACCGCCCGGGCGACGGTCGCGGCATCCGAGACGACCTTCTTGAGGGCGGGACGACCGGCTGCGGCGAACAGCATGCGCAACTGGTCGGCGAAGAACTGACGCTGCGCCGAACCAGGCTTTCCGCCGGTCTCTGACATCCGTTCCGCGCCCTTCGTGCTCCCGTTCCCCGCCTGCAAACATCCGCTGCGGAAAAATTCCTCACCACGTCTGAGCAGGGATGATACCGGTTCCGCGCCGGTCGGTATTCTTCGTCCCCATCAAAGACGAGGAAGAGTGGTGACCACGCAAGGTTCGGCCTTGCAGTGTGGGGCGGGGGCCTCCACGCCGATAGGGACTGACGAGGGGTAGTTCCGGGTCGGCGTGGAGGCATGCTCCACATACGTTCGGCCCCGCATCACGCGGGGCTTTTCGCGTATCCCCGGCCTACTTCACGACGTCGGGATCGTCCGTCGCGACGGGGCTATTCAACAGATACGGATCGCGATCCAGGTAGGCCTTCGTCTCCCGCGCGATCAGACCCGACAGCACCAGCAGACCGATCAGGTTCGGCAGCGCCATGAGGCCGTTCATCACGTCCGAGAAGTTCCAGACCACCTCGAGCTGGGTGGTGGCACCGATGAACACCACGATCACGAAGATCGCGCGGTAGGGCACCACGCCGCGGCGACCGACGAGACGCTCGACGCACCGCTCGCCGTAGTACGACCAGCCGAGGATCGTCGAGAAGGCGAAGAAGACGACCGAGATGGCAACGATCCAGTGACCCCAGTCCCCACCGAGTCCGTCGGCGAAGCCGGCCGATGTCATCGCGGCGCCCTGCTCGCCGGACTCCCAGACTCCGGTCGTGACGATGACCAGACCGGTGAAGGTGACGACGATGATCGTGTCGATGAACGTCTGGGTCATCGACACCAGGCCCTGACGCACCGGGTGGGTGGTCTGGGCGGCCGCGGCGGCGATCGCCGCGCTGCCCATGCCCGACTCGTTCGAGAAGATGCCGCGCGCCACGCCGTAACGCAGAGCGATCATGAAGACCGATCCGATGAAGCCACCGGTGGCCGCCGTGCCGGTGAAGGCATCGGTGAAGATGAGCGCGAAGGCATCGGGGATCTGCGTGAAGTTGACCGCGAGGACGATGATGCCGGCGCCGACGTAGAGGAGGATCATCGCGGGCACGAAGCCGGCGGTGACCCTGCCGATGGACTTGATGCCGCCGAGCAGGACTGCCGCGGCGAGCACGGTCATCACGATGCCACTGAGCCAGGTCGGCACACCGAAGGTGCCGTCGAGCTGGGTGGCGACGGTGTTGGCCTGGGTCATGTTGCCGATGCCGAAGCTGGCGAGCACGGCGAACACCGCGAACAGCAGACTCAGGACGAGACCGGCCTTGTTGGGGATGGCGCGGGCGAGGTAGTACTGCGGACCACCGCTCTGCTCACCCTTGGCGTCGGTCGTGCGGTACTTCACGCCGAGGAACGCCTCGGAGTACTTGCTGGCCATGCCGACCAGGCCGGTGACCCACATCCAGAACAGCGCCCCGGGCCCGCCGAAGTAGATCGCGGTGCCGACACCGGCGATGTTGCCCACGCCCACCGTCGCGGCGAGCGCGGTGGTCAGTGCCTGGTACTGGGAGATGTCGCCTTCGGTGGCGCCTTCGTCGTGGCGGGTGATCAGACCCAGCCGCAGTGCGGGCCACAGCTTGCGGAACTGGATGCCCTTCAGCCGAATCGTGAGCACGAGGCCCGTGCCCAACAGCAGCGGGATGAGCAGGTACGGCCCCCACACCACCCCGCCCACCTCGACGAGGAAATCGTTCACCGAATCCATCCGCGTCCTCCTGATCGTCCGAAGCCCCCGACAGCGTCCGACCGGCCGGTGCCGGTGACGTCTGCGCTCGGGACCCGGCAGAGTCTAGGCTTCCGTGGCACGCAATGTCCCCGGACCCCGCGGCGCGTCCGATATGCGTTCTTCTCGATCGGTGGGCGGCAGGCCGCGTCAGTCGCGACGCGCTTCCAGCACCGCGTCAGTCGCGACGCGCTTCCAGCACCGCGTCAGTCGCGACGCGCTTCCAGCACCGCGTCAGTCGCGACGCGCTTCCAGCACCGCGTCGTACAGTTCGCGCTTCGAGACCGTCGCACCGGACGACGTCGACGCCGCTTCGGCGACGACGGCGCAGGCGTCCTTCAGCCGCATCCCGTCCTCGACCTTCCGTTCCACCTCGTCGACGAGGTCGACGGGGTCGGTGGCCACGGCAACCGCCCCTTCGAGCACCACGGTGATCTCACCGCGCGCGCCCTCGACGGCCCACTCGGCGAGTTCGGCGAGCGTGCCGCGGCGCACTTCCTCGTAGGTCTTGGTGAGTTCGCGGCAGACGGCGGCGCGACGGTCACCGCCGAGCACGTCGACGGCGTCGGCCAGACAGGCCGCGAGCCGGTGCGGCGCCTCGAAGAACACCACGGCGCGAGGCTCCTGGACGAGCGTGCCGAAATACGCGCGTCGCTGGCCCGGTTTGCGGGGTGGGAACCCGTCGAAGCAGAACCGCTCGACCGGCAGGCCCGACAGGGCGAGGGCGGTGGTCACGGCGGACGGGCCGGGTAGGCAGGTCACCGGCAGACCGGTCTCGACGCATGCCGCGACGAGCCGATAGCCGGGATCGCTCACCGACGGCATGCCCGCGTCGGTGACGAGCAGGACGGTGCGGCCCTCCTCGATGTCGGTGACCAGGCCCGGCAGTCGCGACACCTCGACCTGATCGTAGAAGCTCACGACCCGCCCGGTGATGGTGACGCCGAGCGCCGCGGCGAGTGCCTTGGTGCGCCGGGTGTCCTCGGCGGCGATGACGTCGGCGGTGCCGAGAGCGTCGCGGAGACGCGCCGAGGCGTCACCGATATCTCCCATCGGAGTGGCGGCCAGCACGAGCCGGCCCTCTCCCGGATTCGCGCCGTGGACCGGTTTGGCTGCCTGCATACGGCTCAGCCTACGATCGGAACGTGACCGTGACGGACCGCAGCCCTTCACAGGCCCCCGGCCGTGGTCCGTCGGCAGCGCAGGATCGTCGCCTCATCGGTCCAGGCCCGTTGGTGCCCGGACCCGAGCCCCTTCCGGAAGATCGGGCGCGCGGCTGGATCGTCACCGCCTTCGTCACGGCGCTCGCCGCGATCACGCGGTTCACGATGCTCAGCTACCCCACCGATGCGAAGACGCCGGTGTTCGACGAGAAGCACTACGCCCCGCAGGGCTGGCAGGTGCTCACCGGCGGCTGGATCGAGGACAATCCCGGCTACGGGCTCGTCGTGCATCCGCCCGTCGGCAAACAGATGATCGCGCTCGGCGAGGCACTGTTCGGATACACCGCGTGGGGTTGGCGTTTCTCGGCCGCTGCGGCCGGCGTCGTGCTCGTCCTGCTGGTCGTGCGGATCGTGCGGCGGCTGACCCGCTCGACGATGCTCGGCGCGATCGCCGGTCTGCTGCTCGTCGTCGACGGGGTGACCTTCGTGTCGTCCCGCCTCGGCATGCTCGACATCTTCCAGGCGGTCTTCGTCGTCGGCGCCTTCGGATGCCTGATCGTCGACCGCGACGACGTGCGCGCCCGGATGGCCCGGGTCCATGCCGAGGGCCGTGTTCTCGACAGTGTGTGGGGTCCGCGCTTCGGTGTGCGCTGGTGGCGCTTCGGCGCGGGCATTCTGCTCGGCCTGGCGGTCGGCACCAAGTGGTCGGGCCTGTACTTCATCGCGTTCTTCGGGCTGATGTCCGTGGCCTTCGACCTCGCGACGCGTCGCGCGTACCGGGTGCAGCGACCGTGGATCGGGACGGCCCTGCGCGACATCGGCCCGGCACTGTATGCCCTCGTGCTCGTCCCGCTCGGGGTGTACCTGTCGACCTACTGGGCGTGGTTCGCGAGCGAGACCGGCGTCTACCGTCACGCGGTCGGCTCGCGGATCGGCCACGACGGGATGTTCTCGTTCGTGCCCGACGCGCTGCGGTCACTCTGGTACTACAGCGCGAGCGTCCTGGAGTTCCACTCCGGCCTGACGAACTCGGCCGGCAACCAGCATCCCTGGGAGTCGAAGCCGTGGACGTGGCCGATGGGCCTGCGTCCGATGCTGTACTACTTCGCCGACGGCGAGCGGATCAGCGGATGCGACGCCGAGCAGTGCGTCAAGGCCGTGATGCTGATCGGAACGCCGGCGCTGTGGTGGGTGTCGGTGCCGGTGCTCGGATGGGGACTGTGGCAGCTGCTCGTCCGCCGCGACTGGCGGTGGGCCGCGGTGCTCACCGGATGCGGCGCGGGGATCCTCCCGTGGTTCGCGAGCCTCGACCGGCAGATGTACTACTTCTACGCGGTGCCGATGGCGCCGTTCCTGGTGATGGGTGTCGCGCTGGTGCTCGGCGACATCCTCGGGTCGCCGCACGCCTCGACGGAACGACGGACGACCGGGCTGCTCGTGGTGTGCCTGTATGTCGGGCTCGTCATCGCGAACTTCGTGTGGTTGTGGCCGATTCTCACGGCGCTGCCGATCACCCCGGAGCACTGGAACGACCAGCTGTGGCTCCCCAGCTGGCGCTGAGCGGAGCGCAGTCGCTCGTCCCGAGGAGAGCTCAGTTGGGTTCGTCGAGCACGCTGCCCTCGGCCAGCTCGACGTCGCGGTCCCTGTCGGAGCCGTAGCGGATGCCGTCGAAGCGGCGCTCGAATCGCTCGTCGACGACCGTGAGGAAGCCCTTGAGTCGTTGGAGCAGCTCGGACAGGTGGCGGGGCACGAACGGATCGCCGAGCAGGTCGACGGTGGCGACAAGCCGGTCCTCGACGAGCACCACCTTGATGTGCGGCCACGTCCGGTTCAGTTCGGTGAGCTCGGCGAGCGCGTGGGTGCGACCGCCGGTGGGCGTGGCTCCCGGGGTGTCGTCCTCGGGGATCGCGTGCAGCAGCGGTGCCCACAGCCGGATGCTGCCGTCGTCGTCGATCACGACGAAGACCACATGGGAGTCGAGGACGACGACGAAGTCGCCGTCGGCGTCGACCGGCACAGGGCGGCCGAGGGCGTGCGCGAGCGCATCGCTCACGCGTTCGCGGAGGTCGCCGAGGGCTGAGGGCGGGTGTGCCTGCAAGAAGGCCGGATGCGGCACCTTCCCGCGACCGCGCAGCACCGACACGATGTGCCGGGCGAGCGTGTCGGCCTCGGACACGGGCCTGGTGACCGGCTCGGATCCGGTGACCTCGATCGTGGCGTGTCCCCCGGCGCTCGCGAGCACCCGCACGCAGGCCGCGGGCCCCGAGGCGGTCTCGGCGTGCAGTTCGAAGGCGTCGGGTCCGGCGAGTTCGGAGATGCGCCGGGCCAGTTGCGAGGCGTAACGGGACCAATCGCGGTCGAGGGCGTCGTCGAATCGGTCGGTGTCGGTCACGCGCACTCCTCTCGAAGAGCAACTGCCGGGCAGGCGACACCGTACTCGGGGTGGGCGACAACTCACCGCAGGCACGCGGCGTCGTGTGTCACCCGTGATGCCGTCGTCCGGCCGCCGCCCACACCGCGACTCGCGATCCGCGTTCGAGGATGTCGACGATCGCGAATCCTGCCCGTGCGAGAACGGTGCTCACGGTCATCGAGACGGTTCCGGTGTCCTCCCCCGGTCCTGCCCCGTCGATCACCCACAGTTGTCCGTCGTCGGTCAGCAGCGGCGCGAGGGCGGCCGCGGCGGCGGTGTCCTCGCGGAGGTCGGGGATGTCGAGTGCGTAGATGCGGTCGAACTTCTCCCGCTGCGCGAACTCGTGGGCGCGGGTCACCGAGGGTGCCACGCGCACGCGGCCGTGGGGACCGACGTTCTCGGCGACCACGGCGGAGGCGGGCCCGGCGTCGATCGCGAGGACGGACGTGCCCGGACGCGCATCGAGGACGTCGAGCAGGAACTCGACGTCCTCGATGTGGGACCGCTCGGTCATTCGACCTTGCGCAGTGTCCGTTTCCTGCGCCCGCCCGTGATCAGGGGGTCGCGCTGCAGATCCCGGTACAGCGACACGCACAGACCGATCATCACGAGGAGGAAGGGAGCTGCCGCGATGATCGTCATCGTCTGCAGGGCGTTGAGGGCTTCCTCGCCGCCGCTCCACAGCAGCAGGGCCGCGACACCGCCGGTGAGTCCGCCCCAGAAGACCACGACGCCGCGATTCGGCGCGAGGGTGCCGCGTTGACTGAGGCTGCCCATCACCATCGACGCGGAGTCCGCTCCGGAGATGAAGAAGATGGCGATGAGGAGCATCGCGACGACCGTGGCGATGCCGGTGAGCGGGAGGTTGCCGAGCACCCCGAACAGCTGTCCTTCGACGCTGTCGGCACCCGCGATGTCCAGGCCGTCCAGCTGCTGTCCGATACCGGCGCCGCCGAACACCGAGAACCAGATGAGGCTGACGAGGCTCGGGACGAGGATGACACCGACGATGAACTCGCGGATGGTGCGGCCGCGGCTGATGCGGGCGAGGAACATGCCGACGAAGGGCGCCCACGAGACCCACCACGCCCAGTAGAAGATCGTCCAGCTCGACAGCCACTCACCTGCGGCCTCGTTGGAGGCGGCCGTGCGCGCCGACATGCGGGCGAACTCCGCGGCGTAGGCACCGAGGGTGGTGGGCACGAGGTTGAGGATGAAGACGGTGGGTCCGAGCACGAACACGAAGATCGCCAGGATCGCGGCGAGCACCATGTTGATGTTCGACAGATATTGGATGCCCTTGGCGACACCCGTGACCGCGGAGGCGATGAACGCGAGCGTGAGCAGTGCGACGATCGCGACGAGCAGCATCACCCCGGCCGTCTCGAGCCAGCCGGTGACCTCGAAGCCCGAGCCGATCTGCAGCGCGCCCAGGCCGAGCGACGCCGCGGTGCCGAACAGGGTCGCGAACAGGGCGAGGATGTCGATGACCTTGCCGAGCGGACCTTCGGCCCGGCGTCCCAGCAGCGGGATGAACGCCGAGCTGATGAGCTGCTTGCGACCCCTGCGGAAGGTGCCGTAGGCGATGGCCAGACCCACCACGGCGTAGATCGCCCAGGGATGCAGGCTCCAGTGGAACATCGAGGTCGCCATCGCGACGCCGGTGCCGCCGGTGCTGCCCGGTGGCGGCTCGACGAAGTGCGAGAGCGGTTCGGCGACACCGAAGAACATCAAGCCGATGCCCATGCCGGCGGCGAACATCATCGAGATCCAGCTGACGGTGCGGAACTCCGGCTTCTCGTCGTCCTTGCCGAGCGGAATGCGGCCGTATCGGCTCACCGCCAGCCAGAGCGCGAAGAACACGAATCCGCTCGCCGTGAGCACGAACAACCAACCGAACTCGACGACGATCCAGTCGAGGATGTTCCCGGTAACGGTCCCGAAATTGTCGGTGGCGGCCAAGCCCCACACCACGATCGCCGCGACCAGCGCGGCAGCGACTCCGAAGACCACTTTGTCGGTCTGCGGCGGATGCGCCGCGGACGCGGCTACTTCAGAAGCACGGGCGCCCGAGACCTCGTCGATCTCCTCGGACCCGGGCCGATCACCAGGGACATTCATGCGAACAAACCTTGCAAGTTTCGGGCGCCTGCGGAGCGGAATCGTCGAACCCGAGAAAATCATCACATTCCGGACGCGCCGTGCATTCTCTGCACGAACTCGAAGATCGACAGGTCAACCCGCGCGCAGGGCGGCCGAGACGAACTCGAGGATCTCCTCGTCGGACATCCCGAGTGCCCTCACCTCGGTTACGTACTCGTTGGTGGATCGCTGGGCCCGCGTGCGGGTGGGATCGCCCGTGTCGGCGACGAACGTCCCCGCCCGCCCCCGGGCTTCGAGCACACCCACCTTCTCGAGTTCCCGGTAGGTCTTGGCGACCGTGTTCGGAGCGATGCCGAGGGTGTCGGCGAGGCCCCGGACGGTGGGCAGCTTGGTACCAGCGATCAGCTCACCATCGTGGACCAGGTCGACGATGCGTCGCCGCAGTTGCTCGAACGGCGGGACAGGCGAGTCTGGATCGATGGCGAGGTCGAGCATTCTCGCAGGTTATCAGCGCTCGGTGACCTTGACGGGTGCTTCGGCCGAGGGCACCTCGGCAGGGGCGTGGTTGTAACTCCCGGTCTCGAGCAGGTCGCGGATCTGGATGAGCAGATCGGTCTCGCTCAGCGGCTCGTCCTCGGGCTCCTTCTCCGGCGCGAAGCGGGCCTTGGCCGCGTTGACCGGCACGATGAGCACGAAGTAGACGACGGCCGCGATGATCAAGAAGTTGATCGCCGCGGAGATGACGGCGCCCAGGTTGACGAAGGTCGCGTCGTTCGACGAGAGCAGGCGGAAGCCGAAGCCCATCTCATTGTCGCCACCCACTGCAGCGACCAGCGGGTTCACGATGTGATCGGTGAACGCCGTGACGATGGACGTGAACGCCGCGCCGACGACCACTGCGACGGCGAGTTCGACGACATTTCCGCGCAGCAGGAAATCCTTGAAACCTTTGAGCATCGTGCTCCGTACCTTTTCTGGTGAGAATTCGAAAAACTTCAGTGCGCGGAGATCGTAGTAACGCTGCCCACCGGCTTCAACAGGGACGAATCGGGCAACACGGCGGCGGGTGGCAGCGGGTTACGGATTGCGCCGGGGCAGAATCGGGCCATGGCAACCACGGCGACGATCTATCACAACCCGCGCTGCAGCACGTCACGCAACACTCTGGCGTTGCTGAAGGAGAACGGACTCGAACCCACGGTCATCAAATATCTCGAGACTCCGCCCTCCCGAGACGAACTGCAGGCGCTGCTCGATGCGGCAGGTCTCACACCGAGTCGAGCGATCCGGAAGAAGGAATCGCTCTACAAGGAGCTGAACCTGGCCGAGGCGTCCGAGGACGAACTGCTCGATGCGATGGTCGCGAATCCGATCCTCATCGAGCGTCCGCTGGTCGTCACCGACAAGGGCACCGTGCTCGCGCGTCCGGTCGACAAGGTGCGCGAGATCCTCTGACGAGGAGTTACAGGACCGCCCGCGAGAGCGGGCACGACATGCATCGTGGACCGCCGCGGCCGGAACCGAGTTCCGACCCGGCGATCCGCAGTACCTCGATCCCCGAATCCTCGAGGCGGGTGTTCGTCTCGACATTGCGTTCGTAGGCGACGACGACGCCGGGCGCCACGGCCAGCGTGTTGTTCCCGTCGTCCCACTGCTCACGCTCGGCGACAACGGAATCCAGACCGGTGTCGATGACACGCAGTTCCTCGATCCCCATCGCGTCGGCGGCGGCCTCGAGGAAGGGGCGCGGCCCCGAGATCTGCACCGCGCCGTTCTCGCGGTGGATGGCGAACGCCTGGAGGCTGTCCCGGATCGCCGGGTACATCACCACCGCGTCGACGTCGACCATCGTGCACACGGTGTCGAGGTGCATCGACGCCCGGCGCTGCTCGATCGGGACCGCCAACACGGTGTGCGCGAGCTCGTCGTCGAAGACACTGCGCGCCAACGCTTCCGCACCGGCGGGACTCGTCCTCTCCCCCACCCCCACGGCGACGACGCCGGGCGCGAGGAGCAACACGTCGCCACCCTCGACGGGCGCGGTGTGCGATTCGTACGCGCGTCGCACGTGGAGGAATTGCGGGTGAAAGGCGTAGATGAGGTCGGTGAGGCTGGTCTCGCGCCGGCGCGCGGGCAGCGCAAGATTGGGGATCGCCACGCGCGAGCCGATCCAGAAGGACGAATCGCGCGTGAAGAGCAGGTTCGGCAGCGGTGCGATCGCGAAATCGGAACCGTGGTGCATCAGCCGCACGAGGGACGGGGCAGCGCCGTTGCCCACCGCGGGCAGTTCGTCGAAGGTCATGCCCGCGATGAGGATCCGGGCGAGCTCGGCAGCGGGCAGGGCACGCAGATGGCCCGTCAACTCCTCCGCGAGGGCATAACCGAGACGCTGTGCGTCGACGGCCGACGACACGCTTTGCACCCGCGCGGCGCCACTGGCCTCGAGTGTCTCGGTGAGCAGGTCGGCCAGCAGGAACACCTCCACCCCGCGGCTGCGCAGCAGCTCGACGAAGGCGTCGTGTTCCTCCTGGGCGCGCGCCACCCACGGCAGGGCGTCGAAGAGCAGCTGGTCGTTGTTGCGGGGCGTGAGGCGTTCGAGTTCGGCACCGGGCCGGTGCAGCATCACGGCGCGGAGTTCACCGACTTCGGACTCGACACCCCAGCGATGACTCATATGCTCACGGTATCGCGCAGGACGGCGGCATCCGGGTCAGGCGCGTCGAGTACGGCGGCAACGATTGCGAAGAACACACCGAGAACGCGAGGGAGATTTCATGGCCGACGACCCGCTCGGGTGCCTGGCACCGTTCGCCGGGCGCTGGACCGGAGGTGGCGACGGCCACTACCGCACCATCGACGACTTCGCGTACGACGAGACGATCGAGTTCGCCACCATTCCCGGAAAGCCCTTCCTGATGTACGTCAGCCGTACGCGGCACCGCACGGAGGGACGCCCGTTGCACACCGAGAACGGTTACCTGCGCCGCAGCGGCGACGACGTCGAACTGCTCGTCTCGCAGCCCACCGGGTTCGTCGAGATCCAGCGGGCCCGGCCGGAGGGCGGCGTGCTGGACTTCACCACCCTCACCCTGGAGCGCTCACCCGACGCCAAGCCCGTGCACGAGGTCCGGCGGCGTTTCGAGGTCGACGGCGACGTGCTGGTCTACGACTTCTGGATGGCCCACGCCGACACCCCTCTGACGCATCATTTGCACGCCGAGCTGCACCGCGCGCCGGAATGATTCAGGTGGTTCCGGCCCCGCCGAGCGGTATCGGATCCACTGAATCATGTCGCGCCGAATTTCATTTGGTGCCGACGACGCGACGGAAGTAGTCGTTGGCGGCCTGCATGACGAGGTTGTAGGGCGGCGCGAACTTACGCGCCCACCAGTAACCGAACCGGGTGTCGAAGGACGTGTAGACCATGAAGCGGTTCTTCAGGATGCCGGTGACGATGCGCTCGGCCACCTTCTCGGGAGTCGCGGCGTGGCGGACGAACCGTTGGGTGAGTTTGCGGACCTCGGGACGATCACGGTCGACGCCGACGATCTGCACGGTGTCGACGAGCGGTGTACGCACGGCCCCCGGGACGACCAGCGAGACACCGATGCCGTCGCGCTTGAGGTCGAACCGCAGCACCTCCGACACTCCCCGCAGACCGAACTTGCTTGCGCTGTAGGCGGCGTGCCACGGCAGGGCGAGCAGCCCGGCGGCCGAGGAGACGTTGACGATGTGCCCGCCGCGACCGGCCTCGATCATGGCCGGCACGAAGTTCTCGATGACGTGGATGGGCCCCATGAGGTTGACGTCCACCATGAGCTTCCAGTGCTCGTGCTGCAGCCGGTCGACGGTGCCCCACACCGACACTCCGGCGACGTTGGCGACGATGTCGAGCGACCCGCACGCCTCGTGCACGTCGCGGGCGAAGGCGGTGACGGCCTCGTAGTCGGAGATGTCGAGGGCGGCCGAGTGCAGCACGGTGCCGCCGCGTTCACGAACGCTGCGGACGACCTCGTCGAGGGCCGCCTCCTGCAGGTCGGTGAGCACCAGCCGGGCCCCGCGATCGGAGGCCGCATGGGCCAGGGCGCGGCCGATTCCGCTGGCCGCGCCGGTCACAAGGAATTTGGTTCCGCGCAGGTCGGTGATCGCCATGGCGACACCCTAGCCTCGCCGTGACGACTCGATGCTCCGGCGCGCCACGGACGAACCGGATGCGCCGGAGCGAAGCGACTTGTGTGTCCGAGCGAAGCGACTTGTGTGTCCGAGCGAAGCGACCTGTGAGCCGGAGTGTTGGGCTCCGGCGGATGGAAACTCAGAGCCGCTGGGCCATCTCCTCCTGGTATTGCCGAATCGTGCGCTCGATCATCTCGACATCGTCGTGGCGATTCTCGCTGCGCGCGAGGTCGGCGCGCTCGCGCAGTACCCGGATCGCCCGACGCAACTCGTCGTCACTCATCCTGTGGTCCATGCCATACAGTCTGCCGGGTTCGGCGTGGACCCGCCAGCGAATGGCCCTGCATACGACGAAAGCCCCGCCGAGGGCGGGGCTTTCAGGGGTGGAGCTGAGGGGAATCGAACCCCTGACCTCTTCGATGCGAACGAAGCGCGCTACCAACTGCGCCACAGCCCCGTAGGTTCCGAGGGAACCGACTCGCAAACTCTAGCAAACCACCCCGTCCATCACGAAATCGGAGTGTCGGCGCAGGTGACGGGCGATTTCACGGCCTGCTCCGAAGCCGGGTCGGGGCCCGCACAGATTCGGTGCGGGCCCCGCCGTAAGCGTCGCAGGACGATCATTCCCCCACTGCGCGGGGAACGACGTAGTCGCCGGGCTCGTCGTCGCCGTCGCTCGCTCGGACGTCGTAGCCGTGGTCGATGCCGTAGTCGTCCTCGTAGCGATCGAGGTGCTCGAACTCCGGATCCTCGTCGTCGACCTCGAGGACCACGGCCCCCGGGCGACGCAGGCGCTGTGGAACGTCGTCGTGGCCGCCGCGGGCCCCCGCGCGGGACCGTTGCAGTCGCGCGAGGCGACGCCGCCGGATCTCCTGCTCGAGATGCACCTGGCGCCGCAGGTAGAACAGATAGGCGACGAGGGCCACGGCCGCGAGACCGGCGAGCCACCACATGACCGACGAGACGATCAGGGCGAGCGCCGAGGTCATGATCGCGGCGATCAGCAGGCCGAGGACGGCCCGCTGCCGGAATTCGTATCGTGCGGCGCTGGCGACCGCATCGGCGTGCGGGTCGAATCCGCCGCGGCCCCGGCGTTGCGGTGCGTGTGCGCGCACGGGCTCACGATCGGGTGCTGCTTCGTGGTGGACGTCGGCCTCGTCGGAATCGATCTCCGGCCTGTCGTCGAGTTCAGTGTTCATGCGGTCCTCCGCGGGGGTGCGGTGCGTGCGGTCACGACTCGGACGCCAATGAGGATCGCTGCGGTGCCCGGCGGCCGGCCCTCGAGGGGTGATCGGCTCGTCGTCTCCGCGGTGCAGAACTCGAGTTGCGAGCGCGGCGTCGGTCGTCTGCCGGATTCGAGGACGCTTCGTGACCAGCATGGGAACCAGAACGAACAACCACACGGCAACGAGCCCGATCCACAGAAGCGAGTTCGGCATCCGGTGGTCCTCCCTCCAGTCGTCGCCCTACCAGCCCGTCGACGCCACCGACCTACATGAGGCTAACGGCATCACCGCGTTTACCTGTACAGAAACGCCGACTCGATCGACAACAGACGTCACTCGAGTCACGCGAAACCAATTGACACTTTCTTCACTCTAATCACAGAGATCCCACACGCGCTGGGGATTGTTACTCGAGTTGCGAGTAACCTGCGTTACATAGCGGACGAACCCGACTCGAGACGGAAAGCGATCAGGACCAGGTCGCGCGACCGGCACGGACGAGGCGATCCGAGACCGAGCCCGGCACCTCCTCGACCGTCATCGCGACCAGCAGATGGTCGCGGAACCGGCCCTGGACGTCGAGGTAGCGCTTCAGCAGACCTTCATCGCGGAAGCCGACCTTGCGCAGCACCGCGCGACTGGCCTCGTTCTCCGGGCGCACGGTGGCCTCGACGCGGTGCAGCCCGACCGGGCCGAAGCAGTGGTCGAGGCCCAGGGCGACGGCGGCGGTCGCGACACCGAGGCCGTTGACCTCCTTCTCCACCCAATAGCCGATCCAGGCCGAGCGCAACGCTCCGCGCACGATGTTGCCCACCGTCAGCTGCCCGCAGAATCTGCCGTCCAGCTCGATGGCCATCGGCAGCATCAGGCCCTTGTGGGCCTCCGAGCGCAGACTCCGGTAGAGCCCGGGCCACACCGAGATGTGGTGCCGCATGTCCCACGGCGCCTCACCGGTCGGCTCCCACGGCTCGAGATGCGCGCGATCACGCAGACGCAGACGGCTCCACGCCGCGGCGTCGCGCAGTCGGATCGATCGGACGGTCACCACGCCCCCTGCCACCCGCAGCGGCCCGAGCTCCGCCGGCCAGCCGGGATGACGGGACATCAACCACGCTGCCCGAGGAACGCCACGTCCACCGGGTCTCCCGTGCGGATTTCGGAGACCTCGGGATCGACGATGACGAGACAGTTCGCCTCGGCGAGGGTGGCGAGCAGATGCGACGACGAACCCGCGGCGCCGCCGAGCGCCTGCACGAGATAGTCGCCCGTCGTTTCGTCGCGCATGAGCCGGCCGCGCAGGAAACCTTTGCGATCGGGGATCGAGGTGATGGGGGCGACCGTGCGTGCCGAGACCACGCGGCGCATCGGCTGGCGACGGCCGAGCGCGATGCGGATCAGCGGCCGGACCATCACCTCGAAGACGACGAGCGCGCTCACCGGATTGGCGGGCAGCAGGAAGGTCGGCACCTCGTCGCGGCCGAGACGTCCGAAGCCCTGGACCGAGCCCGGATGCATCGCGATCCGCTCGACGCCCATCTCGCCGAGATCGGACAGCGCCTCGCGGACCTCCTCGAGCGCGCCGCCGCCCACGGCCCCGGCGATCACGACGATCTCGGCGCGGATCAGCTGACCCTCGACGACCTCGCGCAGCCGCTTCGGGTCGGTACTGGCGATCCCGACCCGGTTGACGTCGGCTCCGGCGTCACGCGCGGCCGCGGCCAGCGCGTAGGAGTTGACGTCGTAGACCTGTCCCGGCCCCGGGGTGCGGTCGACGTCGACGAGTTCGCCGCCGACGGAGATGACCGACAGTCGCGGGCGCGGATGGACGAGCACCTTGTCGCGGCCGACCGCGGCGAGCAGACCTACCTGGGCGGCCCCGATGATCGTCCCGGCCCGCACTGCGATGTCGCCGGGCTGGACGTCGTCGCCGGTGCGGCGCACGTAGTCGCCGGACCGCACCGGTTCGAGCACCTTGATGCGCGCGGCACCGCCGTCGGTGTTGTCGAGCGGCAGCACCGCGTCGGCGAGCGTCGGCAGCGGCGCACCGGTGTCGACGCGCACCGCCTGACGGGGCTGGAGACGGATCGGCTGACGCGAACCGGCACGCACCTCGCCCACGACCGGCAGCGTCACCTCGGCGGGCGCGGACCCGCCGTCGGTCTCGGCCGGGGCTTGGAGGTCGACGCTGCGCACGGCGTAGCCATCGATCGCCGCCTGGTCGAATCCGGGTAGGGGTCGCTCGGTGACCACTTCCTCCGCGCACAGCAGACCCTGCGCCTCGGAAATGGCCACCCGGACCGGCCGGGGTGCGACTGCCGCCGCCGTGACCCTGGCCTGCTGATCCTCAACCGACCGCATACTGCTTCTCGTCCTCCAGCCCGTCCTGCAGTCAGCGCTTCAAGCGCTCGATGAGCCACTCGCGCAGCGAGGGCCCGTACTCTTCCGTGTTCAACGCCGAGTCAACCGCAGCGCGCAGATAGCCCCCGGGATTTCCGAGGTCGTGTCGGGTGCCGCGGTGCACCACCACGTGAACGGGGTGGCCCTCGGAGATGAGCAGGGCGATTGCGTCGGTGAGCTGCAACTCTCCCCCGGCTCCGGGCTCGATGCGACGCAGTGCGTCGAAGATCGCCCGGTCGAGCAGGTATCGGCCGGCGGCGGCGAAGGTCGACGGTGCGTCCTCTACGGCCGGCTTCTCGACCATGCCGAGCACCTTGAGCACGTCGGGGTTGGCGGCGTCCGGCACGACCTCGACGTCGAAGACGCCGTACGCGCTGACCTGTTCCTTGGGCACGTCGATCGCGCACAGCACAGAACCGCCACGCTTGGCGCGGACGCGCTGCATCGTCTCGAGCACGCCGACCGGCAGCACGAGGTCGTCGGGCAGCAGCACGGCGATCGCGTCCTCGTCGGGATCGAGCGCCTCTTCGGCGCACGCCACGGCGTGACCGAGGCCGAGCGGCTTCTCCTGGACCACGGACTCGACCTCGAGCAGCCCCTGGGCCTTGCGGACCTTGGCGAGGAGCTCGTACTTGCCCTTCTCCTCGAGCTTGGACTCGAGGACGAGGTCCTCGACGAAGTGCGCGACCACGCCGTCCTTACCCGGCGCTGTCACGATGAGAAGGCGTTCGGCGCCCGACTCCGCGGCTTCACCCGCCACGAGCTCGATGCCGGGCGTGTCGACCACCGGCAGGAGTTCCTTCGGAACCGTCTTGGTTGCGGGAAGGAACCGCGTCCCCATACCTGCTGCGGGGACAACCGCGGTCTTGAAATGCCGCGTGCCTCCGGTCGTACTGTTCGTCATAGACTCCCACCCTAAACTTCGGCCACCGAGGACGGTGGTTCGGCGATCGTAAGGCGCAGACATGCCCCCACCCCCGAAAGCGGTCTGGCGTGACCGCATTCTTACAGCTCGGCGCGAGCTGAGTGCTGCGAGGCGCAGAATCGAGGACACCGCGCTCGCCACGGTGGCCTCGACGCTGGCCCCGGCGGGGTCGATGGTGTGCGCATATGTGCCCGTGGGTTCGGAGCCCGGATCGATCGCGCTCCTCGACGCTCTGACCGAGGCCGGAACGACGGTGCTCGTCCCGGTGACCCGCACCGGCGAACCGTTGTCGTGGGCCCGCTACATGGGCGAGAAGACGCTGATGGCGGCCGATTTCGGGCTGCGCGAGCCGGGTGGTGAGATCTTCCCGCCCGAGGCGGTGGCGAAGGCTCACACGGTGCTCGTCCCGGCCCTGGCGGTGGACGCGCGGGGCGTGCGGCTCGGCCGCGGCGCCGGCTTCTACGACCGCACCTTGCACCTCGCCTCACCCGAGGCCGTGATCATCGCGGTGGTCCGCGATGAAGAGCTCGTCGACGAACTCCCCGAGGACCCCCACGACATCCGTATGGGATGGGCGCTGACACCCGGGAAAGGGCTGGTCCGGCTCGGTAGCGGCGACCGTGCGGAACAACACACTCCCTAGCGCTGTTGGCACTGTCGGCGGTAGAGTGCCAAAACTGCAGTACGACGAATACTGCGGTTCGACGAACTGGCGGAGGATCAACCGGTGCCCACCTACTCATATGCCTGCACGGCCTGCGACAACAAGTTCGACATCGTGCAGTCCTTCAGTGACGACTCCCTGACCGAATGCCCGCAGTGCGAGGGCAAGCTGCGCAAGCTCTTCAACTCGGTCGGCATCGTGTTCAAGGGCAGCGGCTTCTACCGCACCGACTCCCGCAGCGGCAGCACCGCGAGCGAATCCGCGTCGACGAGCTCGACCAGCTCCTCGTCGAGCGACAGCAGCTCGTCGTCGAGCAGCACGTCCTCGGCTCCGGCGGCCGCCGCGAGCTGACCTCCGGACTCCTTTGTCCACAGGCGGTCGAGTCATCCACAGACCGCCGTCTCCGAGGGTTCATCGGGGCCGACAGAGCATCCCCACCTTCTAGGTTCGGGGCATGCCCGTCGGCCCTTTCTCGTTCCTCCAGCGTGCGCGCGCGCATCCGCACCACTCGCGCTCCTCTGCGGGTGCCTCGCTGCAGCCCACCCTCCCCGACCGGTTCGTCGAACTCCTCCGCCCCGGCTGGTCGCGCATCGTCCGGGCCCGACGGATCGCGGCCGGACTCCTCGCCGTCCTCGCGGTGATCCTCGCGCTGCGCGGCGACCCCGACACCGATCGTGTGGGTGTCGTTGTCGCGGCTCACGATCTCGCGCCCGGGCACACCCTCACGGCCGACGATGTCGCGCACGTGGAGCGCGATCGGTCCACTGTGGTCGCCGGGACCCTGCACGACGTCGACGACGCCGTGGGCCACACTCTCGCCGGCCCTGTGCCGGCCGGTGAACCCCTCGTGGACACCCGCCTTCTCGGTCCTCGTCTCGCCGCAGTCGCCACCGGCTCCACCGAGGCCCGCGTAGTGCCCATCCGGCTCGCCGATGCCGGGGTGAGCGAACTGCTCCGTGAGGGCGACCGCGTCGATGTCCTGACGGTGACGGAGACCGAAGAGGGACCCCTGCCCGGCGCCCACGTCCTCGCTCGGGGTGCAGTGGTGGTGCTGGCCGAATCCGGCGGTTCGACGAGGGATCGGAACGAGCGGGTCGTGCTGGTCGCGCTGGAGCCCGAACCTGCCACGGCGGTCGCGGCGGCGTCACTCGTCAGTGCTCTGACCGTCACACTGCACTGAGCATCCGCTCGTTTCCCCAGCGCAATCGCCACCCGTAACCGACCTCGCGGTTTATCGTGTGAACGTCCGTGTGACCTACCTCATGTGCGCGGCTCCGGCGGACAGGCCGCGAAAAGGAGCACACCATGCTGAAGGGCTTCAAGGACTTCATACTCAGGGGCAACGTCCTCGATCTCGCCGTCGCGGTCGTGGTCGGTGCGGCATTCACCGCTATCGTCACCGCCTTCACCGCGAACATCATCGAGCCGCTCATCAGCGCGGTGGGCGGCGACAACGAGATGGGCTGGGGCTTCGAGATCGTGAGCGGCAACCCGGAGACCTTCGTGAACATCGGCGCGGTGATCTCCGCGATCATCAACTTCATCATCATCGCCGCGGTCGTGTACTTCGTGCTCATCGTCCCCGCCAACGCGGCGAAGAAGAAGTTCGTCACCGAACCGGAGGACAAGCAGGCCAGCGCCGAGGACCTGCTCATCCAGATCCGCGACATCCTCGAGGCACAGGCAGGCCAGGCTACTCAGGGCGCTCACGCCAAACCCAACCCGGGCATCGAGTAGGTGGTCGACGACGAAAAAGACCGGGCCCGCTCGAGATTCGAGCGAGCCCGGTCTTGTCGTGCTGTGTTCGGCTGAGCCGGACGTCTACTTAGACGGTCCAGGGAGCGCCGTAGGTGGTGACGTTGTCGCCGTTGGCCGTGATGGCGCGGACGAACGGACGGACCTGGACGGCGCCGAGGACGCCGGAGGCCGTGCCGTGGACGTTGGAGAACTGAACGGTCTTGAAATCACCGTCGAACTCGCCCTCGGCGACGACGAGCTCCTCGATGCCCGGAGCCGGGGTCAGCTCGAGCTCGGCGTAGGCCTGCGGGAGGATGTCGGTAACGGTTGCGCCGACAGAGTCGCTGATCTCGAGCTCCAGCTGCGGGGTGGAGTAGGTCACGCCGATGGCACCGTCGATGCTGCCGGCCCACGCGAACTGGTAGCCGAACTGGAAGGTGGTGCCCTCGGCGTCGGCTGCGCCCTCACCGAGGAGGTTCGCGGTGCCGCGGCCGTTGTGGAAGAACTCGCGGTTGAACGGGCTGCCACCGAGGGCCGGAACACCCTGGATGAAGGTGTCTTCCTGGGTCACGACGACCTCGAGGCCGTCGGAGACGATGCGGTTCTGGTCGTTGACCTCGGCCGAAGCGGCGCCCGAGGCACCGAGCACCAGACCGAGGACGGCGGCACCGGCGACGGTGGCGTTACGAGCGGCCTTGAAGCCACGCGACTTGATTCCCATGATTACTCCGTTTGTGGTGGTGGGGATTTCTTGCGGGATGGCGCGGAGCAGGACTAGAGGGTCCAGACCTGGCCGTAGGTGGTGACGTTGTCGCCGTTCTCGGTGATCACACGGACGAACGGACGGAGGGAGACCGGGCCGATGACGCCCGTCGCGGCACCGTGGATGTTGGCGATCTGGACTTCCTTGTAATCGCCGTCGAACTCACCCTCGGCAACCACGATTTCCTCGATACCCGGAGCGGGAGTCAGCTCGATGCCTGCGGTCGCCTGCGGGAGAATCCCGGACACGGTCGACTCGGTGTTGACGACGGTCTCGCCGCCACCCTCGATCTTCTGGTACGCCTTCTCGGTCACGAGGATTGCGCCTTCGGCGTCGGCGCCAACCGGCTCGCCCTTTTCGTTGACGTACTGCGCCTGACCGTCCTTGAGGACTGGAACATCGATCTCTTCGTAGGACGGCGTCGTCGTGGGGAAGAGACCCAACTCGACATCGGGACTGGTCCAGCTGAAACCGATTGCGCCGTCGACGGACGCGGTCCACGCGACCTGGTAGCCGAACTGGAAGGTCGAGCCTTCGAAGTCCGCCGCCTCGGGGCCGAAGATGTTGGCGATGCCGCGGCCGTTGTGGAACCACTCACGGCTCAGCGGGCTGCCGCCGATCGGGGGCACACCGTTGATGAAGGTGTCCTCCTGCGTGACGATGACCTCGTGGCCGTTGGAGACGATCCGGTTCTGGTCGTTGACCTCGGCACCTGCGGCGCCGGCCGATCCGAGAACCAGACCGGCCACAGCAGCTGCTGCCACCGTGGCGTTGCGGGTGGCCCGGAAGCCACGTCGCGTCTGAATCTTCATGAATGCCTCATCCGTTCTCTGCGTGCCGGGTTGCGCACCGCGTCCGACAACAAGTGGTCGCCCTGTCGCCCGCGGGCCGCTGTCCACAGCGAACACACCGGCGGATCACCCGTCGGTGTGTCGGTACGTCCATCGTCCGCACGGTTTTGCTTTACCGATTCGTGACCGAGCCCAGGCCGTGAAGCCTGGGCTCGACCGGTTTGAACCTGAGAGGGAGATTAGACCGTGACCATTCCTGGAGCAACGCCTAGCTTTCGTAACGCTCCGGTATAGGCGCGGTGCAGGCCACACGCCCAGCGATTCACCGAAGCGGGCAAACCGGACACTTTTCGGGGTGGAATATGTAACCCGGGATTACACGTACATGACCCGCCCACCGCCACATCAGCGCAGGTAGAAGCCACATATTCAGTGCACCCGGAGTGCAGGACGAAATGCCTTCTGTGACTGGAAACACAGATTCAAAAGATCGCGCGGACCAGATGGAGATGAACGGACCGTTGCGGCGACGTTTCGTTGCGGTCGACAACGGGTGGAATCCGGTTGAGCGCAACACGACATCAGTGATACAGATCACCCACCGGAATGGTGCGGAGGCACCTGCCTGCGCAGCCATTCATCCGAGTCGCCACCGCCGGAGTCGTTCTCGCCGCGTTCGTCGCGTGTCGTCTCGGGAAGTACATCCCCGAAGATGCGCGCCAGCCGTGCCCGGTCGATCCGGGCACGGCTCTGCTGCTGCTCGCCGGTCACCTCGTCGTGCGAGGGATCACGGTCGTCGGACACGGCGTCGTCACTCCTCCATCCAGGACAACTCTTCGATGACGTGTGCGGCGAGAGGCAACAACGTCGCCATCCCGTCGCGGATGGCGGGACGCGACGACGCGAGGTTCACCACGAGCGTCGATCCGGAGACTCCCACGAGACCACGGGAGAGGCCGGCGTCGACGGCGCCCGACGCCAGGCCCGACGAACGCAGCGCCTCGGCGATGCCGCGGATCTCGTGATCGAGTACGTCCTCGGTCGCGTCGGGAGTCACATCGCGCGGGGTGACACCGGTGCCACCGACGGAGATCACCAGGTCGACGCCGCCGATCACTGCAGTATTGAGTGCATTTCGGATCTCGACCTCGTCGGCAGCGACCGTGACGACACCGTCGACGGCGAAGCCACCTTCGACGAGAAGCTCCGTGACGAGCGGACCCGCGGAGTCCGGACTGTCGCCGTGGGAGACGCGATCGTCGACGACGACGACGAGTGCGCGGCCTTTTCTGGGAGCTTCGAGTTCCATGAGGTCCACGGTAGTTTGCGGCTCGAAAGCATGCGGCTCTTGTACCGGAATGTGAGCTATGTCCATGTCGTTCCTCATCGTCCGGCCGAATCCGACGCAGTCACCACGTCGACTGTGGTCTCGTTGCCGTCGGGCGTCTTGTAGGTGATCTTCACGGTGTCCCCCGGCGCGCGGGAGCGGATCGCGGCGATGAGCGAGTCGCCGTCGGTCACGACCCGATCGTCGACCCGGACGATGATCGCGTTGTCGGGGATTCCGGCTCGGTCGGCCGGCCCGTCGGGCACGACCTCCACGACGCGCGCACCGTAGGCGTCGTCCCGGGACGGAACCTGGACACCGATGATCGCGTGCGTCGCCTTACCCGTGTCGACGAGTTCCTGCGCGACACGCCGGGCCTGTTCGACGGGGATCGCGAAACCGAGGCCGATCGAACCCGACTGTCCGCCGGCCGTGGCGATCGCGGTGTTGATGCCGACGAGGCGGCCTTCCATGTCGACCAGCGCACCGCCGGAGTTGCCGGGGTTGATCGCCGCGTCGGTCTGGATCGCGTCGATGACCGACGCCTGATTGGCGTTGTCCCCGCTCGTGGACACGGGCCGGTTGAGTGCGGACACGATGCCCGCCGTCACGGTGCTCTGCAGTCCGAGCGGTGATCCGACGGCCACGACCTCCTGGCCTACCGCGAGATTCTCCGAACTACCGAGTTCGATGGGAGTGAGATCGGTGCGCCCTTCGGTCCGGATGACAGCGATGTCCGACACCGCATCCGCACCGACGACCGTCGCCGGCGCGGTGGACCCGTCCGAGAAGAAGACCGTCAGTTGCGCCCCCTGACCTCCACCCGCCACGACGTGGTTGTTGGTGAGGATCAATCCGTCCGACGACAGGACCACGCCCGACCCTTCACCCGCGCCGGTGCGTCCTGCGACCTCGATCCGCACGACGCTCGGCACGACCTTGTCGGCGACGGCCTGCACGCTGCCCTCGGGGGCAGCGGCGACCGACTGGGTATCGGGCTTCGGAGCGTCGAGGGAGTTGACGACCGGTCCGGACGAATCGCGCACCGACCACGCGCCGACCGCGCCACCGATGCCGCCGCTCACCAGCGCGAGCGCGATGGCCCCCACGGCGAGGGCGGAGCGACCCGGCATCCGGCCGGATCCTGCGGTCGGTGGCGGAGGTGCCGACTGCTGGGGTGTGTGCGGGTAGGGGCCGGTGTATCCGCCGGGGCCGTACGGATGGGGTTGCGGTTGCGGTGCTCCCGCGCCGCGGGTGGGGTCCTCACTCATTCGTCACTTCACCTTCGTCCGCCGGGGCCACCGGACGCATACGGGTCGACGTCGGCGTGCGGTGGCCGATGATGCGGGGTGCGTCGAGCACCTCCGCGCTTCTTCGTCCAGCATGGACCGGGCAGCTGAGAGTCGCATCAGAACTACCCGCGATTCTGCTGTCGAATTCATTCGATCTCGGTGGGGTGTGTCTCTCCGTCGAGGGCCGGTGTGCCGGGCAGCACGATGCGGATCAGCGCGCCGCCCCGATTCGACCGTTCGACGGCGATCGTCCCGCCGTGCTTCGTGACCATCTGTCGCACGATGGCCAGTCCCAGACCGGATCCCGGCATCGACCGCGCGGTCGTCGCCCGGTAGAACCGTTCGAACACCAGTTCGCGTTCCTCCTCCGGGATCCCCGGGCCGGCGTCGTCGACGGTCAGCTCCATCAGACCGCTGGCGATCTGCCGCATGTTCACGACGACGTCTTCCCCCGCCGGGCTCCACTTGGCCGCGTTGTCGAGGACGTTGACCACGGCGCGGGTGAGTCCGGCCTGGTCGCCGAAGACGAACCACTGCTCGGTGGTGGCCCGGAACTCGATGTCGGTACGCCGTCGACGCGCACGTTCGAGACTGCGGTCCACCACCTCGGCGACGTCGACGACCTCGAAGACCGTCTCCGGCGCATCCTCACGAGCGAGGTCGACGAGATCGCCGACGAGCGTCGACAACTCCTCGATCTGGCCGATGACGTCGGCCCGCAGCTCGGCCATGTCCTCGTCGGGCAGGCTCGGTGCACCGGGACGGCTCGCGGCGATGAGCAGTTCCATGTTGGTGCGCAGCGAGGTCAGTGGTGTCTTCAGTTCGTGGCCGGCGTCGGCGACCAGCCGGCTCTGCCGTTCTCGCGACTCGGCGAGCGCACGCAGCATCATGTTGAAGCTCTCGGTGAGGCGGGCGAGCTCGTCGTGGCCGGTCACCCGGATGGGCCGCAGGTCGTCGGTGCGCGCGACCCGCTCGGCGGCGGCGGTGAGCCGGGCGACGGGACGCAGACCGGTGCGGCCGACGGTCGCGCCGACGGCGGCGGCGAGCACCACCCCGCACCCGCCGACGATGAACAGCACACTCGCCAGGCGGTTGAGGATCTCGACGGTGGGACGCAGTCGCTGCGCGATCACGACCGTGCTGCCGTCGGGCATGCGCTGGGCCAGTACGCGCTGCTGGGCGACGGTGCGCAGCGACGACTCCCGGTCGCCCTCGGCCACCGCCAGTTCGGGTTCGCCGATGGGCACCGACGAGCCCGGCGGCACGTACCTGCCGAGATCCGGGTAGATCAGGGCAACGCTGATGTCGGAGCTGTAGAGCTGGGCCCCACCGATGTAGCGCGGGTCGTAGGTGATGAGGGTGCTCGACTCGACGAGCGCGGCGGCCCGCGCCCGCAACTGGGTGTCGACCTCCGAGTACAACGCCCGCGAGACCACGGCGTAGGCCGCGATGGAGGTGACGGCGACGGCGAGCGCCACTGCGCCGGCCGCGAGAAGCGTGACGCGGATGCGCAGCGGCACCGAGCGGGTCAGGAGAAGAGGTGGTCGCATCAGGTCGCTCACGGCGGGGTCTCGCGCAGCACGTACCCGACGCCGCGCACCGTGTGGATCAGGCGCGGTTCCCCACCGGCCTCGGTCTTGCGTCGCAGATACCCCACGTAGACCTCGAGGGCGTTGCCGGAGGTCGGGAAGTCGTAACCCCACACCTCCTCGAGGATGCGGCTGCGCGTGAGGACCCTCCTCGGGTTTGCCATGAGCATCTCCATCAGGGAGAACTCGGTGCGGGTGAGGCTGATCGGCCGGTCGCCGCGAGTGACCTCGCGGGTCGCAGGGTCGAGGCTGAGGTCGGCGAACCGCAGCACCTCGTCGGCGGACGAGTCCGGGTCGGGCGCGGCACGACGCAGCAGCGCCCGCAGTCGCGCGAGCAGTTCCTCGAGCGCGAACGGTTTCGGCAGGTAGTCGTCGGCCCCCGCGTCGAGACCCGCGACCCGCTCCGAGACGGAGTCGCGCGCCGTGAGGACGAGGATCGGCAGGTCGTCGCCGGTGCTGCGGAGCCGGCGGCACACTTCGAGGCCGTCGACGCGCGGCATCATGACGTCGAGCACCATCGCATCCGGACGCGACGTCGCGACCTGTTCGAGGGCGTCCTGCCCGTCCGTCGCGAGGTCGACCGTGTATCCGTTGAAGCTCAGTGACCGGCGCAGCGACTCCCGCACTGCACGGTCGTCGTCGACCACCAGAATGCGCATGATCACCATTGTGGCCTGCGCCTACTGAGAGCGCGCTGAGAACCCGCGGTGGCCGGCGGGCTCTACGACTCAGTCGGTCCGCGGGTCGACCTCACCCCTGTGCACGGCCTCGACGAGCCTGCGGGGCACCTTCACGGTCGTTCCGTCGACCGTGATCGGCACGAGATCGGGGACCTTCGCCGTCCACTGCGACCGGCGGTGACGGGTGTTGGAGCGGGACTTCCTGCGTTTGGGGACTGCCATGTGGTTCTCCTTCGATGTCGGGACGTGCGGGATCAGGGTCGGCGCCGGCCGTACTTGCGTTCGAACTTCTCGACGCGACCGGCGGTGTCGAGCAGGCGGGCGGCGCCCGTCCAGAACGGATGCGAGTCGCTTGTGACGTCGACGACGATCAGCGGGTAGGTAAGGCCGTCCGACCAGACGGTCGTGCGTTCGGATGTCGCGGTGGAGCGGGTCAGGAAGGTGGCGCCGGTGTTGGCGTCCTGGAAGACCACGGGGTGGTAGTCGGGATGCAGGCCTGATTTCATCGGTGTCCTTCTCTCTCGTTGTCGCGGCGGTCTGCCGGGAGGTCGTCACAAGGGTCTTCGTGGAATCGGCCGAAGGGGTCGCGCCAGGTCGGCCACAGATCGGGGCGGGCGAACTCGTCGTCTGTCACGACCGCCGCGCGCAGCGTGCGGTCGATGAGTTCCGAGTCGGCGTCGTGGACGAGGACGACGATGCTCGTGTCCCGGTCGCCGTAGCGTTCGTCCCAGCGCAGCGACGCCATCGCGCGGCGTTCCGCCGGGATCTCGCGCTGCTGATCGGGAGTCATCGACGCGAGCCATGGCCCCGCGTGAGCGACCCGCAGTCCTCCACCGGCTGATTCGACGAGCAGCGCATTGTCGGGTTGGGTGGCGACCCACAGTCGCCCGCGGGCGCGCACGACGCCGTCGAGCAGCACGTCGATCGCGTGGTGGAGACGTTCCGGATGGAACGGCCGGTCGGCGGAGAACTCGACGAGGCGGATTCCGCAGTCGTCGTCGAGAGGCGGTCGACCTCGTAGGAGAGGCGAGTGCGCCCCGTCGATCGCCCCCCGACGGGCGGTGGCGGGTATCTCCCGGAGGAGCCGCTCGACGTCCGGTTCCCCCGCCCACGCGATCGGCGCGTCCGGGGCGAGTCGGGTGAGCACCGCGTGCAGGCGCGCCTGCTGCCAGCCGTCCGCTCCGGGGAGCACCACCAGCGCATCGGCGAACTCGACCTGGCCGACGACGACCTGCGCCAGGGTGCGGTCGTCGTCGACACGCTCGTTCAGTTCGTCGTCGCCCGTCGCGTCCTCGAGCCAGGTTGCGGCGTCGAGGCAGGTCACGACGCCGTCCACCCGGACATCGAGGGACGCAGGTCCGTCGACACGACCGACGATCCCGCTCACCACGACATGTTCGACTGCCCAGCACAATGCCTCGGGTTCGAGTTGCGGGTCGAGGTGCAGCACGATCCGGTCGACGCTGCTGTAGTCGCGCATGCGGCGCAGAAGCGGCAGCAGATCCTCGCGCAGTGTGCAGGAGACGCACCCGTGCGCGAGTTCGAGGATCTCGGTGCGTTCATCCTCGACGGTGAGCACGGAGCGGCGGAGTACGCCCTGGTCGAGACCGGACAGGTCATGGTGGACGACCGCGGTGCCCGGACGCAGTAGTGACCGCGCGGCCTGCGCAGTCCGTCCGCGCCATCCGCAGACGATGACGAGCGGCGTCCTGATGTCCACAGCATTCCTTTCGATAACGATTGTCATTAACGATATCAAAGCGTACAGTTGGCGACGCAGTTTGTCGAAAATGATTGTCGTTACCTACGAAAGGAGCCGACGTGTCGGCCACGTGCCAACTCACCGGACGGCGACCCGGTTTCGGGAGATCCGTATCGCACTCCCACGTCCGCACCAGCCGGCGGTGGAACCCGAACATCCAGCGCAGAACCTATTTCGTACCCTCGCTCGGACGCCGGGTCGCGCTGAACCTGTCCACCAAGGGCATCAAGATCGTCGACCGCGACGGCATCGAGAGCGTTGTCGCACGTCTGCGTGCCCGCGGGGAGAAGTTCTGATGGCAGCACGCAGCGAGATCCGGCCCGTCGTCAAGCTTCGCTCGACCGCCGGGACCGGCTACACCTACGTCACCCGGAAGAACCGCCGGAACGATCCCGACCGTCTCGTCCTGCGCAAGTACGACCCCGTGCTGCGCAGACACGTCGACTTCCGCGAGGAGAAGTAGTCGTGGCGAAGAAATCGAAGATCGCACGCAACGAGCAACGGAAGGCGATCGTGGCCCGGTACGCCGAGCGCCGCGCGGAACTGAAGGAGGTCGTGCGCCGACCGTCGTCCTCGCCCGAAGAGCGCAGCGAAGCCCAGCGGGCACTGCAGCGTCTACCCCGCGACGCCAGTCCGGTACGATTGCGCAATCGAGACGCTGCGGACGGCCGCCCGCGCGGCCACCTGCGAAAGTTCGGGCTCTCACGAGTGCGTGTGCGTGAACTCGCCCACCGCGGGGAACTACCCGGCGTCCACAAGTCGAGCTGGTGAGGAGCGAGATATGGCAGTCAAGCGAGGACCGTCGAAGAAGTCGCGTGCCGTAGAGGGACGCAAGCCCAAGAAGAACCCCCTCTTCGCGGCGAAGATCGAGTACGTCGACTACAAGGACGTCAATCTGCTCCGCACCTTCGTCTCCGACCGCGGCAAGATCCGCAGCCGTCGCGTCACGGGCCTGACCCCGCAGCAGCAGCGTCAGGTGGCCGTCGCGGTGAAGAACGCCCGCGAGATGGCCTTGCTCCCCTACGTCAGCAGCAAGTAGGTCGTAGCTTCCGACGCCGCCTCTCCCCATCGGGAGGGGCGGCGTCGTCGTATGTGCACCCGAGACCGGTGTTGTTTTCGAAGATCGGCCGAGAATCACAAACAACACCGGTCTCGACGCTCGCTGCGGTCCGATGGCGGGACGACACTCCGGGGTCCTTAGACTAGGCAACCGTGTCGGGTGTGATCGCGGGGTTCAGTGTCATCTTCGTGATCATCGCCATCGGCTTCACGCTGGGGCGCCTGGGCACCCTCGGGCACGAGGCGCAGACGGTGCTCAGCCGGCTCGTCTTCTTCGTCGCCACCCCCGCGCTGCTGTTCGACGTGCTCGCGACGTCCGACCTGTCGGTGATCTTCTCGCCCAATCTCTACATCGCAGCGGCCACGGCGTTCGCCGTCGCGATCGTGCACTTCGTCGTCGCGAAGCTCTGGCTGCGACGTGCGGTTCCCGAGGCGACCATCGGCGCGCTGTGCGCCGGCTACGTCAACTCCGCGAACCTCGGCATCCCCATTGCGGTCTTCGTGCTCGGCGACGCGTCGTTCGTCGCGCCCCTGTTGTTGTTCCAGATCGTCGTGCTCTCCCCCATCGCGCTGACGATGCTCGACCTGTCGACGATGCGCGCCGGGGTCTCGCTCCTCGACACCCTGCTCGCGCCGTTCAAGAACCCCATCGTCCTGGCCGCCGCGGCCGGACTCGCCATCGCGATCAGCGAGTGGACGCCTCCCGAGGCGTTGCTGCAGCCGTTCCATCTGCTCGGCGGCGCGTCGGTGCCCGGTGCGCTGCTCGCGTTCGGATTGTCGCTGCAGGGCGTCCGGGTGCTCGAGAAGGGGACGAGCCCGCGCCGCGACATCGCGCTCGCCTCGGTGCTCAAGATCCTCGCCCAGCCGGTGCTCGCGTATCTGATGGGGCGTTTCGTGTTCGGCCTCGACGGCCATGCGCTGTTCGCCGTCGTGGTGGTCGCCGCGCTTCCCACCGCGCAGAACGTGTTCGTCTACGCGAGCGCTTACGGTCGCGGCACGGTGCTCGCCCGCGACGCCGCCCTCGTCACCACCATCGCCTCCATCCCTGCGATCGGCGTGACCGCCGCCCTGCTGGCGTGATGAACACGCGACACGGGAATACCGTGGGAACCATGCGTTCCGTCGTCCGTGCTTGCCGGGGAATCACCGTCCTCGCGATGTGCCTGCTCATCGCGGCCTGCGGATCGAGTTCGGGTACACCGGACGTCCCCGCGCTGCCCGAGGAACCGGTTCCGGCAGGGGCGACGGCGTTCTCGGCGCGACCCGACATCGTCGATGCGCATCCGCTGACGATCCTGTCGTGGTCGCGGGTGAGCGACGACCGGCTCGCCCTGCACTTCGAGACGGGCACCCCCGAGTGCTTCGGCGTCGACGCGACCGTCACCGAAACGGACGACACGGTGACGGTGACGCTCCTCGGCGGCACGCTGCCGGAGATGCAGGACCGCATGTGCATCATGGTCGCCGTCGTCGGCGCCCTCGAGGTCTCCTTGCAGTCGCCGCTCGGCGACCGGGTCGTGACCGCCGGCGCCTGACATATGCCGCATCCTCCGCGTCACTGGCTGCTGTACCTGTGCTTGTCCACGGCCCTGCTGCACGCGGCCTTCCAGTCGATCCGTGTCCTGGTCTCCTACCGGATTCTCGCGCTGGGCGGTGACGCGACGACCATCGGTGCCGTCACCGCGCTCTACGCCATCGTTCCGCTGATCGCGGCGGTGCGGATGGGACGTGTCGTGGACCGCGGGCACACGACCGCCATTCTGCGTTCGGGCATCGTCGTCACCACTGTCGGTGCCGGGTTGATCGCTCTCAGTTCGGGATTGTTCGTGCTCGCCGCCGGCAACGTCGTGCTCGGTCTCGGACAGTTGCTCGTCACGGTGTCGGGGCAGGCATTCGTGTCGATCCTGTCGCCGCCGGGGCAACTGGATCGCGGGTTCGCCGGTCTCACGCTGGGTGTGTCGGTCGGTCAGGCCGTCGGTGTGCCCGTCTCCGGCGTGATCGCCGCGACCACCGGCGACGGCAACGGATCCGTCGAGACCACCGGCGCATTGCTGGTGATGACGGTGGTTTCGCTGCTCTCCCTGCCGCTGGTGCTGGGGCTCCGCGAGCCGCCCGGCTCCGGTCGCACCGCGGAGGACGGCGCGCCGCAGTCGATCCTGTCGATGCTCGCGACGAAGGGCATGAAGCCCGCAATGCTGTCGAGCCTGGTGGTCCTCGCCTCGGTCGACCTGGTCGTGGCCTACCTGCCGTTGCTCGGTGAGCAGTTCGGGTTCGGTGTGCTCCTGGTGTCGATCCTGCTCACCGCCCGCACCATGGCGTCGATCGTCTCGCGTGCTCTGCTGCCGTGGGCGTTGCGCCGGATTCCGCGCAGGTGGCTGCTCGTCTCCTCGACCGCCGGGACCATCGTGCCGGTCGCGCTGCTGCCGCTCGTGCCGAATCCCTGGGTCATCGGCGCGTTGCTCGCCGTGTGCGGAATGTTCTGGGGCGTCGGCCAACCCCTGACGATGACGTGGGTGGTCGAACTCGTCGCACAGGCCGACCGCGCGTCGGCGCTGGCGGTGCGATTGACCGGCAACCGTCTCGGGCAGGTCGCGGTGCCCATGGTGGCCGGCGCGATCGCCGGGGTCGCCGGTGTCGCGTCGATCTTCTGGGTGACCGCCGCCCTGCTGTCCGCCGCCGCGACGACCACGTGGCGGTCGGTGCGCCACTGAGTTCCCGGGGCGCCTCGCGCCGAGTTCCTACGACCGCCGACGGGCCCGCACGTAGTCGGCGACGACCGCCGCCCCGAGACCGTCGACATCGGGCGCGACCACTCGTCCCCCGACGCGACGCGCCAGCACGTCGACGACCCGCGCGAGCCCCGGATCGCTGCCGAGCCGGAAGATCGTGACCTGGGCGCCGAGCCGCGCGATGTGGTCGAGTTCGCGCACCGTCAGCCCCAGAGTGCGTTCGCTCGGCGGGTAGTCGAAGGCCGCGAAGCCGTCCGGTTCGAGGTGAGCGGTGGGTTCACCATCGGTGACGACGAAGACCACCGGCTGCGCGTTGGGATGTCGACGCAGGTGACGACCCGCGAGCATCAGGGCGTGGTGCAGATTGGTGCCCTGCTCGTAGACGCCGTCGAGCCCGGCGAGTTCGGGCGCGGACACCACACGGGCGTGCCGGCCGAACGCGATGAGCTGCAGCGCATCCCCGCGGAAGCGCGTGGACACGAGATGCTCGAGCGCGAGGGCCGTGCGTTTCATCGGCACCCAGCGACCGTCCATGACCATCGAGAACGACGTGTCGACGAGCAGCGCGACCGCCGCCTGCGTCCGCTGCTCGGTCTCGATCACCTCGACGTCCTGCACCGACATCCGCACCGGCAGACCGGGACTGCGCAGGGTCGCGTTGGTGAGGGTCCGTACGACGTCCCACGGTTCGGTGTCGCCGAACTCCCATGCCTTCGACGCGCCGGTCGGTTCGCCGAGCACACCCGCCCGCCGCGACTCGCGTTGCCCGGTGCGCGACGAGATGCGGTTGACGACGTCGCGCAGCGCCGCTTCGCCGAGCCGGCGCATGGCCTTGGGCGACAGTCGCCACTGCCCGTCGGCACCGCGGTCGAAGAAGCCCTGCCGCTGCAGTTCTTTCTCGAGTTCGGCGAGGGTGCGTGCATCGGCCGCGGCCTCGGGTCCGAGATGACGGGCGAGCGCGTCGAGGTCGATGTCGTCGAGGGACGCCCCGGCGTACTGCTGCGACAGCTGCTCGGCGAGCTGGTCGAGTTCGGACAACTCCTGCAGCGCCGAGGTGGCCTCGCCGAGACCCATGCCCTGTTCGCCGCGCACCTGCTCGGAGCCGGTCCAGTCCTCGCCGGGACGCGCGGCCCGCAGGTGGCCGTCGAGACGGTCGAGCTGGCTCATCAGATCCGGGGATCCGAACGCCTGCTGTGCGAGAGCGTCGAGTTCGTCGCGCTGCTCGGGGGTGAGGGAGTTGCGCAGCCGCTGCGCCGCCGCGGCCCGCTGTGCGAGGGAGTCGAGCAGTTCCTCGACGTTCTGCGGGTTCTCCGGGAAGAACTCGCCGTGCTGGGCCATGAACTGCTCGAAGTCCTCCTCGGTGTCCTCACCGCGGGAGTGCTTGTCGAGCAGGTCGTTGAGGTCCTCGAGCATCTCCGAGATGCGTTGCCGGTCCTCGTCGGTGGCCCCCTCGAGCGCCTGCTTCATCCCGGAGAAGCGCTGGTCGAGCATCTCCCGGCCGAGCAGGTCGCGGATCTTCTCGTAATCCTGTCGGGCCTGCGCGCTGCGCCAGTCGTAGTCGGCGAGTTCCTGCACGGCCTGCGCCGTCGACGGCGGCAGTTCCTCGATCCGCATCTCGGCGAACCGCGCGTCGTCGTCGAGGGCCCTGGCCAGTTCTTTGCGTTCCTCGAGCACGGCGCGATCGAGAAGCTCGCGCACCTCCTGGAGGGTGCCGTCGAGGTTGGTGCGGTCGAGCAGCTGCCGTCGACGCCGATTCGCCTGCGCGGCAAGCTTGTCGAGGCCACGCATACCGTCGTGACCGCGGCGCAGCAACTCCCGCAGGGCGCGCTTGGGTGAGGCGCCGGCCATGACGTCGTCGCCGATCGCGGCGAGCGCGTCGCGCAGGTCCACCGGTGGGGCGAGCGGATCGCCCCCGGTATACGGACCATAGCGGGCGGACCTGCTCATCGGGAGTACACCGCCGAGCCGTCGTCGCCGGTGTCCTTGGCGATGCGCCGTGCCAGATACAGACCTTCGAGGGCGAGTTCCACTGCTGCAGCGCGACTTCCGGTGTCGGTGGCACCGAGCCGTTCGGCGACGGCATCGAGCACAGGCAGTTCGGGGAGTTCGTCGAGCAGCACCTTCGCGGTGATCCGCTCACCGGTGACCACCGGCTCGCCCTGCTCGACGGCGGAGACGAGCGACCCGAGATCGACGCCCGCGAGTCGCGAGCGGGCCGTTTCGGCCGTCGCGCGCCGGAGGAGATGATCGAGGATCTCGAATTCCCTTCCCTCCTCGCCGGATTCGAACTCGACCTTGCCTCGGAGCACCTCCACGACGGCGCCGAGATCGACGGGACGCGCGACCGGATCGTCCTCGCCGAGGACCGCACCGCGATGCAGGGCCGCGGCCGAGACGGTCTCGGCGCCGGCGACGGCGAACCGTGCAGAGACACCCGAACGCTGGTCGACGGACGTCGATTCGCGCAGCAGCCGGGTGAACCGTGCCAGGATCTCGAGCAGATAGTCGGGGACGCGGGCCTGCAGATGCGCCTCCTGCTCGATGACGGCGATCTCGTCCTCGAGTCGCGTCGGGTAGTGCGTGCGGATCTCCGCTCCGAAGCGGTCCTTGAGCGGAGTGATGATGCGGCCGCGATTCGTGTAGTCCTCGGGGTTCGCACTCGCCACGAGCAACACGTCGAGGGGCAGGCGCAACGTGTAACCGCGCACCTGGATGTCGCGTTCCTCCATGACGTTGAGCAGCGACACCTGGATGCGTTCGGCCAGGTCGGGCAGTTCGTTGACGGCGACGATGCCGCGGTGCGCGCGGGGCACGAGACCGAAGTGGATCGTCTCCGGATCACCGAGGCTGCGGCCCTCGGCGACCTTCACGGGGTCGACGTCGCCGACGAGGTCGGCGACCGAAGTGTCGGGCGTCGCGAGCTTCTCGGCGTACCGCTCGCTGCGGTGCCGCCACGCGACGGGCAGGTCGTCGCCGAGTTCGGCGGCCCGGCGGATCGACGCCGGGGTGATGGGCTCGTAGGGATGCTCGCCGAGCTCCGAACCGGCGATGACCGGGGTCCATTCGTCGAGCAGCAGCGGCAGGGTACGTAGCAGGCGGGTCTTGCCCTGACCGCGTTCGCCGAGCAGGACCACGTCGTGACCGGCGATGAGGGCGCGTTCGAGCTGCGGGACGACGGTGTCCTCGAAACCGAGGATGCCGGGCCACGGATCGGTACCGTCGCGCAGCGCAGCGAGCAGGTTGTGCCGGATCTCGTCCTTGACGGACCGTTGCACGTGGCCGGAGGCGCGGAGCTCGCCGACCGTGGAGGGGCGCGGTGTGGGTGACGTCACCTCACCCAAGGTACGACCGAACCGCCGTTTCGGCATCCGCGATCCCGCGACCGGTCCGCCTACACTCGCCGCATGGACACCTGGATCCTGGCGGCCCTGCTCGGGCTGGGGCTCGCGGCCGCCACCGGGCTGCGCACCTTCCTGCCGCTGCTGCTCCTGTCGGCCGCGGTCCACTTCGAACTCTTCGGGGTCGTCCTCAACGAATCGATGCAGTGGCTCGGGTCCACCTCGGCGCTCGTCGCCCTGACGATCGCCACCGCCGTGGAGGTCGTCGCCGACCTCGTGCCGCTCGTGGACAACGCACTGTCCGCCCTCGGCACGGTGACCCGACCGGTCGCGGGTGCGCTTGCGGCGTGGGCGGCCTTCGCGAGTCTCGATCCCGCGATGGCGGCACTCGCGGGCATCGTCATCGGCGCCCCGACCGCCCTGGCGGTGAGCACGGCGCAGACGGGCACGCGGGTCGCGAGTACCACGACCACCGCCGGTTTCGGCAACCCGGTGCTGTCGATCGTCGAGAGCGTCGCCTCGTTCGTCACGTCGCTGATCGCGCTGCTCGCTCCCCTGCTCGTCGTCCCGCTGCTGGCGCTGTTCGGATGGCTCGGCGTACGGGGCTACCGTCGGGTACGCCGGGCCCGTTCGTCACGCACGAAACCGACGCCACACCGCGGCGCCCTCGACACGGGCCGGTCCGGCGACTTCTGATAGACACATGACATGTCGGACACCGAGATCACCTTTTCCAGCGGCGACGTGACCCTGCACGGCAGCCTGCGGGTACCCGTCTCCATGAGGGGTCCGGTGCCCGCCGTGCTGCTGCTCGCCGGCAGCGGTCCCACCGACCGCAACGGCGACAGCGCACTGCTCCCCGGATCGATCGGCACCCTGCGGCATCTCGCCGACGTGCTCGAACGCAAGGGATTCGCGAGTCTGCGCTACGACAAGCTCGGCAGCGGTGTGACCGCGCTCGGCCCGTACAGCGTCGAGGACGTCGCCGATCTCGGTTTCTCGACATTCATCGACGGCGCCGCCGATGCGCTCGCCTTCCTCGGTTCGCAGCGCGGGGTCGACCCGGAGCGGCTCTACGTCGTCGGGCACAGCGAGGGCGCGCTGATCGCGCTGTCGCTCGCCCAGGACAACGACTCGATCGCCGGACTCGGCCTGCTCGAACCGCTCGCCGTGCGCCTGCTCGACCTGCTGACCGCCCAGATCGACGCACAGCTCGACGCCGTCGTCGCCGCGGGACAACTTCCCGTCCAGATCGCCGATGAACTGCGGGTCGCGCTCACCGGCGCGGTCGAGTCGCTCCGCGCCGACGGCACCCTCAGCGACACTCTCCCCGAGCCGCTGCGCAACGCCGGGCTCGTCCCCACCAACGCGAAGGCACTCGCCGAGGAGGACGCGCTCGATCCGCGGATGCTCGCCGCACAGGTCGCCGGCGACCTGCCGGTGCTCACCGCGGTCTCGTCCAAGGACATCCAGGTGCGGGTCGAGGACGTCGACGCGCTCGACGCGGCACTCGTCCACACCCGTCTGACGTCGCTGCGCATGACGCGCACCAACCACGTACTCAAGGACATCGGCGACCAGCAGTCGACGGGCGCCGACTACGTCGCCGACCTGCCCTTCTCCGACGAGTTCACGTCCGGTTTCGAGGCGTGGCTCGACAAGCTGAGGGGCTGATCGGCCCACCCCCACGCACGGACGACGCGGAAATAACAAATGTCCATTCCGCGTTGTTCGTGTATGGTCATCCGTTAACCAACTGGTTCACATGAGAAAGGTACGGTCCGATGCGATACAAGCACATGTACGTAGCCGGTTGTTCCGTACCGTTTTCTCACTTCTTCTTCCACTTCGCGGCGGAGCGATCCCGAGAATAGAAGTCACACGACGACTCGTTCTCGGGCACTCGGGGCACATACGCCCCGGGTGCCCTTTCTCTATCCCCGACCGCGACCCGTACAAGATCACCTCGATAGGAGAAACACCATGAAACTGAGAATCGAATCCGGCGGCACCGTGTCGACCGAACTGCCCGAAGACCTCACCGGTCACGCCATCACCATCGACCTGAGCCGGGTCGGCGGTACCGAGAGCGGCGCCGCCTCCGCGGATCTCATCCGCGAGCTGCTCGACCGCGGCGCTGCCAAGCTCGTCATCTCCGAGGGGCGCGGCAAGCGCACCGTCGAACCCACCGCGCACGACAACGGCACCCACGCGCACGCCGCCTGAGCGACGATGCGCGTGGGTGCCGCGCGTGTGTGTTCGTGACTAGTGCGCGAAGTGCCGCGCGCCGGTGAGGTACAGCGTCACGCCGGCCTCGCGAGCGGCCTCGATGACCTCGTTGTCGCGCACCGAGCCACCCGGCTGCACGATCGCCTTCACGCCGGCCTCGGTCAGCACCTGTAGACCGTCGGCGAACGGGAAGAAGGCATCCGACGCGGCCACCGACCCGGCGACACGATCACCCGCACGGGTGACGGCGAGTCGCGCCGAGTCGACGCGGTTGACCTGACCCATGCCGACACCGACGGTCGCGCCGCCCGAGGCCAGCAGGATCGCGTTGGACTTCACTGCACGGCATGCGCGCCAGGCGAATTCGAGATCGCGCAGCGTGGCCTCGTCGGCTGCCTCGCCGCACGCGAGCTGCCAGTTGGTGGTGGAGTCGCCGTCCGCGGTGAGCACGTCGCGCTCCTGCAGGAGCAGCCCGCCGGAGATCTGACGGATCTCGACCGGAGCCGACTTCGGCGAATCGGCGCGCAGGATGCGGATGTTCTTCTTGCGGGAGAGCACGTCGACAGCCCCGTCGGCGTACGACGGGGCGATGATCACCTCGGTGAAGATCTCGGCGACCTGCTCCGCCATCTCGACGCTCACCTCACGGTTGGCGGCGATGACGCCACCGAAGGCCGAGACCGGATCGCACTCGTGCGCGTTGCGGTGCGCGGTGGCGATGTCGTCGGCGATCGCGATGCCACACGGATTGGCGTGCTTGATGATCGCGACGCACGGCTCGCTGTGGTCGTGCGCGGCGCGCCAGGCGGCGTCGGCGTCCTGGTAGTTGTTGTAGGACATCTCCTTGCCGTGGAACTGCTCGGCCTGCGCGAGCCCCGGCTCACCGGCCTCGTTCACGTACAGGGCCGCGGCCTGGTGCGGGTTCTCGCCGTAGCGAAGGACATTCGCGCGGGTCCAGGTAGCGCCGGTCCACGCCGGGAACTGCGACTCGTCGCCCTCGGGCGCCGCGTAATCGCTGTTCATCCAGCTCGCCACCGCGACGTCGTAGGCGGCGGTGTGCTGGAACGCCTGCGCGGCAAGACGCTTTCGCTGCTCGAGGGTGAAACCGCCACCCTCGACGGCGGCGAGCACGTCACCGTAGGCGGCCGGGTCGACGACGACCGCGACCGACGGGTGGTTCTTCGCCGCGGCACGCACCATCGACGGGCCACCGATGTCGATCTGCTCGACGCACTCGTCGGGGCTCGCACCCGAGGCGACCGTCTGCGTGAACGGGTAGAGGTTCACGACGACGAGTTCGAACGCCTCGATGCCCAGATCGGCGATCTGATCGAGGTGGTCCTGCTTGCGGGTGTCGGCGAGGATGCCGGCGTGCACGCGCGGGTGCAGGGTCTTCACCCGGCCCTCGAGGCACTCGGGGAAGCCGGTCAGTTCCTCGACCTTCGTCACCGGCACGCCTGCGTCGGCGATGGTCTTGGCCGTGGAGCCGGTCGAGACCAGCTCGACACCTGCCGCGTGGAGCCCTGTCGCCAGCTCCACCAGCCCGCTCTTGTCGTACACGCTGACCAGCGCGCGGCGCACAGTCTTACGTTCGGTCACCGGGGATCACGGCCTTTCGTCCATCGGAAACAACTCCACGGGTGGCGACGGCGGCGACCATCTCGGCCAGCAGCCGCCGCTCCACAACCTTGATGCGCTCGTGCAGGGTGTCCTCGTCGTCGTCGTCGAGCACCTGCACGGCTTCCTGCGCGAGGATCGGTCCGGTGTCGACTCCCCCGTCGACGAGATGCACCGTCGAACCGGTGACCTTGACGCCGTAGGCCAGGGCGTCGGCGACGGCGTGCGCGCCGGGGAACGACGGCAGCAGCGCGGGATGAGTGTTGATGATGCGGCCGGCGAACCGTTCCAGGAACGCCGAACCCAGGATCTTCATGAAGCCTGCGGACACCACGAGGTCGGGTTCGTGGGCGGCGACCGCGTCGGTCAGCGCGCGGTCCCACGCGGTGCGGTCCTCGAAGTCGCGCAACGCGACGCGGAACGAGGGGATCTCCTCGTCGGCGGCGTGCCCTTCGGCGGGGCATTCGCGGTCGACACCGACAGCGACGACTGTCGCGGGATATCCGTCGGTCCGGGTGGCGTCGAGCAGCGAACGCAAGAGGCTGCCCGTGCCCGAAGCGAGGACGACGAGCCGCGCCGGCGCGGTGGGCGGCAGCTGGTCACGCGAGGCAGTCAGGGTCCACTCCTGTGAAGTCGAGGTGGGTCGGCCGATCGACCGGCCGTAGGAGAGCCTAGTCGGCACCCTTTTCGGTCTTGTTCGCGACCTCCTCGGCGGGCTCGTCGTCGTCCTCGGCGTCATCCTCGTCGACGACCTCGACCACCTCGGCGTCGATGACGTCGTCGGCGTCCGCATCCTCTTCGAGGCTCTCCGCGTCGTCCTCGGCAGCCTCGTCCTCGTCGACTGCGGCGGCTTCGTCCTCGTCGACTTCTGCCACCTCGCGCTCGGCGGCGGTGGTGTCCTCTGCCACAGGAGCTTCGAGTGCCGAGGTCTCGTTCTCGGCCGCCTCGAGTTCTCTGTCGGCTCCTGCATCAGCGGCGTCGTCGGCCTCGGCCGCGTCCGTCGCATCCTCCGAGGTCTCCTCGTCCACCTCGGTGTCGGCGCGCAGTGCCACCGCGGCCAATCGTCCTTCGCGCCACACGAGCAGCTGCGCCGTGATGATGCCGAGCAGGCCCGACCAGGCGAAGACGAGGATGCCGGCGAGCCACCAGTTGGCGCCGACCGTTCCGAAGACGCCGAGCGGGCCGCCCGCAACCCAGGTCGCCAGCGCCGTGACGAGTCCGGCGCCCGCTGCGGCAGCGAGCACCGTCCATGAAGCGTCGGCGCTGCCCACCGGGGCACCGTCGGCCTTCGCCTGCAGGGTTCGCTGCGCGGCGAAACGTCCGAGCAGCGCACCGACCGTCGCCGGAACGGCCAGCAGCACCGGCCAGAACGCTGCGGCCGGACCCGAGGGGACCGCCGCGAGCACCGGCAGCGCCGGGAGGTCACCGCTCGTCGCCTCGAACAGGCTCAGGTGGATGTCGCCGACGTGCACGGTGCTGCCCGCCAGAACGGCCGCGGCACCGATGATGACGTTGGGCAGGTACAGGATCGACATCACCGTCAGCCCCAGCACGCCGGTCCAGTGATCCCCGCGCGCGAGCAGTTCACCGACGACGTTCCACGACCACAACAGTCCGGCGACGACCGCCACCCCACCGAGGGCGAACATCCCCAGCAGCACCCGCAGTGCCGGACGGAAGGCGAGCACGAGCCAATCGGGAGCCGAGTAGTAGCGCACCAGCGGCTTCCACACACGGGAGCCGATACCGATGAGAGCCGCGGCCAGGTAGATGGCGGTGACCCACGCGAGCGCGGCAGCTGCATTCGGAGGCGTCACCGGCAGCACGCTCGCCGCATCCTGCAGCACGATCAGCGACGCCGCGGTCACCAGTAGCGGGCCGGCGAGGACGGCGACGGTGATGCGCGAGACATCCTGACGGTCGAGGGCGTACCCACTGTTCTCGACGAGCGCGTCGGCCGCGGACGCACACCCGCGCGCCGCCTGCCACACCAGGACCGCGGTGGGCAGCAGCGGCAGCACACCGAGCGACGTGCCGTCGATCGTGAGCGTCACCTGGTGCAGTGCGAGCCACGTGCCGGCGATCGCAGCGTAGATGCCGGTGAGGTCGCTGTTGGCGACGACCATCGTCGTCACCACGATGGTGGCCACGACGGCGAGCGTCACCGCCGGAACGCGGGCCGCGGTGCCGAGCAGGATGCGAAACCGCTCCGGGTCCAGGCTGTCGTCGTCGGTTGGAACGTGCCGGGTGGACCGGCCGAGCGTCGAAGTCATCGGTTCGAGAGTGTCACCGACACGGCGATCGTGGTGTCAGGCGCGCCGATCACCGCTGGTCGTCCGGTGCGCGGAAGGCCTGCGTGGCGTCCTGGTCGCCGGTCGCAGTGGTCCCGGTCTCCTCGCGACGTTCCGTGCCCGTCGTGTCGTCATCGGACACTGTGCCGTCCGCCCGGGTGGCTGGGCCGTCCGCCCGGGTGTCGGTGTGGTCCGTCGAGTCCTGAGCGCCGTGCGGTTCCTGGACCGGGTACTGCTGGGTCGGCTGCGCACCCGTGTACTGCTGGCCGGCGCCGTACTGCTGGGCACCGGAATACTGTGCTCCCCCGCCGTACTGCTGAGCGCCCGGGAACTGCTGAGCGCCCGGGAACTGCTGGGAACCGGGGAACTGCTGGGCTCCGCTGTACTGCTGCCCGCCGTACTGCTGGGCGTCCGGATACTGCTGGGAACCGCCGTACTGCTGCGACCCCGAATACTGCTGCGCGCCGGAGTACTCCCCCGACGTCTGCTGTCCGGGATACGCCTGGTGTCCGGGATGCGGCGCACCGAACTGGGACTGCCCGACGGCTCCCTGCTGCGAGCCGTAGGGCTGGCCGTATCCCTGCGGACCGTAAATCTGCGGCGAACCGGAGCCCTGGGGCTGACCTGTTCCCGCACCGGTCCCGAATCCCTGGTACTGCCCGGCGCTCTGCGGCGACCCGAAGGAACTCCGCTCACCCGACCGGCCGGACACGAGGATGCCGAGGCCGAACAGCAATGCGACGAGCGCCAGCGCGAACTGCAGGAAACCGAGGACGAGGATCGTCACGCCGCCCCACGCGATCCCGGTGTCCTCGGGCAGATGGAAGAGCTGGAACAGGGATGTCACGAAACCGACGCCCGACGCCGCGACGGCCACCGCACGCAGGTCCTGGCCGGGGAGCAGCGACAGCGCCGCGCTCACACCGCCGAAGAGCAGGAAGGCCAGCGGCACGACGGCGAAGCCGAAATCGAAGGACGTGAGCGCCACCTGCGAGCCGAAGGTGATGTTCACGAAGGGCGTGAGGCCGAGGAGGAAGTTCACGGCACCGAGCACGGCCACCGCGAGTGGCAGCAACAACGGCACCACCTTGCTCTGGGCGGATGCGCCTGCGGGGAATGTCATCGATTCTCCTGCCGTCGATCGGTGTGTGTCGGTCACTCGTCCTGCAGTCAACAGCCTAGGGACTACCCGAGAGAATGGGGTCCATGCCGCACACTCTCGCCCCGGGCCCCGACGTCGTGATCGAGACGGAGGTGAAGCACTCGCGTTTCCTCGCCGCGGTTCGTCGTGTCGACACGGCCGACGCCGCGCTCGCCTTCGTCGACGAACAACGCCGACTGTATCCCGATGCCCGACATCACTGCTGGGCGTTCGTGGTGGGTGACGACCCGTCGGCGCGTGCCGAGCGGTCGAGCGACGACGGGGAGCCGGGCGGCACGGCCGGCATCCCGATGCTGCAGGTCCTGCACCACCGGGATCTGGTGAACGTCGCGGTGGTGGTAACCCGATGGTTCGGAGGGATCAAGCTCGGCGCGGGCGGGCTGGTGCGCGCGTACTCGGGTGCGGTCGCGACGGCCTTGGACGAGGCGCCCCTCGTCGAGCGCAGGCAGCAGGAGAAGTTCACCCTCGCGATCGATCACGGCGAAGCGGGTCGCGTGGAGGCGGAACTGCGCGGCCGCGGGGTCGCAGTGCTCGACGCGGCCTATGCGGACCGGGTGGTCCTCACCGTCGCGGGGCGCGAGCGGAGCGCACTGGAGGGCTGGGTGGCGTCACTGACGTCCGGGGCGGGCGAACTCGAACCCGCGGGAGTCGACTGGATCGACTCCTGAAACGGCGCGTGCGCGCCTCCCGATGGCGGAACGCCACCGGAAGGCGCGCACGGAAGGCGACGCTGCTGTCAGAGCGACTGCAGGATCTCGCGAGCGAGCGCAGCGGTCTCGGACGGCGTCTTGCCGACCTTCACGCCGGCCGCCTCGAGAGCGTCCTTCTTGGCCTGAGCGGTGCCCGAGGAGCCCGAGACGATGGCGCCGGCGTGGCCCATGGTCTTGCCCTCGGGAGCGGTGAAGCCTGCGACGTAGCCGACGACGGGCTTGGTCACGTTGGCCTTGATGTAATCGGCCGCGCGCTCCTCGGCGTCGCCGCCGATCTCGCCGATCATGACGATGACCTTGGTCTCCGGGTCCTTCTCGAACGCCTCGATGGCATCGATGTGGGTGGTGCCGATGACCGGGTCGCCGCCGATGCCGATGGCGGTCGAGAAGCCGTACTCGCGCAGCTCGAACATCATCTGGTAGGTCAGGGTGCCCGACTTCGAGACGAGGCCGACCGGACCCTTGCCGGCGATGTTCGCCGGGGTGATGCCGACGAGCGCCTCACCCGGGGTGATGATGCCGGGGCAGTTGGGGCCGATGATGCGGGTCTTGTTGCCCTTCTGGACGTTGTACGCCCAAGCGTAGGCGGAGTCCTGCACCGGGATGCCCTCGGTGATGACCACGAGCAGCGGGATCTCCGCGTCGATGGCCTCGACGATGGCGTCCTTCGAGAAGGCCGGGGGAACGAACGCGATCGAGACATCGGCGCCGGTCTCCTTCATGGCCTCGGCGACGGAGCCGAAGACGGGGAGCTCGACCGGGTTGCCGTCCTTGTCGGTGTGCGAGACCGTCGTGCCGGCCTTGCGGGCGTTCACGCCGCCGACGACCTGGGTGCCGGCCTTGAGCATGAGCGCGGTGTGCTTGGTGCCCTCGCCGCCGGTGATGCCCTGGACGATGACCTTGGAATCCTTGGTAAGGAAGATTGCCATTGTTCTGTGTGTCCCTTTACTTCGCTGCGAAGGCGAGTTCGGCCGCCTTGTCGGCAGCCTCGTCCATGGTGGCGACGACCGTGACCAGCGGGTGGTTGGCCTCGGCGAGGATGCGGCGACCTTCGTCGACGTTGTTGCCGTCGAGGCGGACGACCAGCGGCTTGTTGGCCTCGTCGCCGAGGATCTCGAGGGCCTTGACGATGCCGTTCGCGACCGCGTCGCACGCGGTGATGCCACCGAAGACGTTGACGAACACGCTCTTGACCTGAGCGTCGTTCAGGATGACGTCGAGACCGGCAGCCATGACGGCCGCAGAGGCGCCGCCACCGATGTCGAGGAAGTTGGCGGGCTTGACGCCGCCGTGCTTCTCGCCTGCGTAGGCGACGACGTCGAGGGTCGACATGACCAGGCCGGCGCCGTTACCGATGATTCCGACCTCGCCGTCGAGCTTGACGTAGTTGAGGTCGTTCTCCTTGGCCTTGAGCTCGAGGGGATCCGTGGCGTCCTTGTCCTCGAACTCGGCGTGGCCGGGCTGACGGAAGTCGGCGTTGGCATCCAGGGTGACCTTGCCGTCGAGGGCGAGGATCTGGTCGTCCGGGGTACGGACGAGGGGGTTGACCTCCACGAGAAGAGCGTCTTCCTTGACGAAGACCTCCCACAGCTTCTGGATGGTCACGGCTGCGGCGTCGAGGACCTCGGCGGGCAGGTGGCCCTTCTCGGCGATCTCGCGCGCGAACGCGAGGTCGACACCCTTGACGGCGTCGACGGGGACCTTGGCGAGGCGCTCCGGCTTGGTGGCGGCGACCTCTTCGATCTCCATGCCGCCCTCGACCGAGCACATCGCCAGGTAGGTGCGGTTGGTGCGGTCGAGCAGGAAGGAGATGTAGTACTCCTCCGCGATGTCGCTGGCCTCGGCGACCAGGAGCTTCTTGACGATGTGACCCTTGATGTCGAGCCCGAGGATGTTCTCGGCGTGGGTCTGCGCGTCGTCTGCGGTGGCGGCGTACTTCACGCCACCGGCCTTGCCGCGGCCGCCGACCTTGACCTGGGCCTTGACCATGACCGGCTTGCCGATTTCCTCCGCGATCTCGCGGGCACCGGCGACAGTGTCGGTAACACGGCCGGCCGACGTCGGCACGTCATGCTTGGCGAAGAGTTCCTTCGCCTGATATTCGAAGAGATCCATCTGCTCACCGTCTCGTCTGCGTTCACGCCCGCTCCGGGGTATCGAGCGGGTCGTTTCGGACTCTAGTTTCTCGGCCGGGCCGCGGATCACGCGCGGCAGTCCCATGTGGCACAGGTCACGCGCGCGTAGGTCCGGGAACGACTTCACAGTTCCCCTCCCGGGACGTGGCGGGCGCCACGTTCGAGCGGAGCACTCGGTTCAGAATGACAGGTACCCACTCGCTCCCCGACACCGGATCCCACGCTGCCGCGATGCAACAGACTCGTGACGTGTCGGAAAACAGTGTTTGGAACTCCGGCCGCTGGGGAATGTCCCAATTTGCCCCGGTTTGCACTGTGATGCCACTCACATAACGTCCGCCGGACGAACTACGGCTTGCCACCCCCGCGATCACTTCGTTACCGTCGCCTGGTCGAAGTAACGATGAGGTCACGAACGGAGGATGGCGATGCGCTCTGGTAACCCGAGTGCCGAGAGCCGAACCCGCCGTCCCGAATCGGCACCCGAAGACTGGAATGCCTGGGAAGCCGCCACGATGGACTTCCGTAACACCGGCCCCGGTTCCGAGCCCACCTACTACTCCGACTCCTTCGGCCATGCCGTCCGCGACGACCGCTTCGCGCAGGATCGTCGCGACGAGAGCACCGACGTCACCGCTCCCGCATCCCGCGGTGGAGCCCATCGACTTCCCACTCCCCCCACTGCCCTCAAGGGCCGCGCCGCAGTCTTCGCGGTCGCCGCAGGCGCCGTGGTCGCCGCGGGCCAGGCCGCAGCCAATGGTGGTCCGGGACAGAACACCGAGCACTCCGAGGTCGCTCTCGCCGCCGGCGAAGCCGATTCCTCGATCATCACGGCCACCGCAGTGCCGCAGGCCGCACAGTTCGCGCCGAGCGCCGACGCCGAGCCGTCGCAGGCCCCGCAAGTGCTCAACATCGCCGACCCGAACGACCTGTCGCAGTTCTCGAATCTCCTGGCCAAGGGCCAGCGATTCAGCGAGGAACGCGCTGCACGCGAGGCCGCGGCCCGTCGCCCGCTGTTCGTCCTCCCCGCCGCGGGGTCGTTCACCTCGAACTTCGGCGCACGCTGGGGCACCCTCCACGCCGGCGTCGACATCGCAGGCCCCATCGGCACCCCGATCCTCGCGGTCGCCGACGGTGAGGTCATCGATTCCGGCCCGGCTTCCGGCTTCGGCATGTGGGTCCGCCTCCTCCACGCCGACGGCACCATCACCGTGTACGGGCACATCGACCAGTCCCTGGTGACCGTGGGTCAACACGTCATGGCCGGCGACCAGATCGCCACCATGGGCAACCGCGGCTTCTCCACCGGCCCGCACCTGCACTTCGAGGTGCACCTCAACGGCGTCGACAAGATCGATCCCGTCCCGTGGCTCGCCACCCGGGGTATCGCCCTCGGCATCCAGCGCGACTGACCGACCTCGCCGCCGTACGTTCGGCGTGCGTCCCGTTCCGCCCTCTTTCCCGCTTCGGTGCGGACCCGCTCTTTCGTGCGAATCCGCGCCTGACACAGGCTTTCAGGGCATCACAGTTTGATCATCGGCACACCGCCGACGAGCATCAACCGCACCTTGCCGGCACTGCCGAAGTCGATCACGACGGTGGCCGTGGGGCCCGAGCCCCGAGTTTCGAGAACCGTTCCGAGACCGTACTTGTCATGGCTGACGCGGTCGCCGACGTCGAGCACCAAGTGGTTGTTGCGTCCGCGCGCCGCACCGAAACTCGGTGTTCCCGAGGATCCGCGCCGCTCGCCCGCACCGAACCGTGAACCAGTGCCCGAGCCGATCGCCTGACCACGGGCGGGCGTGGGCTCGAGGCGTCGCCAGTCGATGAGGTGCTGCGGAATCTCTTGCAGGAAACGAGATTCCGGGTTGGTGAGCGGCTGCCCCCAGGACGAACGCAACACGGCCCGCGTGAGATAGAGACGACGCCGGGCGCGCGTGATGCCGACATACGCGAGTCGCCGTTCCTCGGACAGCTCGGCCGGATCGCCGAGGGCACGCATGTGCGGGAACTGGCCGTCCTCCCAACCGGTGACGAACACAACCGGGAACTCGAGGCCCTTCGCGGTGTGCAACGTCATCAGCGTGACCACACCGGCCTCGTTCTCCGGGATCTGGTCGGCGTCGGCGACGAGCGAGACCTTCTCGAGGAACGCCGCGAGCGATCCTAGTTCGGGATCCCCCTCTTCACGTTCGTCGTCGACGATCCCGGCCGCGTTACGGACGTCGGCACTGAATTCCCTTGCCACGCTGACGAGTTCGTGGAGGTTGTCGAGACGGGCGCCGTCCTGCGGGTCGTCGCTCGCCGACAACTCGGCGCTGTATCCGGTGCGATCGAGGATCGCCTCGACGACGTCGCCGATGTCCACCATGTCGTTGCCGTCGGCGTCGCTCGCGACGAGCATCGCCCGCAGGCCGTCCATCATCTCGACGAAACCGGCGATCGCCTTCTGCGCCCGCGTGTTCAGCAGCGCGACCTTGCCGGCCGCGGCGTCGGCGAGGGCCTGCCCGAAGCTCACACCGAGCCGCTCGGCGTGCACCGCCACGCACGCCTCGGCACGATCGCCGATACCGCGGCGAGGGGTGTTGAGGATGCGGCGCAGGCTCACCGTGTCGTCGGGGTTGTCGAGCACCTTCAGGTACGCAACGACGTCGCGCACCTCCTTGCGCTCGTAGAACCGCACACCGCCGACGACCTTGTAGGGCACACCGTGCCGGATGAAGACGTCCTCGAACGCGCGGGAGGCATTGTTGGTGCGGTAGAACACCGCGATGTCGGAGTAGGTGGTGTCGCCGCCGTCGACGAGCCGGTCGATCTCGGCGGCGACGAACCGCGCCTCGTCGTGCTCGTTGTCGGCGACGTAGCCGGTGATGAGTTCGCCCTCACCCGAATCGGTCCACAGCCGCTTCTCGCGGCGACCCGCGTTCTTGGAGATGACGGAATTGGCCGCCGACAAGATGTTCTGGGTGGAGCGGTAATTCTGTTCGAGCAGGATCGTGCGCGCCTGCGGATAGTCGCGCTCGAACTCCTCGATGTTGCGGATCGTGGCGCCGCGGAAGGCGTAGATCGACTGGTCGGCGTCGCCCACCACGCACAGTTCGCTCGGGAGGACGGCGGATTCCTCCTCCGGATCGCCCACGAGGGTGCGCACCAGCACGTACTGCGCGTGGTTGGTGTCCTGGTACTCGTCGACCAGGACGTGACGGAACCGGCGCCGGTAGTACTCGGCGACCTGCGGATGAGCCTGCAGCAGCGCCACCGTCTCGCCGATGAGGTCGTCGAAGTCGAAGGCGTTCGCCGTGCGCAGGCGCTGCTGGTAGTGCGCGTAGACCCGAGCAACGACGCGGGTGAGTTCGGTGGCCGCCGAATCGGTCTCCGCCTCGTGGGCGGCTTCTTCCGGCCCGATCAATTCGTTCTTCAGGTTCGAGATCTGTGTGGACAGCAGCCGGGCGGAGTACTTCTTGCTGTCGAGTTCGAGATCCTTCGCGATCATCGTGAGCAGACGACGGGAATCGTCGGCGTCGTAGATCGTGAAATTCGAATTCATGCCCTGCAGCAGACCCGCCTGCGCGCGCAGGATCCGGACGCAGCTCGAGTGGAAGGTCGAGACCCACATCGCATTCGCGCGCGGTCCCACCAGAGCCGCCACCCGCTCGCGCATCTCGGCGGCGGCCTTGTTGGTGAACGTGATGGCGAGCACCTGACCAGGGACGACGCCGCGCTCGGCCAGCAGATAGGCGATGCGACGCGTGAGCACCGCAGTCTTGCCGGAGCCCGCGCCCGCGACGATCAGCAGCGGGGCTCCTTCGTGCGTGACCGCTTCTCGCTGCTGCGGATTGAGCCCTTCGAGAAGAGCATCGGATCCGGGGCGGGAGTTTGCGAGCGCGACGGGAGTGTTCATCGTTTCACCAAACTACCGGACCGTTCGGACAACGGATCCGGACCACACAGTCGATCAAGCCGAGTGGCAGGGCCTACATGGTGAGTGGCAAACTGGAGATCATGTCTTCTGTCCTTTGCAGGCTCGGATCGAGTTCCGGTTGTCGCTGTCGATTCCCGACTGCCGGCCCGACCCGATACCGGTAACAGCCGCTCCCATACGGGCGATCCTTCAGAGCAGATGCGAGGAGACGACATGAGCACGCACATCGATTCTTCCCTTTCCGGCGAGCCGGACCAGGCGAACGCCGGAACACCGGCCGCGACCGACGACACCGCAGTGCCCACCGAGGCCGAGATCGAGGAGCTCCGCAAGGAGATCGATCGTCTCGACGCCGAGATCCTGGCCGCGGTCAAGCGCCGCACCGAGGTCTCCCGCATGATCGGGCGTACCCGCATGGCGTCCGGCGGTACCCGTCTCGTGCACAGCCGCGAGATGAAGGTCCTCGAGCGGTTCAGCGAGTTGGGCCAGGAAGGCCACACCCTGGCGATGCTGCTGCTCCGCCTCGGGCGTGGCCGCCTGGGCCACTAACGGCGTGGCCGTCCGCGTCACTGACGGCGAGGCCGTACGCGTCACTGACGGCGAGGCCGTCCGCGTCACTGACGGCGAGGCCGTCCGCGTCACTGACGGCGAGGCCGTCCGCGTCACTGACGGCGAGGCCGTCCCGACCATCGCCGAGTTCCCTACTGCAGGGCGATGTACTTGGTTTCGAGGAATTCCTCGATGCCTTCGGTACCGCCCTCGCGTCCCAGCCCGGAATCCTTGATTCCGCCGAAGGGGGCCGCGACATCCGAGACGACACCGCGGTTCACACCGACGATGCCCGTTTCGAGCGCATGCGACACGCGCAGGGCCCGGTCGAGGTCGCGCGTGAAAATGTAGGCAGCGAGCCCGTAGCGGGTATCGTTCGCCGCTGCGAGGGCTTCCTCCTCGGTGTCGAAGCCGGTGACGGCCGCGACCGGCCCGAAGACCTCTTCCTGCAGGATGCGGGCCTGCTTCGGCACGTCGTCGAGCACGGTGGCCGGGTAGAACCATCCCGGTCCGTCCGCGGGTTCACCGCCCAGGCGCACCGAGGCACCCGCCGACACCGCGTCCTGCACGAGTTCGATCACGGTCTTCTTCTGGTTCTCGTTGACCAGGGGGCCCAGCGTCGCGTCGGGGTCCGTTCCCGGCCCGAGCTTGTACGACGCCATGCGTTCGGTGAGCTTGGCGACGAAGGCGTCGCGCACCGAGTTGTGGACGTGGAAGCGGTTCGCGGCCGTGCATGCCTCTCCCCCGTTGCGCAGCTTGGCTGCCACCGCGCCCTCGACCGCGGCGTCGAGGTCGGCGTCCTCGAAGACGACGAACGGCGCGTTGCCTCCGAGCTCGAGCGAGGTGCGCAGCAGCGAACGACCGGCCTTCTCGGCGAGCATGCGCCCGACCTCGGTGGAGCCGGTGAAGGTGAGCTTGCGCAGCCGGGGATCCTCGAGGAGCGGCCCGGTGACCTCACCGGCATGTGAAGACGGGAGCACCGACAGGACACCCTTGGGTAGTCCTGCCTCGTCGAAGAGCTGCGCGAGCAGCTGGATCGTGAGGGGCGTCTCGGACGCGGGCTTGACGATGATCGTGCATCCCGCCGCGAGGGCGGGACCGATCTTGCGGGTTCCCATCGCGAGCGGGAAGTTCCACGGTGTGATGGCCAGGCAGGGACCGACGGGTTGTTTCGTCACGAGAACGCGACCGGTGCCGGCAGGGGCGGGCGTGTAGCGACCGGCGATGCGGACCGCCTCCTCGGAGAACCATCGCAGAAATTCGGCGCCGTAGGTCACCTCCGATCGGCTCTCCGGTAGTGCCTTACCCATCTCGAGTGTCATGAGCAGCGCGAAGTCGTCGGCGCGTTCGGTGATCTTCCGCCACACCGTCCGCAACAGTTCGGCGCGTTCTCGCGGCGGGGTCGCAGCCCATTCCGGACCGGCCGCGACGGCCGCGTCGAGGGCCCGCAAGGCATCACCGGGCGCGGCATCGGCGACACGGGTGAGTTCGTCACCGGTCGCGGGATCGTGGACTCCGAAGGTGGCTCCGTTCTCGGCCGCCACCCACTCACCGCCGAGGAACAGGTCGGTGGGGACGGACCGAATCAGTTCTGCAGCATTCATATGCCCCATCATGCGCGTCGCGGTCGCTCGCTGTGGGAAACCGAGGGATCCCTTCGTCACACACCGGGGCCCAGTTGCACACCGGGCGCACCGTGTCGGGGCGCACTACTGTCGACGACATGAGCGACGTAACCGCAACGGCACCGTGGAAAGCTCTGGAAGACCATCGCGACCGGCTCGAATCGGTGTCGCTGCGGCAGTTGTTCACCACCGAACCCGACAGGGTCTCGGCGTTGACGGTCCCTGCCGGGGATCTGGTGATCGATTTCAGCAAACAACGCCTCGACACCCCGGTCGTGCAGGCCCTGCTCGAGCTCGCCGACACCGCGGGGATCGCCGCGGCTCGGGAGGCGATGCTCTCGGGTGCGCACATCAACGTCACCGAGGATCGGGCGGTGCTGCACACCGCCCTGCGTCTGCCCCGCGATGCGCAGTTGATCGTCGATGGGGTCGATGTCGTCGCCGATGTCCACGCCGTGCTCGACCGGATGGGCGAGTTCACCGACCGCCTCCGCAGCGGCGACTGGCGCGGCGCCACCGGGCAGCAGATCACCACGGTGGTCAACATCGGCATCGGCGGCTCCGATCTCGGCCCGGCAATGGTCACCCGCGCACTGCGGCGCTTCCACGACGGGCCGGCGACGCGGTTCGTCTCCAACGTCGACCCCGCCGATCTGACCGCGGCACTGGCCGACCTGGACCCGGCGACGACCGTGTTCATCGTCGCGTCGAAGACGTTTTCCACCCTCGAAACCCTCTCCAACGCCACCGCCGCCCGCCGCTGG